>NZ_CP094473.1:2467810-2776287 GCF_023347535.1 Faecalibacterium sp. HTF-F
CAGCTCTCCCGAAGGGCGAGCTTCATGCGCAAGTACGGAAAGATACTACTTTTGGTTTGAAGAAAAACGTTTAAGCCAGATGCCCAGATGCAAAGAAGCTTCCCCTTTCGGGGGAGCTGGCATCGCCGAGCGATGACTGAGAGGGTTTACTTCACGATCTCCACCAGCTGACGGTACACTTCTTCCGCGCCGCCCTTGGGCGTTTTGATCTTCACGAACTGGCTGTTCACGATGGCGGTGCCGTCGGAGTAGACCGTGACCAGCAGGCGGTTGTTTTCATCCGCATCGTAATAGCTCACGGTGACGGAATCCACCGGATATTCGTGGCTGTAGGAAGAATACCGCTGGTTGAACCGCTTGACGCAGGTAAGGCCGGAGAGCACGTTTGCGATCTGCTGATAGGCCGGGTCGTCGGCAGAGAGCAGCTGAACGTCCATCTCTGCGGAGCGGGCAAAGTTCTGAATGTGCTCCACCCGGACACTGGCCTGTGTACTGGCCTTGATCCCGGATGCAAGATCGATCCGGACAGAGGGAAGGATGAGCACCAGCGCCAGCAGAATGAGCAAAACGATGCCGAACCGGGACAGAATGCCTTTTTCCTTCATAAGAGTCATGCCTCCTTTGGCGGCTCCGCTCCCATTTGGCCCAGATGCCGCTGGGCAAAGAAGAAGCCCACGGCGCTGGCGGCGAACACCACATAATAGCTGGCAATGCGGTAGAGCATCATCACGCTCATCACCTCGCCCCGCTCCAGAAAGCTGCCGAACACCAGCAGGAATGCCGTCTCGATGGAGCCCATACCGGCCACATTGGGCAGGGCATTGGACAAAAACAGCATCAGGCTGGTGAGCAGCTGCACCTGCCAGAACCCCAGCGGGGAAAGCCCCATGAACCGGATGCACAGGTAGGGCAGGCAGAACAGCCCGAACAGCTTGACCGCCTGCAATGCCAGAATTTCAGCGCAGCGGGGCTTATCCGCCAGCAGGCGGCGGCTCTCCTCGCCCAGAACATCCAGCTGCTGCTGCCAGTCGGCGCGGCGCTGCTGCCATTTTTCCGTTTTGGGCAGCAGACGCATCAGCCAGCGGGCAAGATCCTGCACCAGCGGCGATACGCACACCAGCACCAGCACCACAATGATGGCCGCCACTACAGCGTATGCCATGGGCAGATAATTCATCACACCGGTGGTGTTGGCGGCAAGCCACCTGTGCTGCAACAGCAGCATCACCGTGGCATACAGCAGCACGGTGGTTTTGTGGAACACGTACTGCAGGGTCATCAGGCCCACACCCGGGCCCACCGGCAGGCCGCAGCGGTGGAGATACCAGGTCTGCACCGGCACGGCGCCTGCGCCCAGTGTGACCACATTGCCAAAGGTGCCGCACCACGCGGTATCGATGCCCTGCCGGAGCCTGAAACCCGGAATGCGGCTGCGCACGATGACCCACGCCACGCACCCTTCCAGCAGCGGATAGCTGAGGCCGATGGCCAGCACCACCAGCACCTGCCATGCGGACAGCTGCGAAAGTGCTGCGGTGATCTCGGCCCAGTGGTCCTTGAACAACAGCACGATGATGCCGGTGAGTGCGGCGAGCACCAGCAGCGAAAATGTCGTCTTTTTGCGGGAAGGTGCGGCAGAGGTGGGTTGGCTCATAAAGAGAACAGGCTCCTTTCAGAAGGAATGATCTGGTAAAAGTATAGCACTGTGCAGCCGCCTCTTTGTGAACGGAACCGGAATTTTCTTGTGCAATTTCAGTGGAATGATAAAAAACGTTCTGCCCAGCCTGCGTCAGAGGGCCGGCCCGCAAAGGATCTGCAGCCGACAAAAAAGCATCCGCAGCGGCACTGCCTGTGGCTCCTTCTCGCAAACCCCGCACATGCGGGGAAAAGTTTGCGGACAGCTCAATGCTGTTGATCTGCATAGGATCACCCCCGCGTATGCGGGGAAAAGTTCAGCTTCTTCCGGTCCACCATGATAAGGTTGGGATCACCCCCGCGTATGCGGGGAAAAGCCCTCCAACGGGCAGTTGATGCAGATATCCGGGGGATCACCCCCGCGTATGCGGGGAAAAGACCAAGGGCACCCTGTACTTTGGCGACCACTACGGATCACCCCCGCGTATGCGGGGAAAAGCCCTCCAACGGGCAGTTGATGCAGATATCCGGGGGATCACCCCCGCGTATGCGGGGAAAAGACCAAGGGCACCCTGTACTTTGGCGACCACTACGGATCACCCCCGCGTATGCGGGGAAAAGAGTTGTGTATGCTCTAAATCATCAATCCGATGAGGATCACCCCCGCATGTGCGGGGAAAAGCGCGCCGATGTAGTGCCCCCAGAGCTCAGCCCAGGATCACCCCCGCATGTGCGGGGAAAAGCGAAGAGCTGACCCGGGAAGTCCGCAAACACAAGGATCACCCCCGCATGTGCGGGGAAAAGATGCCATGGAATCCCTCAAGGAATCCGGGGACAGGATCACCCCCGCGTATGCGGGGAAAAGTGCCGGTTCCAACTTGCGGTGCGGAATCCGCTGGGATCACCCCCGCATGTGCGGGGAAAAGAACTTTTGCACATCCTCATACCATAGCGTTTGAGGATCACCCCCGCATGTGCGGGGAAAAGAAATAATAAGCCTGTAAAACTGGCAAGATCTATGGATCACCCCCGCATGTGCGGGGAAAAGAAAATCGGTGTGGACATGCGTACCAGACCTACGGGATCACCCCCGCATGTGCGGGGAAAAGTCAGAATCAAGGTCTGAAGCGTACTGTGGAAGAGGATCACCCCCGCATGTGCGGGGAAAAGACTAAAAAGATCCCGTAGCACCGTGCCTCACGCCGCTATTGTGCCTCTGTTTCCTTCAGTTTGCAATAAACCTGCTGGATCAGACGGCAGTCCGGCAGGGCACGATGCTCTACCTTTTCTGCCAATTGAAAATGCTGCGCCAGCGTCACCAGCTTATAATTTGCGATCCTTGTAAGTTTTCTGCGGGCAAGCTGTGCAAGGTCCGTCTGGCGGTTGGTCGGTATCGGAAAGTCATGCTGTTTGCAGGCCATGCGCAGAAACTCCAGATCAAAGGCAATGTTATGTCCCACCAGCGGGTCCTTTCCAATAAACGCCAGAAAGCGCTGCAATGCTTCCCGGGGGTCTGCTCCCTGCTGCAGCTCTGCGGCGCTGAGTCCGGTCAGCGCCGTGATCTCCGGCGGGATCTTCTCTGCCCTGCAGACCAGTATGGTCAGTTTCTCCACCGGCGCACCGTCCCGGACCCGCAGCGCACCGTACTCGATGATGGAATCGGACGCGGCTTTCAGTCCGGTGGTCTCCAGATCGATCACGGTGTAATCCCCTGTGCCCGGCCTTGTTCTGCCCGCTTTCCGCGCCATCTGCTGCTGCGCCGCTTTGCTGAACCCGGGTTTCAGGTCGATCTGGCTCTGTTGGGTCTGGGGCAGCGGCCGCCGCATCAGCTTGATGCCGTCAAAATCCACGGTCTCCCATGTGGTATTGTGGGTGCGGAAGTCCATCCGCTGTTCTCCCGCCGCAGTGAACACCAGTGTCGCCTGTCCGTTTTTCAGGTTCTGGCATACCCGCTCCCACAACGCATCCCGTACGCGGCTGCTCACATTGCCCACATAGACGCCGGTATTGATCTCGCACAGCCATTTGGACAGGTCGCCGCGCAGCTTCGGCGGGCAGTTCGTCATGGTAAGAACTACGATGGTTCCTCACCCTCTTCTTTTTCAAAATAATTGATGCCGTTCGCCACCGTGCCGATCCGGTCGTCCCACAGGTAAACGACTTCCGGCTCCTGCTCCGGCTCGTCTGTATTCAGGAGCAGATAGCGGATATCGTGCACCATGCGTTCCAGAATGTGATGCTCCACCATGGCATCCCGCACCCGGCGGCGCACCACAGCAGGCAGGTCCTCCGGGGCCTGTGCCGCCACCTCAAAGGCGATGGGAATGGTCACCTCGGCCTTGTACAGGTCGGCGATATCGTATACAAAGGAGCACTCGTGCCCCACATGGACAAAGCCCAGACCCGGGGCACAGCCCAACGCCACGATGACCGCATGTGCCAGACCGTACAGACAGGCGTGCCCGGCAGAAAGTGCCTGATTGACCGCATCGCCGGATGCAAAATCCTCCGGGCGGTACAGCCGGCCGCTCCACGGAACACCGGTGTCCTTGGACGCTTTGCGGTACACCTGCCGCACGCGGCTGCCCTCGCGGCCCCGCAGCTGCTGCATGGTCAGGTGGGAGATATCCTCGTCCGGGAAGCGGAGCTGATACATCCTGCGCACCACATCCAGATGCTTGCGGGTGTTGCTGACCAGTTCTGCCTGCCGCAGCAGCAGCTGCGCATGGGTGGTCAGCGGGCGGCCATGGGCGTAATACCGCACGCCGTGCTCGCCCACCCAAACGGCCCCCACGCCCGTGTCGCCCATAAGCTCCATGGCCCGGTGGGTCACCCGCGTTCCCGGCCCCAGCAGCAGCACCGAGATGCCTGCCGCCGGGACGGAGACCACTCCTTTTTCGTCCGTCACGGTGATGGCACCGTCCTGTCGGCCAAGGGTACAGTGTTCCAGATACAAAAAGGTCATCCGGTCCTTCACCTGCGGCAGTGCCTGCAGGTCCGGCCGGATCATGCCCGGCATCTCGTCCATCTCAGTTTCCTCCGCGCATGACGGTCATCAGCCCAAGGCCGTAGGCCTTGCCGCGTCCCATACCCTGACACAGCAGTGCCCGGAACTGCTCTGGGTCGGTCACCTGCAAAACACCCTCGTAGGTCACTGCCAGCAGGGTCACAGGCCGGATGCCATGCTTGGCAAAGTGCTGCCACTGCACCCGGGTCACAGTAAATTCCTCTTCCCGCAAAGCAAAGCCATGCTTTGCAGCGCGGTCCAGCAGCCACTGCTTCTGATACTTTGTCGAGCAGTGCGCCGCCACAGTTCCCCGCTCTGCGGGTGCCTTGGGGTCTTTGCAGCATTTGGTGGGATTTGCGGTCAGCCGGAACTGCCAGCTGCTGCCCGGCTCCACCCGCTGCAAAAGCGGGTCGTAGCTGCGGGTCTCCGCAGCCGCTCCGGTGCCGAACTGCTCCACCACGCCGGACAGCTCCGGCACATCCTCGCTGAGCAGCAGCAGATACAGCCGCCCTCCCAGACGATCCAGCCGCCACAGCCTGCGGCGGCGCTCCCCCGTAAAGGCGCTTTCCACTGCGCCGTGCAATTTCTGCGGTGCCGCCAGTGCTGCCATGGTGCTGCGGCGGGTGGGATCGAGCTCTACCCGTGATAAATACATCCTCTCGCCCCCTTTACAATTCCCGGAACGGGTCATGCTCCGTCTTTTCCGGGCTGTCCGGCATGGTCTGCCAGAGCTCCCGCGCCGAGCGGTAGCCGTACTGCCGATGGCGCGGGTCAAAGCTGACCGGCACATCCCGCTGCACAGCCGTGCCCGGCTCCAGCGGGTCGGCGTCCAGCACCAGCCGCCAATGCCGCCCCGGACACAGAGGCGGTTCTGTCTGCAGTGCTTCCTGCAAAGAACATTGCCGCAGTCCCAGACAAAGCGGCAGGGTGGGCGGGCAGGACCGGCGGCCCAGATACAGCGGAAAGGCCGGGTGCAGCAGCGCCTGCTGCAGCTGCTGCAAAAGGGCAGTGTCTTCGCTTTCGATCCCAGCCAGAAACACGGCATCCTGCAGATAGTGGCGGTAGGTCACATAAGAGGTCTTTTGGTCCTGCGCCTTTGCAGTGTGGTAGTCCACAAGCAGCTGCCCTTCCCGCTCCACGCGGACGCCGAACCGCAGCTGTGCCAGCCGGGCCAGCGCTTCACTCTCGTCCCGCCGCAGCCCCAGAGCCGCCGCCAGAAGGCCGATGACGCCGCTTTTGGTGGGTTCCCGATTGGTTTTGCGGGTCTCAAATTTGGAGTCCGCGCCCCACGCCTGCAAAGGCGCCGCCAGCCGAAGCAACAGCGTTGCCATTACCCCACCTCATTTCCGGCAAGCGCATCCCGGACAGCCTTTTCCAGCGCGTCCAGCATGGCCTTTGCCGTCTGTGCCGGAGCCAGTGCCTCCAGACCGCTGCCCACGGTAAAGCTCTGGGCCGGGGCCTCGGCAAAGCTGCTGTACATCTGCTGCGCGTACTGTGCCAGCGCCGCCTTGGAAGGTTCGGCATAGCCCTGCATACTGCGGGGCACGGCACGCTCGAATGCGCCGCACAGGTTCACCGGCTGATCTTCCCGGATGGTCACATAGACTGCATCCGGCAGGGTGCGGTTTGCAAAGCTGTTCTGTTTGCCGGTGGGCATGGAGAACAAAAACGCCTCGCCAAAGGCCCGCACCGTTTCCGCTGCCTGCTCTGCGCCCAGCTTCCCGGCCAGCTCCATCACATTCACCGTGGCATAGCGGTACAGGGTGGAGGAGTTGTACTCCACCGTGCCCAGATGGCCTGCACCGGCATTGTCCTCTGCCTGACAATCGTCCACTGCGGTAAAGTAATCGTACTCGTTCTGCACGGCATGGGTGGAGATGCTGTGGGCCACCTGCGCAGCGGCATCATATTTCAAGGAAGCTTTTTGCGCCACCATGCGGCCAAACAGCACCATATCTGCCGAAGGATTTTCTCTCAACGCCTCTTCATATTTTTCATCCTTCGTGCATCCTCCAACAGCCAGCTCTGCCAGCGCCTTTGCCTGTGCAGAACTTATGAAAACCAAGGCATCCGTTCCCTTTTTATCATCGCTCTTAATACCAACATATTTCAGAGCCTCTTTTGCCATCTTGTCTGCTTTCTTCTGTTCCGAGTCCAGCACAAGGATCTGCTCCTTCACCAGATCGGCAACTTTTTTGGTGCGCTTGCCCACATCCAGCCGGGCGTTTTCCGCAAAGGCAGCGCGCATGGCGTGCTTCCACGCCTGCGAGGATACCCGGGCACGGGTCACACCGCCGTACACGGCCGTTTTGGGGCTGCCGGTGTCGTCCCGGTTGATGCAGCTGGGCGGTACGGTCTGCAAAATGTGGAAATCAACATACAGGCGCTTGTTCATGGTCAATTCTCCTTTTCATTCTCTTCCGGTGCAGGCTTCGAGTCACGGTACAGGTCCTGTCCCCACCGCAGACGGACGTTGGCGGGGATCTGCGCATACCGCGGGTCGGTGCATTGCAATTCATACAGGTCTGCCGCAAGCTGCGGATAGTCCAGCGGGATGCCGCCATTCTTTGCGGCGCTCAGCAGCTGGATCATGCCCCGCAGATGGTGGCTGATCTCGGTGATCTCTTCTGCGGTGGCCAGCGCATTGAACCGCCGCAGCACGCTGGCTTCGGTCCAGTCCTGTCCGGCAGGGGTGTTCCGCTCTGCCAGCTGGCGCACCGCCCGGCCCAGCGTATTGCCCGGGCGGTTCATGGGCTGGTCGTTTCCCTGCTGATGCACGGCGTACAGGGTCAGGGCAAGGTAGACCGCCCACTCTGCGTGGGAAGGGCCGTTTTTCCCGCCCTGAAAGCTTTCCGGCATTCCCCGCAGAAAACTCCCCCACAGCTCCGGCAGATCGCCGGGTGCGCGGCCAACGCCCCGCCGCAGCTTTGCCAGTTCTGCCCGCCGCTGGTTGTCCGGCAGGGCCCAAAGCCAGTGCAGCCGCTGCGCCGTATAGATTCTGACGTCCTGTGTTTTCATCCAATTCCCCCTTTATGATTCTGTTTTGGGATAGATCTCCCAAAGCTTTGCGCGAAAAATGTTATAGGCCTTTGGCGAGGTATACAGGATGGTGCGCTCCGTTTTTTTGCCCTTATCCACCACAATGCGGTGTCCTTTCAGGGCGGCGTTTCCGGCCTCCATCACCATCTGTTCCCCCAGCTTTTTCGCGATGCTGCGCGCCTGTACCTGCCAGCACAGTTCCATTTCATCATAGTTCTTTTGATTTGCATTGATCTTTTGCAGCCACTGGCGGAAGGGCTGATCCACTGCAAAGTAGAATTGTGCACGGACAGAGCCGCCGACATTTTCATTTTTGTTCCCGGCTGCAATGGCGATATCCTGCGCCAGATACCCCACACACTGTGCTGCTTTTTCGCAGTTATTGATCTCTCTTACGATGCGCTCCTGCCATTTGCAGCTCAGTTCGTCCAACAGCCCTGCCTGAAAGGTCAGGCTGTCGCTGAAGATATCTTCGATGTGGTTCTGGGTGGCGTAAAGCACTCCAACGATGCGGAAATGGACCTTCCGCCGGGAGTCCAGGATTCCCAGCCGCTGTTCCTGTAGCTTCTCCGCCCAGCGTACCACGCCGGGGCGGTGGCCACTGTCCCGACAAAACACCGCCGGAAACTCCCGCCAGAACTGCCGGGCTGGGTCATGGCGGCAGGGCACAAATACCGCCGGCTCGTTCTTTTTGGCAGCGTTGCGCCAGACGGTCATCTGCTCCGCAAAAGCATTTTCTTTGGAGAAGAAATCGCCGCCCAATGCAAAGTAGCCATCCACCATTCCCTCTGTCCTGTGCAGCAGAAGCCGTCGGGATTGCAGGGTCAGCAGCTGTGCCGGGTCGTCCGGGCAGGGGATTTTCGTGCGCTCTGCGCTCCTTGGGGTCTCCAGTTCCCAGCACGGGCGGTTTTCACTCCAGTATTCCTGGCCATCCTTCAGCAGGGTAAGATTCAGCATCAATGTTTCGTACAGGTTGTTCCCCAGCGCCTGAATATAGCCAAGACTCCCCAGCCAGCCAACACTTATAGATGGCAGATTCTTTCCTTTTGGCTTCAAAGAAGTATCATCAAAACCGTTCACAGACAGCAGCCACCTCGCCGCCTGTGGGTAGCTCAGCTGCTCCTTGCTCTGCCCTGCATACAACGGAAAGAGTCGGAGTTTATTTTTGCTCTCTATCATTTCGCCGTTGAGCATCGCCGCGCTGCAGGCTGTCCCGATTTCAGCCCCCGGCACCTGCCAGAAGGGATGTGTCGGGTGGAACAGCCAGAAGCGGTCTTTCCACTGTTCCAGATAGTCCCGCAGCGGCTGCTCCGGGAAATGCCCCAGCTGCCACAGATCTCCCCAGCGAGCCAGAGCATCATCCTCTTCTTCAAACGGTTCTGGCTCACCTTCCACACTCACGCGGGAAAACACGGTAAACAGCACCGCCAGCAGCAGCCGCAGCATGGCGGCGTCCTGCGTGGGCATTTCGCCTGCCAGATCCACATAATCCTGCGCATGGAGCAGTGCGTCCGTCAAAGAAACTTCCTGCACCGTATTGTCTGGCCGACGAACCCGGACCCACGGCTCTGTCAACAGGTTAAATTCGATCTCCTTCATCCGTTTCCTCCTTTTGGTAGGTCAGGCCGTTTTCACGGTCATAACAAAGCTCCATGCCCGCAAGATGGGCGGTCAGGTTTTCGTCCAGCAGCAACACC
The DNA here is from genome assembly GCF_023347535.1 of Faecalibacterium sp. HTF-F. Taxonomy (NCBI): domain Bacteria; kingdom Bacillati; phylum Bacillota; class Clostridia; order Eubacteriales; family Oscillospiraceae; genus Faecalibacterium; species Faecalibacterium wellingii. The sequence continues at coordinate 2,477,189 of NZ_CP094473.1, forward strand.
AGTTCTCCGTGCAGCAGCGGAGACAGCTGCCACGCCGCAAGGCCGCTGCGGTTGTCCGCTTCCAGTTCCCGGATGACCTCGTCCACCTTCCACACTTTGCCGAACACCGCCGGGAGCCGCAGCTTCTGCCGAGCGATCTGCAAAGCGTCTTCGGGCTGCGGCGGCTGGTCGGATGCGACCGCTCTGCCGTTTTCCTGCCACGGCAGGAAGTGGATGCTTCCGTCTGCCCGGCGCTGCATCGCCAGCACCTCCACCGAGGGGTCGCCGTCCCGCACTGCCGCCCGGGCAGCTGCATCAGAATGTGCACCCACATTCTGCATCCAGCCATCCAAGGTATTGAGTTGTTTGAATCTTTTGTGCACTTTGGGCTGCGGCACAAGATACACCTGCGCCCGCTCTTTGCGCTGGGCCTGCGCAAACTCGTAGGCTTTGCACATACTCTCACTCCGTTCCGTTTCAGGCAGGGCATCGGCCTGTTCCCAGCCGTAGACTTTCTGCACCAGCGGAGAGATATCTTCGGGCAGGCAGATGCTCTCCGGAAGGCATGCCCGGGTGCGCCAGAGCAGCCACTGACCGTACACTGCCTCGCTGCCCCTGTCAAATTCCTCTGTGCCCGTGTCCAGCACAGCACAGACCGCTGTTTGCAGCGGCTGCGGACGAGACCGATTTGGGTGGCGCTGCAGACGGCCGATGCGCTGTAAGAGCAGATCCATCGGGCAAAGCTCTGTAACCATTACATCGAAATCCACATCCAACGACTGCTCTAATACCTGCGTACCTACCACGATCAGCCCATCACGCTCTGCAGCGGTGGAGCGCTTACCGATGCGCCGCATCAGCTCCTGTTCCCGCGCGGCGCGGTCTGGCATCAGGAACTGCGCATGGAACACCTGCACTTCCTTTTCGGGCAGCACCTGACGCAGCCGCTGCGCCGCCTCCTGCGCTTTGCGCACCGTATTGACGATGACGCCCGCGCAGCCGCCAGCCTGCATTTTCTGGGACAGGAAATCGGGCAGTTCTTCCGTTGTCAGGCGCACCGTCTGCACATTCCGGGCGGCCGTATCCAGCGGGATGATCTTTTGCTGCACCTGTGCACCGTCCGTCCATGTCAGCAGCGGATAGCCGCAGCTGGTTTTCCACGGCGCATCCGGGCCGGGGCGGCGCTTTTGCTGGTAAGCCTCGATCAGCTCTGCACGCCGCCGGGCGGGCAGAGTGGCCGACAGCAGGATCACCGGCACCTTGTACCAGCCCAGCCATTCCAGCGCACGGTCCAGATAGCGGTTCATGTACGCATCATAAGCGTGGCATTCGTCCACGATCGCCACCTTGCCCGCAAGGCCCAGATGGCGCAGCATCACATGCTTCTGGCACAGTGCCGCCATCAACAGCTGGTCTACCGTGCCGATGACAAAGTTTGCCAGCAGTGCCTGCTTGCTGCCCCGGAACCACTGATGCACCTGCACCCGCTGCTCTTCTGCTTCCGGGTCGTCCCAGTCGTCCTGCACCCGCACCGGCTGTTGCTGCAGACGGATATATTCTTCGTTCAGTTCCGCCATGCCGTGCGCAAGCCGGATCGATCTGGGCAGGTCATCAGGCTGGTTTACTGCCCATTGCAGCAGACGCGGAAAAAGCCCGTTTGCCGTTGCCTGCGTGGGCAGGCCAAAGAAGATGCCGCCCGCTCCAAAGCGTGCCGCCAGAATTTCCGCTGCCGCCAGCGCCGCCTCGGTCTTGCCCACGCCCATCTGAGCTTCCAGGATCAAAATGCCCGGTGCATCCATGGTGTTAGCGGCTTCCATAGCCGCCTGCTGCACCGCATTTGGAGCAAAGCCAAACCGCTTTGCAAACTCCTCCGGCTCTGCAATGGTGGTCTGCGCCGCCCAGGGTGAAGCAGTCTCCTGTTTATCCCATTCGCGCCACGCCCGATCCGCACGTTCCGGATAAACCGCCTCACTTCCCGGCTCTTCCACAGGGATCAGCGGGAAATAATCCGTGTTGCTGGCGATCCAGTCCGCCATGATCAAAAGCCCCGTCAGCAAAATCTCTTCGGGCTGATTGAGCACCGGCAGCGCGTCCACCCCGGAATAGCCGCTGTCCTGCAGTGCCTCTTGAAGCAATTCGTTCCAAAAGCCCTCCCAGATGCCCTTTTGCTCTTCCGGGTAGTAGTTGACTTCCCAGCATGTAAACTGTTTGTCAACTTCTGTGCCGTCCTGCGGCTTGCCATGATGGGCACCCGCGACCGAAGCGATCCCGCCAGGGCACCCCAATTTTCTCAAAATTGCTTCACTCGCCCGGGCATGGGGCGTTTCGCGCCGGTTCAGTTTCTGGCAGCTCAGCGGTGTCAGGCGTTCCAGCCGTTGTTTCGCCTCGGGCAAGCACTGCATGATCGTGCTCTGGAAGATTAAAATCGCCTTACCCAGATCGTGCCCCCAGCCCAAAAAGCGGGCCAGCTGCACCAATTCTTCCTCTTCCAATCCGGATGCCTTTTTTACGCTGTCGGGCAGCCATTTCCGCACCAGAAGCTCCATGATCTCTGCCGTATCCCGCAGGTGCATCCAGAGCGGCAGCCACAGATTGCTATTTTCCGGGTCCGTTTTGCCGGCCAGAAGCCGTGATCGATCCAGCATCCGTCTCATTTTTGCTCCTTTCCTGATGGGTCGTGTATCCCATGTATTAAGCATAGTAGACGACATGTCCCATAATCCGTACTTTCATGGCTTTATCTCCGGAAATGAAAAACAGCCCGTCCGTTCCATTCTCATCCGGTCGGCATTTTCATCCTGCCATACTCTGATTTCCGTTTCAAAGATACGCCTCTGCCTTTCTGCTGTCAACGGCACCACTCAAATTCATCAAAGTTCCGAAAAAAAGCTTTCTTCTTTGTGCAAAAAACCGCCCCGGCTTCCTGCTTCGGAAACCGGGGCGGTTCGTTTGTTTTATTGGTGCTTTTTCAAGCGCTCACGCAATTACTTGCGGGGGTTCTTGATAGCAGCCTGAGCGGCAGCCAGACGTGCGATAGGCACACGGAAGGGAGAGCAGCTGACGTAGTCCAGACCGACATTGTGGCAGAACTCCACGCTCGTGGGGTCGCCGCCGTGCTCGCCGCAGATGCCCAGACCCAGATCGGGACGGGTCTCGCGGCCGTCGTGGGCAGCCATCTTGACCAGCTTGCCGACGCCGATTTGATCCAGATGCTGGAACGGATCGCTCTCGTAGATCTTGTTCTCGTAGTATGCGCCCAGGAACTTGGCAGCGTCATCACGGCTGAAGCCGAAGGTCATCTGGGTCAGGTCGTTGGTGCCGAAGCTGAAGAACTCAGCTTCCTTGGCGATCTCGCCGGCAGTCAGGGCTGCGCGGGGGATCTCGATCATGGTACCGACCTGATACTTCATCTCAACGCCTGCGGCAGCGATCAGCTCATCTGCGACCTTGACCACAACGTCCTTGACGAACTTCAGCTCCTTGACCTCGCCGACCAGCGGGATCATGATGTGCGGGGTGATCACATGACCGGTCTCAGCAGAGACGTTCAGAGCAGCCTTGATGACAGCGCGGGTCTGCATAGCTGCGATCTCGGGGTAGGTGACAGCCAGACGGCAGCCGCGGTGACCCATCATGGGGTTGAACTCATGCAGAGAAGTAACCACGTTCTTCAGGTCATCGAAGGTCATGCCCATATCGGCAGCCAGCTCCTTGATGTCCTCGTCCTTGGTGGGCAGGAACTCGTGCAGAGGCGGATCCAGATAACGAATGGTCATCGGGCGCTCACCCATGATGCGGTACATGGCCTCGAAGTCACCCTGCTGGAACGGCTCGACCTTGGCCAGAGCAGCTTCGCGCTCTTCCACGGTACGTGCGCAGATCATCTCACGGACAGCCTTGATGCGATCCTCGGCGAAGAACATGTGCTCGGTACGGCACAGGCCGATGCCCTCAGCACCCAGATCCACTGCCTGCTGTGCGTCGCGCGGGTTATCAGCGTTGGTCATGACCAGCAGCTGACGAGCAGCGTCTGCCCAGCCCATGAAGCGGTTGAAGTTCTTATTGCCGGTAGCGGCCACGGTAGCGACCTGCTCGCCGTAGATGTTGCCGGTGGAACCATCGATGGAGATCCAGTCGCCCTCGACGAACTTGTGGCCGTTGATCTCGAAGGTCTTTGCTTCCTCGTCGATCTTGACCTCGTTGTCATTGCCGCAGCCGGAGACACAGCAGGTACCCATACCACGGGCAACAACAGCTGCGTGGCTGGTCATGCCGCCGCGGACGGTCAGGATGCCCTGAGAGACCTGCATGCCCACGATATCCTCGGGAGAAGTCTCCAGACGCACCAGAACGACCTTCTTCATCTTGCCGGACTTGACCATCTCCTCTGCCTCTTCAGCAGTAAAGACGATCTGACCGCAGGCAGAACCGGGAGAAGCTGCCAGACCCTTGCCGACGACCTCGGCGGCCTTCAGGGCAGCAGCGTCGAACTGGGGATGCAGCAGGGTATCCAGCTGCTTGGGCTCCACGCGCAGGACAGCTTCCTGCTCGGTGATCATACCCTCGTCCACCAGATCACATGCGATCTGCAGAGCAGCCTGTGCGGTACGCTTGCCGTTACGGGTCTGCAGCATGTACAGGTGGCCGTCCTCGATGGTGAACTCCATATCCTGCATATCGCGGAAGTAGTTCTCCAGACGGGTTGCGATCTCAACGAACTGATCGTACACCTCAGGCATCTGATCCTTCAGGTGGCTGATGGGAGAAGGAGTGCGCACGCCTGCGACGACGTCCTCGCCCTGTGCATTGATCAGGTACTCGCCCATCAGCTTCTTAGCGCCGGTGGCGGGATCACGGGTGAATGCAACGCCGGTGCCGGAGCGGTCGCCGGAGTTGCCGAATGCCATCTGCTGAACGTTGACTGCAGTGCCCCACTCGTAGGGGATCTCGTTCATCTTACGATAGACATTTGCACGGGGGTTGTCCCAGCTGCGGAAGACGGCCTTGACAGCCTCGATCAGCTGATCGCGGGGATCCTGGGGGAACGGCTTGCCCTCGTTCTCTTCGTAGATCTTCTTGAAGACGCCGACCAGTTCCTTCAGGTCGTCAGCAGTCAGGTCAACGTCATTCTTGACGCCCTTGGCTTCCTTCATCTTATCGATCTCGACCTCGAACAGGCTCTTCGGGACCATCATAACGACGTCCGCGAACATCTGCACAAAGCGACGGTAGCAGTCGTATGCAAAACGGGCGTTGCCGGTCTTCTTTGCCAGACCTTCAACAGCCTCGTCGTTCAGGCCCAGGTTCAGGATGGTGTCCATCATGCCGGGCATGGACTGACGTGCGCCGGAACGGACGGAGACCAGCAGGGGGTTCTGGTTATCGCCGAACTTCTTGCCGGTGATCTCTTCCAGACCCTTGAGGTGCTCAAAGATATCAGCAGTGATCTCGTCATTGATCTGACGGCCGTCTGCATAATACTGGGTGCAGGCGTCGGTGGTGATGGTGAAACCCTGCGGCACCGGCATACCGGCTGCGGTCATTTCTGCCAGACCAGCACCCTTGCCGCCCAGAGTATTCTTCATGGTGACTTTGTCGCCGCCGAAAGCATCATTGCCTTCGCTGAAGTAGTACAGATACTTTTTGCTCATGCGTTGTTTACCTCCCATTCGTGACTGCAGCACAGCCGCACCGCAGTCTCATCGTTTGCCTTGTCTTAAAAACTCGACCGATGAACATTGTTTGTGAATGCTAAACTATTATACCAGAAAATCCATTCCTTTCCACCATGCAAAATCCCGAATTTGTCTGTTATTTTTTATGCAAATCCCTTGAAATTTGCCAAGTTTTAAGGTAGTATAGAATGGGAGAAAGTTCGAGAGGTTTTTCGTTTTCTGACGCGGTTTCCCCGCCTGTTGGATACAACTTTCTATCCCTGTAATTTCAGCTTTTCTTTTTTGTCGGCACATATCTCCTGTTGTATCCATCTTTGGATATGGATGCAACATTTCTCCGGGCAGAAAAAGCTGGTCTGCCCGCCGGGAGAGCACCGTGCCGGAAGGGAGATCTATCGTATGGAAAATTCTGTATCTTCTGCTGCGCTGAACGCAGCGCGTGAGCAGCTGGATGCCGCCGAAGCCGCCCGTGAGGTTATTCTGCTGCAGCATATCGCAAACGGTGTGGTCATCGACAGCCGCACCGTTCAGATCGCACCGGACGTGGTCATTGCCCCGGGTGCCGTCATTCTGGCCGGTACCATCCTGCGCGGCAGAACAGTCATCGGTGCAGGCTGCATCATCGGCCCCAACACCCTCATCGAGGACAGCATCGTAGATGAGGGCAGCACCGTCAACGCCAGTCAGGTGTACAGCAGCCACATCGGCCCCCACAACAATATCGGTCCCTTCACCCATGTGCGGGTGAACACCGTCACCGACTACGGCGTGCATCTGGGTGCATACGTGGAGACCAAGAACTCCAACTTTGCCCGGGGCAACACGGTGAGCCACCTGACCTACATCGGCGACAGCGACGTGGGCAAGTACTGCAACTTCGGCTGCGGCACCGTCACCTGCAACTACGACGGCAAGGATAAGTTCCGCACCCAGATCGGCGATTACTGCTTTATCGGCTGCAACACCAATCTTGTGGCCCCGGTCAAGGTGGGCGATGGTGCCTACACCGCCGCCGGCAGCACCATCACCAAGGATGTGCCCGCACAGGCACTGGGCATCGCCCGGGAGCGCCAGACCAATCTGGAGGGCTGGGCAGAACCCAAGATGGAAGCCTACATTGCCAAAAAGCAGAAGCTGGAAAATGAGCAGAGCAAGTAACGCTCTGCCCTCACACTGAAGCTGCAATAATCCCTTTTGCCCTCCGGCCGCACGGCCCGAGGGCATTTTTTGCTTATAATGTATATCTTTTTGCGCGCGCGTATGTTATACTTAGATGTTGTATCACACTATTATCAGGAAAAGGTATTATCATATCATGAATGAAAACGATATCTGGCTCATTGCAGGGCTGGGCAACCCCGAAGCAAAATATGACGGCACCCGCCACAACGCCGGTTTTGCCGCGCTGGACGTGCTGGCCGACAAGTGGAACATCTCTGTTGGAAAGACCAAATTCCAGGGCCTGTGGGGACAGGGCGAGGTGGACGGCCACAAGGTGGTGCTGCTGAAACCCCTGACCTACATGAACCTCTCCGGCGATTCCATCGCCCCCATGGCGGGCTTTTTCAAGATCCCTGCCGACCATGTGCTGGTGCTGTGCGATGATATCACGCAGGCGCCCGGCAAGCTGCGCATCCGCCCCTCCGGTTCTGCCGGCGGGCACAACGGCCTGAAGAGCATCATCGCCCGGCTGGGCGGGGAGAACTTCCCCCGCATCCGCATCGGCATCGGCGCAAAGCCCCACCCGGACTACGACCTTGCCGCATGGGTGCTGGGCAAGTTCCCGCCGGAGGACGCCAAAGCCATCGCCGACCGCTACCCCGACCTTGAGGCCGCCGCAAAGCTCATCATGGACGGCAAGCTGAGTCTGGCACAAAGCAAGTATAACGGGTAAAGCGGAACGAACCCTCTCAGTCGCCTGACGGCGACAGCTCCCCCGAGGGGGGAGCTTTTCCGCATCACCCCATAAACTTTCCCTTAATAATAAACGAGATCTCTTTGTCAAAAGCTCCCCCTTTCGGGGGAGCTGGCATCGCGCCAGCGATGACTGAGAGGGTTTCGAGAAAGGAGGTTTTTTCATGTACGAAGCCTTGCTCAAGGCCACACCGGAATATCAGAAGATCGCCGCCAGCTTTGCAAAGCCTGGCCCTGCCGCGCTGTTCGGTCTGCCGCCCGCAGGCCGTGCCCTGCTGTACGCCGCGTTGCAAAAAGACCTTGGCCGGGTGCTGTGCATCGTGACCCCCGGCGAGGCCGAGGCCACCCACTTTGCGGACGATCTCAAGGCGTTGGGCCTTTCTGCCGCCGTGTTCCCGCCCCGGGACTTCATGCTGCGCCCGGTGGAGGGCGCGGGCCGCGAATACGAGTACCGCCGCCTTTCGGTGCTGGGCTCCCTTGCAGGCGGGCGGCTGAACGCGGTCTGCGTACCCGCCGAAGCGCTGTTGCAGTACACCGTGCCCCGGGATGAATTTTTAAAGAACACTCTTACCCTCAAACCCGGCATGGTGTACAACCGCGAGGGTCTTGTGGCCCGGCTGTTCGCCGCCGGGTATGTGCGGCGCAGTCAGGTGGACGGCCCGGGACAGTTCAGCGTGCGCGGCGACATCGTGGATATCTATGCGCCGGATATGCGCCAGCCCGCCCGCGTGGAATACTGGGACGATGAGATCGATTCCATTTCCTCCTTTGACCTGCTCACTCAGCGGCGGGACAGCGCACTGGATAAAATTTATCTTTCCCCTGCCCGCGAGGTGCTGTTCGGCGACACAGCTGAGACCGCCGAGGCCCTGCGTGCCGCCATCAAGAAGGCGCGCGGCCGGCACCGCACCGCACTGGAAAAGGCCACGGAAGCCGACCTTGCTCAGCTGGACTCCGGCCTGATGCCGGAAGCTATGGATAAATACTACGGCCTGCGCTATCCGGACCCGGCCACCCTGCTGGATCATCTGGACACGCCGCTGTTCATTCTGGACGAGGTGGGCGGCATCCGGGACGCCCAGAAGGCCACCGAGTTCCGCCGCAGCGAGGAGCTGACCGGCCTGCTGGAGGAGGGCGTGCTCTGCCCCGGGCTGGATGTGCTCTACCAGACCATGGACGACCTTGCCGCTTCCGCCCAGAAGCAGAGCACCCTGCTGTGCGAGAACTTCCTGCGCGGCATGAACGAATTCAAACTGAAAGATCTCATCAACGCCGAAGCCTTTGCCGCCCCCAACTGGAACGGCGACCTCGCTTCCCTGCGGGAGGATCTGGACCCCCTCATTGCGCAGGGCTATGCCGTTACCCTGTTCTCCGGCACCCCCAAGGGTGCCGCCGCCCTCACCCGCGACCTTGCCGACAAGGGCTACTCCGTGAGCATGAGCCGGGATGTGCGGCCCACAAAAGGCATCGTGCAGGTGCTGCCGGGTCATCTGACCGCCGGGTGCACCTTCCCGTTTGCCCATGCGGCGGTGCTGTCCAGCCGTCGGCACGGTCTGGAGGAAGAGACCGCCGCCGAGACCAAGAAGCGCAAAAAGAACAAGAACGCCCTTTCCAGCCTTTCGGACATCAAGCCTGGGGACTATGTGGTGCACCAGAGCCACGGCATCGGCATGTATGCGGGCATCCAGCGGCTGGAAGTGCAGGGCGCCACGAAAGATTACCTCAAGGTACAGTATTCCGGCTCGGACGTGCTGTACGTGCCGGTAACCCAGCTGGACCTGCTGAGCCGCTACACCGCCCCCGGCGACGAGGAAAAGGTAAAGCTGGCAAAGCTGGGCGGTGCCGAGTGGCAGCGCACCCGCGCCAAGGTGAAAAAAGCCACCGAGGAAATGGCGCAGGAGCTCATTGAGCTGTACGCCCGCCGCCGTCAGGCCACGGGCTACGCCTTCCCGCCGGACGGCGACTGGCAGCGGGACTTTGAGACCCGCTTTGACTACGACGAGACCGACGACCAGCTGAACGCCACCGCCGAGATCAAGCAGGACATGGAAAAGGGCTGGCCCATGGACCGGCTGCTGTGTGGCGACGTAGGCGTGGGCAAGACCGAAGTGGCCCTGCGCGCCGCCTTCAAGTGCGTGATGGGCGGCAAGCAGTGTGCCATCCTTGCCCCCACCACCCTGCTGGCATGGCAGCACTACAACACCATCCTCTCCCGCATGGAAGCCTTCCCGGTGAAGGTGGAGATGATGTCCCGCTTCCGCACCGCAAAGCAGCAGAAGGAGACCCTCCGGGGCCTGCAGTCGGGCAGTGTGGACATCGTGGTGGGCACCCACCGGCTGCTGTCCAAGGACGTGAAGTTCCACGACCTCGGCCTTGTCATCATCGATGAGGAGCAGCGCTTCGGCGTCAAGCACAAGGAAAAGCTCAAGGAGAACTTCATCGGGGTGGACATGCTCACCCTGTCGGCCACTCCCATCCCCCGCACCCTGAACATGGCCATGAGCGGCATCCGGGACCTTTCCACCATTGAACAGCCGCCCATCGAGCGGCAGCCCGTGGAGACCTTTGTGCTGGAATACAACGACGTCATCCTTGCCGAAGCCATGAAGAAGGAGCTTGCCCGGGGCGGGCAGGTGTACTACCTGCACAATCGGGTGGACAACATCGAAGCCTGCGCCGCCCATGTGAGCAAGCTGGTGCCCGGCGCACGCATCGGCATTGCCCACGGTAAGATGACCGAGGAAGAGCTGAACCCCGTGTGGCAGCATCTGCTGAACGGTGAGATCGACATTCTGGTGTGCACCACCCTCATTGAGACCGGCATCGACGTGCGCAACTGCAACACCCTCATCATCGAGGACGCCGACCGCATGGGCCTTGCCCAGCTGTACCAGATAAGAGGCCGGGTGGGCCGCTCCGGCCGCAAAGCCTATGCCTACTTCACCTTCCGGCGGGACAAGACCCTGACCGACATCGCCCAGAAGCGGCTCTCCGCTATCCGGGAGTTCACGGCCTTCGGCTCCGGCTTCCGCATCGCCATGCGGGATCTGCAGATCCGGGGTGCAGGCAGTCTTCTGGGCCACAGCCAGCACGGCCACATGGAGGCCGTGGGCTACGACCTCTACGTGAAGATGCTGGGGCAGGCCATCGCCCGGGCCAAGGGCGAACCTGTCCGGCGGGACAAGAGCGAATGCCTTGTGGACCTGCGGGTGGATGCCTTCATCCCGGAGAAGTATATCGCAGACGGCCCGGGCCGCATTGAGGCTTATAAGCGCATTGCCGCCATCCAGACGGCAGAGGACGCCGCCGATGTGCTGGACGAGCTCATCGACCGCTACGGCGACCCGCCGCCCTCGGTGAGCGATCTGGTGAACGTGTCACTGGTGCGCGTGCAGGCCAGCGCTGTGGGCGTGACCGAAGTGACCCAGAAAAAGGACATCCTCACCCTGCAGCTGGAAAGTCTGGATCTGCCCATGATCCGGGGCCTGCTGGTAGCCTTCAACGGCCGTGTCACCGCCGGTGCAGGCAATCGGCCCTACCTCTCGGTCACGCTTCAGCCCGACGAAAAGCCGCTGGAGCTGCTGCAAAGCATCCTCAAGGCGATGGCAGAGATCCTGAATGGCGGAGAAAAAGCAAAAGACAGCAAATGATCTGCAGCGTCCTCGCCTATCAATTATCAAATACTAGGAGCAACAACCATGAAAAAGAAACTTCTTGCACTGGTCTGCGCGCTGGCACTCACCTTCAGCTTTGCAGGCTGCACCATTTCCACCCCGGACACCGTGGGCAGCATCGGTGATTTTGAGATCACCTCCGGCATGTATCTGCTGGCCCAGTACGGAGCCTATCAGCAGGCGGCACAGCTGGCCGGCAGCGATCAGGACGCCTCGGATGTAAAAGCCTTTCTGAAGGAGACGATCACCACTGACTCTGACAGCGGCGAGACCGCCGTGGTCAGCGACTACGTGGCCCAGCAGACCCAGCAGACGCTGGAAACGCTGGCTGCTGTGGATGCCCGCTTCAAGGCACTGGGCGGTGAGCTGACCGACGAGCAGATCGCCACTGCCGACCGTTATGCCCAGCAGATGATGGACCAGTACGGCGACACCTACACCGCCAACGGCATCGGTCTGGAGACCATCAAGGCCTACGAGCGCCTGCAGGTGGAGCACACCGCTCTGCTGGATATGGTCTACGGCCCGGACGGCGAGACCCCGGTGGAGGACGACGAGCTGACCAGCCATCTGGACGACAGCATGTACGAGATCTGCTATATCAGCATCCCGCTGTACAACACCAGCACCTATGCCTTTGCCAACGATGACCAGAAGACCAAAATGCTCCGGCTGGCCCAGACCGCTGCCGACAGCGTCAACGCTGCAGGCGGCGAGACAGTCTCGGATCAGGTGAGTGCCCTGCATGAGGCCGCACAGAATGCCCTGCCGGACATCTACGCTGTGCTGGACGGCAAAACTTCCGACGACAGCGCCAGCGTCCAGACCGAGCTGCTGACCGAAAGCGATGTTGCTTCGTCCTTTACGCAGGACGGTGCTGCCGATGCTCTGCGCAGCCTTTCCTACGGCGAAGCCGCTGCCGTGCAGATCAACGGCTACACCCTGCTCCTGCTGGTGCGTGTGGACCCGCTGAGCGTATCCTCTCTGGATGATCTGCGGGAGCAGGTCCTGAGCGATATGAAGGGCAGCGAGCTGGACGATGCACTGGCTTCCAGCGGTGCAGAGCTGGCCCACAGCCTGAACAGCTCTGCCATGAACAAGCTGCCCGCCAAAAAGATCGTGAACGACACCAGCGCCAACAGCTGAGAGCCTCTATGAAAAAAGAGCCGCCTGTGGTTTTCCACCGTTTGCAAAAGCATCGTGGAAAACCGCAGGCGGTTTTTATTGTTTAGCGTGCTTGCCCTCTCTGTCATCGCTGGGCGAGACCGCTTTTCTTTCACCGCGTCACTTTCGCAAACTCTGCGGCAAGGGCAGCATTCACCGAACGGACGGCATTCGCGTCCGGCTTGATCTCGGTCCGGTCATAGGTGAAAAGCCCGTTCACCTCATCCTCCACATCCGTCAGCTGGGTATACACCAGCGCCGAGAGTCCTTTTTTCAGCTGGGGAAGCACTGTGCCCAATTGCAGCTTTTTGCAGCGGGCCGTCAGGTCTGCGCGGCTCTTTGCCGTACCGTAGCCGTAGGTCCTGCCCGGAGCTTCGTGCCCCGGCATGGGCCATGCAATGCCGCCGTATTCACTCAGGGCCACAGTGCGCTTTCCGGGCTTTACATACAGCGGATAGAAATAGTTGTGGATGGAGCACACATCTCCGCCGCCCTGATCATACCAGCCGCTGGCCTCGTCCACAAGGCGGGTATCGTCCAGCGTGCGGATGGCCTGCACTGCCCCGGCCGCATCAAACTGGCCCCAGCCTTCGTTGAAAGGCACCCAGCAGCCGACACAGGGATGGCCGGAAAGCGCCTGTACCGTGGCTTCCAGCTCCCGGCGGTATTCTTCCCGGCTGCTTTCCTTTCCACGGCTCAGCAGGCCCCAGAGTGGCTCTGCATCGGGCAGGCAGCGCAGCAGCGGCTGCAGCACATTGGTCAGGTAGGTGACGAACCACAGGTTATAGGCGCTGCCGCCGTTCACCATGTCCTGCCAGACCACAAGGCCCAGCCTGTCGCAGTGGTAATACCAGCGCTCCGGCTCGATTTTTGCGTGCTTGCGCAGCAGGTTGAAGCCCAGCGCTTTCACCTCGCTCAGCTCCCGCTCCACCGCCGCATCGGAAGGCGGGGTATACAGGCCCTGCGGCCAGTATCCCTGATCCAGCAGGCCGTTGAGCAGGATGGGCTTTCCGTTCAGGCAGAAGCGCAGCACGCCCCGCGCGTCCGGCTCACAGCTCCACTTGCGCAGGGCAAAGTAGCTGTGCACGGTGTCGAACTGTTCCTCCTCTCCCTGTGTGGTTCCCACGGTCAGGTCATACAAAAACGGGGTATCCGGGCTCCACGGAAAGAAATGTTCCTCCGGGATGTTCAGCGTCACCTCGCCGTCCCGGTCCGCTTCGTCGCTGCCCCAGTCCTCGGCAATGGTCACGCCCCCGGCCCGCACCACAGCCCACAGGTTCACCGCACCGCCGGGCATGGAAGTATGGGCTTTCACGGTCACGGTGCGGGCATCGTAGTCCGGCGTGACCGTGAGCGACTGGATGTAGTTTTCCGGCACACGCTCCAGCCAGACCGTCTGCCAGATGCCGCTCTGGGCCGGGTAGAACATGCCGCCGGGCTTCAGGGTCTGCTTGCCCCGGGCCTGCGTGCCGCTGTCCGTGGGGTCCTGCACGGCCACCCACAGGCTGTTGCGGCCCGTGCCGTTGAGCTGGGCGGTGACATCCAGTGTGAAGGGCCAGTAGCCGCCCCGATGGCCGCCCACCAGATGGCCGTTCACCTGCACCGCACAGGCATAGTCCACCGCACCGAAGTGCAGCAGCACCCGACCCCCTTCTCCCGGAGGGGGAGCAAAGGTGCAGTGGTAGTGCAGCCACTGGCCGGGCTGCAGGGTGCGGCCCACGCCGGAGGCCTTTGCCTCCGGCGAGTAGGGCACCAGAATGCTGCCGTCCCACGCAGCGGGGTATTCAGCTGTCTGGGTAATGGCGTACTTCCACAGGCCGTTCAGGTTCTCATAGCTGTCCCGGCGCATGGCCGGGCGAGGGTATTCCGGGAGTGGATGCATGGTTTCACCGCCTTTGATTTGTTGGTTTCATTCTAGCACAAGGCAGATGGCTTGTATAGACTGAGCAGCAACGATGCGGCGGCAAACAGCAGATAATGCAAGCGTTAAACACGCAAACCCGCTCCCACGCGATTATGCTCTGCACCGGAAGCATTTTCCACATACAAAAAGGCTGCTGCACCAAATGGCGCAGCAGCCCTTGCTTTTGCAATGATAAAACAGAAAACCAGAAGTCAGAGCTTACTCTTCGTCCTCGCCCTCATCCTCTTCGTCATCATCGTCCTCTTTCGGCTTATAGAAGATGCCGCTCAGGAAGATGCTGATGAAGTACAGCAGCACCATGGGGCCGGCCACCATGCACTGAGACACGATATCCGGCGGGGTGACAACAGCTGCAATGAAGAAGATGATCACGATGGCAATGCCGCGCACCTGCTTGAGCAGCTGCGGGTTGATAATGCCCATCTTGGACAGGATAATGGTGATCAGAGGCATCTCAAACACGCAGCCAAAAATGATGAACATGGTCAGACAGAGGTTGACATAGCTCTCGATACTGGTGGTGGTCTGGATGTACTCTGCACCCTCGATGCCGGTGCTGAGGAAACGCAGCATGAAGGGCATCATGAGCTTGTAGGCGAACAGCACGCCCACGCAGAACAGGATCAGGCCCAGCAGCATGACCATCTTGAAGAAGAAGCTCTCGCTCTTTTTCAGGCCGGGCTTTGCAAATGCATAAATGTGGTAGAACGCCACCGGAACGGTGACCACCACGCCTGCCAGAATGGAGACGCGGAAATACTGCATCAGCTTTTCTTGCGGGGCAATTGAAACAAACTCGTAATAGTCGCGGCCCATGGCAGTGAGCAGATCGATCAGACGGTCGGCGTATGCCAGCGAGACCACAACACCCACCACGAACACCACCGCGCAGATGATCAGCCTGTTCCGCAGTTCTTTCAGATGGCCGGTCAGCGTCATGCTGCCGTCCTCTGCCATGACTTCGGCTTTTTTCTTTTTGCGCTTAACGTTCGTAGCCACAATTACTCCTCGTCTTCGTCCTTCTTGGAAACCTGCTTCTCGGTCTTCTCCTCGGAATTATCGGAGCCTTCCTCGTCCTCCATGCCCTTCTTGAAGCCGTTGATGGTCTTGCCGAACATCTTGCCCAGCTTCGGCAGGTTCTTGGGTCCAAAGATCAGCAGAGCGACGACCAGGATGATCAGCAGTTCGTTAGTACCAATACGCATAATAAAAATCTCCTTTTTACTTTGCCGCGCCGCGTGGCGGGCTTATTGCATGTATCAGGCAACCGCGGGCGCGGGTGCATCCAGTAAGTAATCAGTCCTTCGGCAGAACATCATTCTGACGAGGGTCTTCCTCCACCGGCTCGGCCGCAGGAGCAGCCTCGGCAGCTTCCTGTGCGGGAGCCGCTTCCTCAGCAGGCTCGGCCTTTTCCTCTGCGGGTGCAGCGGCAGGCTCAGCCTTTTCAACCGGGGCAGTGGGTTCTTCGGCCTTTTCGGCAGGTGCAGCGGTCTCCTCAGCGGGAGCGTTCTCCTCTGCCTTGGCGGCAGGTGCAGCGTCCTCTTCCAGCTCTTCCACCGGCTCCTCGGTCAGCTCGGTCACTTCCTCGGCAGCTTCTGCCTTGGCAGCTTCCTCCTTGCTGGTCTTGCCGATACCGGTAAAGCTCTTGGTCACATCCTTGACGCTGTTGTCGATATCCTTCTTGATATCGGTCAGCGGGGCAACGGCTTCCTTCAGGGGAGCCTGGATCTCATTCAGCGGCTCCACAACGTTCTTCTGGATCTCCTCAGAAGCAGCGCCGGTGTACTTTTTCAGTTCACGCAGCATCTTGCCGATCTTCTTTGCGTAGACGGGCAGCTGATCCGGGCCGATGAACACGAACGCCACGATCACGATGACGACAAGTTCCCAAAAACCAATTTTCATACTAACTCGTTTCCTTTCCTGTGCGGCGGGACGTTTTCCGGAGCCGACGCATCCGCTTTGCAGTGGGTGCCGCGAACCATTCCTTGCCCTGTTCTTCGTCCGCTTCCGTGGGAGTTCGGCGCTCTCTGCGCCTGTGTTGCCCTACTTATACCGAAAAGTGGTGAACTCATTCTGAACAATATATGAACTTTTCATGAACGAGTAGGCAAACAGGGTGTTTTTGTAAACTTATGATATTTTATAGTCAGTTTATTACAAATCGGATAGGATACAACAGTGCAGTCCTTTGCAAAAAAGAGGACACCGCACAAAACGGTGTCCTCGGAAGTGTTCCTTTGCGGGGATCAGTGGCCGCAGCTCTCGCAGTGGTCGCAGTCCTCTTCGAGCTTACCCACGATGGGTTCCGGATCGATGCCCTGACGGCGGTAGTAGTCGGACAGAGCAGCCTTGACGGCCTGCTCGGCCAGAACAGAGCAGTGCACCTTGATGGGAGGCAGACCTTCCAGAGCTTCCACAACGGCCTTGTTGGTCAGCTTGAGGGCCTCGTCGATGGTCTTGCCCTTGATGAGGTCAGTGGCCATACTGCTGGTGGCGATGGCGGCACCGCAGCCGAAGGTGAGGAACTTGACATCCACGATCACGTTGTTCTCGATCTTCAGGTACATGCGCATGATGTCGCCGCACTTGGGGTTGCCCACTTCGCCCACGCCGTTTGCGTCGGGGATTTCACCCACGTTGTGCGGATTTGCAAAATGCTCCATGACCTTTGCGCTATACATGCTTGCCATAATTACTGCTCTCCCTTCAGGCTGAACTGGCGGGCCGTGTTCTGGCCCTGCAGCCACATACAACTCATAGCACGGCGGCGGGGAATGACCTCCTCCAGCACGTCGCACAGATATTTTGCTTCTTCCATGGTGTTCTGCGGGCCAAAGGTAAACCGCATGGAGCCGTGGCCGATCTCCTCAGGCACGCCGATGCTCAGCAGGACGTGGCTGGGGTCCAGACTGTCGGAGTTGCAGGCAGAGCCGGTGGAGGCGCAGATGCCGTGCATATCCAGATCCAGCAGGATGGTCTCGCCTTCCAGACCCGGGAAGCTGATGTTCACATTGTTGGGCAGACGGGGGCTGCGGCCGCCGTTCAGGCGGGCTTCCGGGATGTTCTTGAGGACGCGGTCGATGACATAATCGCGCAGCTCAGACTCGTGGGCCATACGCTCATCCAGATGCGCCGTGGCGATCTCCAGTGCCTTGCCCATGGCAGCAATGCCGGCCACGTTCTCGGTGCCTGCACGGTGGCGGGCCTCCTGACTGCCGCCATCGATCAGGTTCTGGGGCCATACGCCCTTACGGCAGTACAGTGCACCCATACCCTTGGGGCCGTTGAACTTGTGAGCGCTCATGGACAGCATATCCACGCCCAGCTCCTTCACATCCACGGGGATGGCACCCACAGCCTGCACCGCGTCGGTGTGCATCCAGACACCGTGCTTGTGTGCGACCTCTGCGATCTCCTTGATGGGCTGGATGGTGCCGATCTCGTTGTTGGCCATCATGATGCTGACCAGTGCGGTATCGGGACGGATGGCAGCTTCCACGTCCTCAGGGCGGATGTAGCCCTCGGCGGTGGGCTTGATATAGGTCACTTCAAAGCCCATGCGCTCCAGTGCAGCCATGCTGTGCATGATGGCATGATGCTCAAAAGCGCTGGTGATGAGGTGCTTTTTGTTCTGGCGTGCCTTGGTGAAGGCAGTGCCCTTTACGGCCCAGTTGTCGGCCTCGGAGCCGCAGCTGGTAAAGAAGAGCTCTGCCGGACTTGCATTGATGGCCTTTGCCACCTGCGCACGGCCGGTGTCCACGAATTCCTTGGCCTCATAGCCCACACTGTAATGGCTGCTGGGGTTGCCGCAGGCACCGCTCAGGGCTTTGACCATCATTTCCAGTGCCTCGGGAGCACAGGGAGTGGTGGCAGCATTATCCAGATAAACCACTTTTTCCATGTTTTCCATAGGAATGATCCTTTCTTATTGAACGCGTCTGCAGGAGCCTTGAACGCCCTGTGCAGATGCGGAATCCTTTCAACGGATAAGTTATACCATATCATTCCCTAGTATGTCAATATGAATACTGGATTTTCGTGATTCAGTCACCTTTTTTGCCCTTTCCGGTCAGTTTTCCCAGTAACACCTTCCACTTGGGGTAGCCCCAGCGCTTATCTTCGGCAAAATCGTCTGCCAGCTTCCAGGGAAAAACGCCGCCGTCGAAGTACAGATTTCCCTGTTCGTCCACGCGGTCCAGCTTTTTGGGCAGATACGCCTCATCGTAGTAGCTCTTGCGGCGGTCGGGCAGCACCCAGTGCAGGGTGCCGTCCTCGTCCATGCCGGACGCCCATACGCCGAACACGAAGGTAGCCGCTTCGCCGTAGCAGTGCTGCTCGAACCGGATAGCGCCATCATAGTAGAACTTGATGACCTCCAGCGTACCGGATTCCTTTTTGCCGTCCCGGCCAAGGGTGGGGCGGTAATCCTGCTGATAGCGGCAGCCGCAGTGGCTGCCGGCAAAGTCTTTTGCATGGAACGACATGGCGTGGTTTCCTTTCTTTCCGGTATGATCGTTTGCTTTTTACTTTTTATATAAAGTACACGGCGGCTTTTCGCGGGACGACCTGGAATATCCTCCGCTGCTTACGGGTTGCGGCACCCAGCATCCGCTTCGTGCCTTATGTGGCACTCGTGTCTTGCTGGCCGCTGCCCCAACAACTCCTCCCTGTTTCCGCCACTGGCGGCGGTCGTCGTCGTTGCTGGATTTTTTTAGCGGAATTGGATTTTTAATCCGGGATAGCGGAACGTCTGCGGGCGTTCCGCTATTCCATTTTCACGGGTAGGGCGTGGAGGAAAACGGCAGCAAACCCTCTCAGTCAAAGCCTGACGGCTTTGCCAGCTCCCCCGAAGGTGGAGCTTTTTGCCTTCTTCCGGTCAGCGCGTATTAAGCTCCCCCTTTCGGGGGAGCTGGCGAGCACAGCGAGACTGAGAGTGTTTTAAAAATGCCCCTCAAAATCTCCCTCGATCTCGTAGGGCCAGCTCAGGATGCCGCCCAGATCCCGCAGATTGGTGTAACCCAGCGATTCCAGCTTCTGCACGGCATCGGCGCTGCGGCGGCCGGTGCGGCAGTAGATGAGCCACATGGCATCCTTATCCGGCAGCACCTCGGCGGCACGGCTCAGCACCTGACTCAGCGGCAGCAGCTTTGCCCCCGGAATGTGGCCCACAGCAAATTCGTCCGGCTCCCGGACGTCCACGGCGGTTGCCTCATGTGCATCCAGCAGACGGATGGCGTCGGCAGCAGTGATCTTCTCAGTCATACTTTCACTCCTTATGTTATCCTCTTATCCATCCTATGATAGCAGACCTTTTTTGTTTGCACAAGAGGATACCTTTGCAAAATCCGAGCAACGTGCTATACTATAGGAAGCAATAAGGAGAGGATCGCCATGAAATTTTCGACCAAAAGCCGTTACGCCCTGCGCCTGATGGCCGAGCTGGCGCGCTATGCGCCGGGCACCACCGTCAGCCTGAAGGAGATCAGTGAGCGGCAGAACCTGAGCCTGAAATATTTGGAGCAGATCGTCACGCCGCTGGCCCGGGCAGGCCTTGTCAAGAGCGAGCGCGGCAGTCAGGGCGGCTACCGCCTGACCAAAGCCCCTGCCGCCTACACCGCCGGTGAGATCCTGCGCGCCATCGAGGGCAGTGTGGCCCCCATTCCCTGCCTTGGCAGCGAGACCAACGAGTGCCCCATGTGGGAGCAGTGCTTCACCCTGCCGTTCTGGACCGGCCTTGACGAGGTCATCAACCAGTATATCGACAGTGTAACGCTGGAACAGCTTGCCCGTCAGCTGCCCACCGCAGACAAAAAAGAGGGCTGCTGCAGCTGCGGCACGAAAAATACCTGAATCTTGAAAGAAATGCTTGACATTCGCCTTTGCATCGGCTATAATAACTAAGCATTCAGCGAATGCCTATAGGGGTATAGCTCAGCTGGTAGAGCAGCGGTCTCCAAAACCGCGTGCCGTGAGTTCGAAACTTACTACCCCTGCCATAACCGCACAGGTTCTTCGGAGCCTGTGCGGTTTGTTTTTGTACGCCTGCGGCAGGGCCGAACCATTTAAAATGGCCTCCACATTCGCTCTGGCCATTTTCAGCGGAAATATCATTTTTATGTTCGTGTTCCGGAACACTTTTTCACGGGAAGGGGCCGGAGAGGAAAACAGCATGTTTTTTGCTTTTTTGCATTTTTTGAAATTTATGCTTGACAAGCAGGCTGTTTTTCGATATAATAAAGCACGTTCCGGCGGTAAGCACCGCACGAAACTTGAGCGATCATGGCCCGGTAGCTCAGTTGGTTAGAGCACCAGCCTGTCACGCTGGGGGTCGTCGGTTCGAGCCCGATCCGGGTCGCCATTTGCTGCTATAGCTCAGTTGGTAGAGCGCATCCTTGGTAAGGATGAGGTCTCCAGTTCGAATCTGGATAGCAGCTCCATGCGCAGACACCTCGAAGTCTTAGGACTTCGGGGTGTTTTTTTGTTACGGTCCTTTGTTGCATCCATCTGGTTGTCTACTCTGCCCAAAAGCAGCGGAAACTTTCTTCCGCTGCCGTCAATTGATGTCACCGTCCAGTTGTTATACAATTAACATAATGCATTTGGCGGCAGTCTGGCCGCATAGAGAGTATTGGAACTTTTGGAGGTAACTACTATGGCTCGTTTTACCCTGCCCCGTGATCTTTACCATGGCAAGGGCGCTTTGGAAGCCCTGAAGACTTTTACCGGCAAAAAGGCCATCGTCTGCGTGGGCGGCGGCTCCATGAAGCGGTTCGGCTTTCTGGATCGTGCGGTCTCCTACCTGAAGGAAGCAGGCATGGAAGTAGAGCTGTTTGAAGGCATCGAACCCGATCCTTCGGTGGAGACCGTCATGCGCGGTGCTGAGGCCATGCTGAAATTTGAGCCGGACTGGATCATCGCCATGGGCGGCGGCTCTCCCATCGATGCCGCCAAGGCCATGTGGATCAAGTACGAGTATCCCGAGATCACCTTTGAGGAGATGTGCAAGGTGTTCGGCATCCCGCCGTTGCGCCGCAAGGCCCACTTCTGCGCCATTTCCTCCACTTCCGGCACCGCTACTGAGGTGACGGCTTTCTCCATCATCACCGATTACCAGAAGGGCATCAAGTACCCCATCGCGGACTTTGAGATCACGCCCGACGTGGCCATCGTAGACCCGGATCTGGCCGAGACCATGCCCAAAAAGCTGGTGGCCCACACCGGCATGGACGCCATGACCCATGCTATCGAAGCCTATGTTTCCACCGCACACTGCGACTACACCGACCCGCTGGCCATCTTTGCCATCCGCATGATCCAGGGCGATCTGGTGGACAGCTACAACGGCGACATGTCCAAGCGCGACTCCATGCACAACGCCCAGTGTCTGGCCGGCATGGCCTTCTCCAACGCACTGCTGGGCATCGTGCACTCCATGGCCCACAAGACCGGCGCTGCCTTTGCGGACTACGGCGCACACATCATCCATGGTGCCGCCAATGCCATGTATCTGCCCAAGGTCGTCGCGTTCAACGCCAAGGACCCCGAAGCCAAGAAGCGCTACGGCGTCATTGCAGACGAGATGAAGCTGGGCGGCGCCAGCGATGACGAGAAGGTAACGCTGCTCATCGAGTACCTGCGCGGCATGAACGACGCGCTGAACATCCCCCACTGCATCCAGCACTACGGCCCGGACTCCTACCCCGCCGAGCAGGGCTTTGTGCCGGAGGACGTGTTCCTGCAGCGCCTGCCCGAGATCGCAAAGAACGCCATTGCCGATGCCTGCACCGGCTCCAACCCCCGCCAGCCCAGTCAGGAAGAGATGGAAAAACTGCTCAAGTGCTGCTACTACGACACCGAGGTGGATTTCTGAGCCTGACCGCCTAACTGCATAAGCCTCCCATTCCGGCTGCCGGTCTCGCGGTTCTGCGAGCCGACAGCCGGTTTTTGTTTTGTCCGGCCTGCTTTTATACGACAAAAACGCCCCGAAGCGTTTCCGCTTCGAGGCGTCTGAGCTGGAGCTGCTATCCAGATTCGAACTGGAGACCTCATCCTTACCAAGGATGCGCTCTACCAACTGAGCTATAGCAGCACAATCACAGCTCAATTATAATACCACAGCTTTTGCTGTTTTGCAAGTGTTTTTTGCAAAATAGTTTGCGTCTTTTGCAAAAAGTCAGTTTTTACGCAAAAACCGCCCGGCTGTTTTCCACAGCCGGGCGGTTTACATGTTCAAAACTCGATCCGTATTACTCGATCAGGCCGTTCAGCAGGGACAGGCACTTGCGGCTGTGCAGCTTGCGGATGGCCTTTGCCTCGATCTGGCGCACGCGCTCACGGGTAACGCCAAAGTCGCGGCCCACCTCTTCCAGCGTGCGGGGACGGCCATCGTCCAGACCAAAACGCAGGCGGATGACCTTTTCCTCACGGGGGGTCAGGCTCTTGAGCGCCAGATTGATCTGCTGTGCCACCATGGCGCGGTCTGCGGCCTTGCCGGGGGCTTCGGCATTTTCGTCTGCGACGAAATCGCCCAGAGAGGAATCCTCTTCCTCACCCACGGGGCTTTCCAGACTTGCCGGCTCCTGTGCCATGCGCTGGATCTCACGCACACGCTCCACGCTCATATCCATGGCCTTTGCCAGCTCTTCCGGGGTCGGCTCGTGGCCGTTCTGGTACACCAGCTGGTTGGTGGCCTGACGCATCCGGTTGATGGTCTCCACCATGTGCACCGGGATACGGATGGTGCGGGCCTGATCCGCAATGGCGCGGGTGATGGCCTGACGGATCCACCAGGTCGCATAGGTGGAGAAGCGGAATCCACGGTCGCAGTCAAACTTCTCCGCAGCCTTGATCAGACCGATGTTGCCCTCCTGGATCAGATCCAGAAATGCCAGATTGTGGCCCACATGCTTCTTGGCAATGGACACCACCAGACGCAGGTTCGCCTCGCTCAGGCTGCGGCGGGCGTTCAGGCCGTCGCGGCGGGTCTTGAGCAGCTCTGCGCGCTTTTCGTCGGTCAGGGGGCCGTTCTCCACGGCCTCCATGGCTTCCTCTTCTGCGGCCTTTTCCTCGGCATCCTCGGTGGGCTTCTCGTTGCCTTCCTCGTCCAGATCCTCAGTATAGCTGCGGCTGTTCTCGTCCTCTTCAAAGGAGAAGCGGGCGCTGTTCTTCTTGATGTACTCCGGCCCGCCGTACTTCTGACGGTCGGCCTGCAGGATATGCGCTGCCTCGGCACCGGCATGGATGCGGCGGCTCAGCTCCACCTCCTGCTCGGCGCTCAGCAGCGGGATCTGACCGATCTGCTTGAGGTAGTTCTTCACAGGGTCGTCCAGCAGCTCGTCCATGGCAGCCTTCAGGTCTGCGGGGTTCTCCTCACTCTGCTCGTCCTCGTCCTCTGTGATGCCCAGATCATCGTTGTTGTTCTCGGCGCTCTCCACCTCTGCCATGATGCTGTCCACATCCAGCATCGGCTCCGTGTCCTCTTCCAGCACCTTGATCCCGCGTTCTTCCAGAAGGGTATAGAGCGTTTCCTCATCCATTCTGCACTGCGCAGCCAGCGCCTTGGCCTCCTTGGCCGAAATGGTGCCTTCGCCTTTCGTCAACAGTTCCTTTAAAGTCATGCCCATTTTGCTCTCTCCTTCTTGCTCCGGGGAAAATCCTGTAATAACGTGTTCCCGCGCATCAGATCACAAGTCCTCCGTTCACACCGAACACCTGTCCAGTGATGTAGCCGGCATCCTCGCCCGCCAGAAACACCAGCAGCCTTGCCACCTCATCTGCGCTGCCAAGACGGCCCACCGGGGTCTCCTCGGCCAGCGCCGCCTTATCCTCGGCGGTGAACGCTGCCATCATATCGGTATCGATGACCCCGGGCGCAACACAGTTCACTGTGATGCCGCTGGGGCCTTCTTCTTTGGCCAAAGCCTTGGTCAGGCCGATCAGGCCCGCCTTTGCTGCGGAGTAGTGCACTTCGCAGCTGCCGCCGGTCTGGCCCCACATGCTGCTCACCGTCAGGATGCGTCCGGCCTTGCGGCGGATCATGCCCGGCAGCGCCAGCTGACACAGGTGGAATGCACCGGTCAGGTTCACATCCAGCATGTGCTGCCACTCCTCCGGGGTGATGTCGGTGAACAGCTTCTGCTGGGCAATGCCCGCATTGCTCACCAGTACATCCACATGGCCCAGCGCCTGCTCTGCGGTGCGGAACGCAAGCTCGCAGCTGGCGCGGGACGCCACATCGCACTGGACGGCGGTAATGCCAGGCAGCTGCTTTTCCAGTGCTGCAGCGGCTTCGGCGTTGCTGTGGTACAGCACCGCCACGCGGAAGCCGGCCTCATAAAACGCCCGGGCCGCAGCCGCACCGATGCCCCGGTCGCCGCCGGAGATCAAAACGCCCCGGCCATTGCCCGCAGACGGACGCGCTGCAGCTGCCTCTTCGGCTGCCGGTTTCTCCGGCTCCTGCGGCGGTTCTGGCGTCTCCGGCTCCGGGACCGGCTGCGGCGCAGGTTTTTCCAGCACCATCACCCGGGTGGGTTCGTCCACTGCAGCTGCTTCCGGTGCCGCCTTCGGCTTTGGCGCTGCGGGCGGTTCCTGCGCAGCCTGTTCCGGCTGCGGCTCCTCGCCCGACAGATTGAACGTCAGTTCAAATTCATCTTCGTACAAGAGTATGGTCCTCCTGTCGTGTTCTCTGCACAGCAGCTGTGCGCCGTGCAGGAGATGTTCTGTCGCCCATCGCCCCCGGTCAACGTCCATTTCTTTTCCGGTCAAAGTCCGGCGCTTGGCGTGACAGGCAGGTGCGCAAGATGGGTTTCGACAAAACACCATTAAATAATATAGCACAATTTGCCGAAAAAAGAAAGTGGAAGCCGCCTGCTTTTTCACGCAGCTTCCACTTTTTTACGGTTTTTTCATATTCTGCCCCGGCTGTACCGGCGGTTTCCACTTCGGCTTTGCCGCAAGCCGTGCCCGCAGGTCTTTGAAAAACGCCTGCAAAAGCGCCTGTGCCTCCTCGGCACGCAGACCGCTTTCCACCACCGGATGGTGGTTGAAGGGCATGGCGAACAGGTCGGTCACGCTGCCGCAGCAGCCTGCCTTGGTGTCTGCCGCACCGTATACCACCCGCCGCACCCGGCTGTTGAGGATCGCTCCGGCGCACATGGGGCAGGGCTCCAGTGTAACGAACAGCTCACACTCCCACAGCCGCCAGCCGCCCAGCTTTTTGCACGCCGCATCGATGGCCAGCAGCTCTGCATGGTGCAGCGCGTTTTTTTCGGTCTCGCGGGTGTTGTGGGCCGCAGCGACCACCTCGCCCCTGCGGGCCACTACCGCCCCCACCGGCACCTCACCCAGCGCCGCCGCCTTGCGGGCTTCCTCCAGCGCAAGGCCCATCAATTCAAAATCGGTCATAGGCTCCTCTTTATCCTGCTGCAAAAACCAGCAGATTATTCAATGTATGCAAAAGCATCCCCGGCCATACGCTTCCGGTGCGGCTGCGGATGGTGCCCAGCACAAGGCCGCACACCAGCGCATAGGCCATGCCTGCCGGGCCCCTATGCTGCACGGCAAACAGCACCGCCTGCAAAGCTACAGCCTGTCTCTCGCCCAGCGGCCGGGCCAGCTGCTGGATGGCGCCGCGGAACACCAGTTCTTCCACGATGGGCGCAGCGGCACAGCGGTGCACAAAGGCCCACATCCGGGCGGCTTCCTCCGGCACCTGCGGCAGGACCGCCGTCAGAGCCTTGCCCGCCAGCAGGTAAGCCAGCGCACAGCCGAATGCGGCCAGCAGGGCCCTTGTTTTTTCATTCCGTTCCATGGCCCTGCCCTCCCTGCCGCATCGATCAGCGTCTATCTTATCACATCCATTGGCCGCCGCGCAAGTATTTTGCGCTGTGACGAAGCAATTTCGGCCAGAGTGTACTGGAAAACGATTGACTTTTCCCTGCCGGTTCTGGTATAATGTTTTCCGACCTTTTATCAAAAATCGTCGACTAACATGATTTAAGCTCTCACTCACCGGAGATCCGGAGGTATTTTTTATGATCCGCATTCTTACCGATTCTGCGTCCGACATCCTGCCTGCCGAGGCGGAACAGCTGGGCGTGACCGTGATTCCTTTAAACGTGACGCTGGAGGACGGCGTCGTCCTGCGGGACGGCATCGACATGACCCCCAGCGCCTACTATGACCATCTGGCTTCCTGCCGCAAACTGCCCACCACCAGCCAGCCCAGCCCGGAACTGTTCGAGAAGTTCTATCTGGAAGCCGCTGCTGCCGGGGACGAAGTGCTGGGCATCTTCCTGTCCCACGAGCTGTCCGGCACATGGCAGTGCGCAAAGCTGGCTGCAGACCTTGCCAATGTGGACAACGTGCTGTTTGTGGACAGTGCCAACGTGTGTCTGGGCGAAGCGCTGCTGGTGCGCCTGGCCGTGCAACTGCGGGACGCAGGCAAGACGCTGGTGCAGATCGCCACCGATCTGGAGCATGCCAAGGAGCATCTGCATCTGGTTGCTGCCATCGACGATCTGAAGTATCTGCGCAAGGGCGGCCGTCTGCCTGCCGCCGTGGCCGTCGCGGGCGGGATGCTGGGCATCAAGCCCCTCATTACCATCAAGGAGGGCAAGGTAGCCATGGCCGGCAAGGCCCGCGGCCTGCCCGGTGCCTATGTGGCCCTGTTCAAGAAGATCGAGGAACTGGGCGGCATCAGCCCGGATTTTGCCACGGTTGCAGGCTACTCTGCCAGCCTGCGCGAAGTGCAGCCCATCCAGAACTACTTCCGGGATACTCTGGATCTGCCCGAACCGCTGGTGCGGCAGATCGGCTGCGTCATTGGCACCCACGCGGGCCCCGGCGCGTTCGGTCTGGCATTCTTCGACAAAGAGCTGGTGCTGGAATAAGCGACCACCGAAAAAAGATCATCCGACCAAAGTCGGGCAGCCCTGCGGGCTGCCCGGCTTGTTTTTTTGGTTAAGGGGGGTGAACCCTCTCCGTCATCGCTGCGCGATGCCACCTCCCCCGAAAGGGGGAGGTTTTAGGCTGCTGGCTGTCAGGCAGCAATAAGCTCCCCCTGAGAGGAAGCCTCCCTGTGAAAAAGCAGTTCCGGATCGTCCCGCCCGGCGCTCACAGCACTGCGTCCGAGATGAGCTTGCCCAACAGCAGCACCAGCACCACCAGCATCATGGGGCGGATGAAGCGTGCACCTTTTTTCAGGGCGAAATGGGAGCCCAGCAGGTTGCCCAGAATGTTGCTGACGGCACAGGGGATGCCGATGTGGAACACCATCAGACCGTTCATCAGATAGGTGAACAGGCTGGCGTAGTTGCTGGCAAGATTCAGCACCTTGCCGTTGCCGTTGGCGGTGCGCAGGTCAAAGCCCATCAGGGTGGTAAAGGCAATGATGGCAAAGGTGCCGGTGCCCGGGCCCACGATGCCGTCGTACAGGCCGATGCCCAAGCCGATGCCCAGCGCCAGCAGGATCTTTTTCAGGTTCAGGGTGCCGTCGTCCCGGTTCTGGTCCGGCAGGTCGCGCTGCCACAAAATGACCACCGCCGCCACCGGCAGGATAAGGAACATCATGGTGCGCAGCAGCTCATCGCTGAGCAGCAGCACGATGTGCGCCCCCAGTGCACTGCCCGCAAAGCTGCCAATGGCTGCAAGGATGCCCACCTTCAGGTTCATGGCACCGTTTTTGAAAAAGTTGGCTGTGGCAAAAGTGGTGCCGCAGGCGGCGCTGAATTTGTTGGTAGCATAGGTGTAGTGGGGCGGCAGCCCGGCAAACAGATAGGCCGGCAGGCTGATAAGGCCGCCGCCTCCGGCTGCCGAATCCACAAAGCCTGCAAAGCCCGTCATCAGAATGAGAAACGCCATCATCCATGGCGAGAGCGTGGTACTCATTGTTATAATTCCCTCTATTTTTCCAGTTTTTTTGCACGTGCATTTCAGGACAGGGACAGCCGTCCCTCACAGGCCAGCACCTGATCCAGGATCATGCGGGACACCCTTGCACCGTACACCATGGCGGGGTGTTCATTGTACTCGATGATATCATGAAAGTCCTTGTTCATCAGCACGATGACATACTCGCCGTAGGGGGTATGGACGATGCCGCCATCGTTGCGGCAGGCGTTCATGCTGCCGCTCTTGCTGGCCACCCAGATGAGCTCCGGCGCACCGGTCTCCTCGCAGTCCAGATAATACTGAGGAAAATCGTGGGTCAGCATGGTGTTGTAGTGCTGCTGGCGCAGGATGGCAAGCATCTCGGCGCTGGCTTCCTGGCTGACCAACTCCCCTTTTGCAATGCGGGCGAACAGTGCCGCATAGTCCCGGGGCGTGGTGGTGCCAAGCTGGCGGTAACGGTCAAAGTGCAGCGGATTGTGCAGCACCGTGTGGGCAAAGCCCAGCTCCCGGATGCAGGCGTTGATGGTGTCCAGCCCCAGATAGTCGATGAGCATGTTGGTGGCGATGTTGTCCGAACAAATAATCATCATGGTAGCGGTATCTTTTACTCTGAGGCGTGCGCCCACACCCAGCGCCCGCAGCATGCCGCTGCCGTCCACAAACTGGCTCTGCTCGTAGGCAAGCTCGTCCATAAGGCTGGCCCTGCCCCGCTGCACCTGCAAATACAGCGCCGCCAGAAGGAACGCCTTGATGGTGGATGCGGTCTCGAACTCCTCGTCCGCGCCCACCTCCACGGTATGGCCCTGCAGGTCGTCCACGAACACGCTCATTCTGCCCTGATAGCAGTACAGTTCCGCAGCAATGCGCTTTTCCAGCGTCATATTTTTATCCATATCGGCATATTCTCCGTTGATATTACAGATTCTCCTCAAAAAAGCGCATGGCGTTGCGGAAATAGACCCCCTCCACCTCGTCCTCGGTGAAGCCCTCTTTGCGCAGGGCATCCGCCAGCAGCGGCAGGAAGGCAGCATTTTCCAGCTGGTGGGGGCCATCGATGCCATCAAAATCGCTGCCAAGGGCGATCATCTGCGCACCGCCCACCTGTTTGTAGTGGGCCGCATGCTTCGCAATGAGCGCCGCCGTGCTGCGGCAGCGTTCCGGGTGGGTGGGGTCGGCGTCCAGAAAGGGCGCATAGTAGTTCAGGCCCGCAATGCCGCCGCGCTCCGAAAGGGCACGGATCATCTCATCGGTCAGGTTGCGGGTGTGGGGTGCCAGTGCACGGCAGTTGGAGTGGCTGGCCGCAAAAGGCCGGGTGCCGTGCTCCACGATATCCCAGAAGCCCTTATCCGAAAGATGGCTCACGTCCACGATCATATGCAGCCGCTCCATCTCGGCCAGAAATTCAAAGCCTGTTCCGGTCAGACCCTTTTCGGTCTGGGGCACCAGCACGCCGCCGGGGTTCCGCTGCGGGCTTGCCAGCTCGTTTTCGTGGTTCCATGTCAGGGTCATCATGCGCGCGCCCAGCTCATACATCCGGCGCAGCACCCCCACGCTGCCCTTGCAGCAGGCGCCTTCCTCGATGGTGAGCATCCCGCTGATCTTTCCCGCCGCAGCATTCCGGCGGATGTCCGCCGCCGTGTACACCGGAGCAATTTTTTCCGGGTATGCCGCCATGATGCGCTTGAACTGGTCGATCTCTTCCAGCGCTGTCACCAGCGGGTCCGCTCCGGGCGTCTTATCACCCAGATTGACGAATGCTGCAAAGCACTGCAGCAGATAGTCGCCTTTCTGTAATTTTTCAAGGTCGATATGCAGATCGTTCTGCGCAAAACTCTTGGGCCGTCCCGCCTTTTCGGCGCGGCGCAGCTCGCTGAGGGTGTCACAGTGCAGATCCCAGACTTTCATGGCAGTCTCTCCTTATTCTTCCTGCAGCAGCTGCAGCAGCTCTTCCGGCTTCATGGACAGGATCGCTCCGTCTGCCGAGCCGGTGACCGTCTCGGCAAGGTCCTGCTTTGCCTGCTGCAGCTCCACGATCTTTTCTTCAATGGTGTCCTGCGCAATGAGCTTGTACACCTGCACCGGATTGCGCTGGCCGATGCGGTAGGCGCGGTCGGTGGCCTGATTCTGCGCGGCCACGTTCCACCACGGGTCGTAGTGGATGACGATATCTGCCGCCGTCAGGTTCAGGCCGGTGCCGCCCGCCCGCAGCGAAATGAGGAACACATCCGCTTCGCCGCTGTTGAACCGGCGCACAAGCTCCGCACGCACCGGCTTTGGAGTGGAGCCCTGCAGGGTAAAGTGGCTCACGCCTGCTTCGTCCAGCCGTTTTGCCAGCAGTTCCAGCATGGAGGTGAACTGGCTGAACAGCAGGATGCGGTGTCCGCCCTCCACAGCAGCCGTCACCAGCTCCATGCAGGCATCCAGCTTGGCACTGCCGCCGTCCCAGTTGTCCGCCACAAGGCGGGGGTCGCAGCAGATCTCCCGCAGGCGCATGAGCACCGCGAACACCGCCATTTTGTCCTCGGGCTTGGCGGCGCGCAGCTTTTCCCGCGCGTCCACCACAGCGGCAAGGTAGAGCTTGCGCTGCTGCTCGTCCAGCTCGATGCGGTGGAGATTCTCGGTCTTGGGCGGCAGCTCTTTAAGCACCTCGGACTTCATGCGCCGCAGGATGAACGGCCCGGTCAGCTGGTTCAGCCGCCGCAGGGCTTCCTTGTCCTCCTCCTGCACGATGGGCTTTTCAAACCGGGCGCAGAAGGTCTTGTAGGGCGGCAGATACCCCGGCATCAGGAAGGAGAAGATGCTCCACAATTCGCCCAGGCGGTTTTCCACCGGGGTGCCGGTAAGGGCGAACCGCACTTTGCTGTTCACCCCGCACACCGCCTTGTATTTCTGGGTGGTGTGGTTCTTGATGGCCTGGGCTTCGTCCAGAATGCAGGCATAGAACGCCTGCTCCGCATACCGCTCTTCGTCCCGGCGCAGCAGGTCGTAGCTGGTCACCACAAGGTCGGCGTTTGCCCACTGCTTTGCCAGCTCGGCACGGTGGGCGGCGTCGCCGTCCACCGCCACACAGATGAGCTGCGGCGTGAACTTTTTGCATTCCTCCTGCCAGTTGAGCACCAGCGACGCCGGGCAGACGATGAGGCTGGGCAGGGTCTGCCCGCTTTCCTTCATGGCCAGCAGGTAGCTGAGCACCTGCACCGTCTTGCCAAGGCCCATATCATCGGCCAGAATGCCGCCCATGCCGTAGCCGTCCAGCGTGCGCAGCCAGCGGTAGCCGTCCCTCTGGTACTTGCGCAGCACATTGTGCAGGCTTTCCGGCGGGGTATACTCGCTGTCCTTCACGGCATGGAAGCTGCGGCTGATGCGGCGGAAGGCATCGTCGCGGTTGAAGCGCAGGCCGTTCTGGCCCGAGAGCGCCCAGTCCAGACTGGGTGCC
The DNA here is from genome assembly GCF_023347535.1 of Faecalibacterium sp. HTF-F. Taxonomy (NCBI): domain Bacteria; kingdom Bacillati; phylum Bacillota; class Clostridia; order Eubacteriales; family Oscillospiraceae; genus Faecalibacterium; species Faecalibacterium wellingii. Next base: position 2,508,848 of record NZ_CP094473.1, read on the forward strand.
CGGTAAAGCGGCAGTTCGGCGTGGCCGTTCCGGAGTCTGACACCGGAAAGCTCCAGTGTATCGTTCAGTTCATCCAGCCCTTCCAGACTGTCGTCCAGCCGCAGCAGGCTCCCGTCCCGCAGGCGGTGGTAGCGCTTTTTCTGATGCAGGGAGCGCAGCAGCTCTTTCAGCTCGGCCACCGGGAACTCGCCGGTGTCCACTTCCAGATCCAGCACGCTGCCGTGCACCGAAACGCCCACCGTAATGCGCGGCGGCGCGGCCTGCAGGCTGCGGAATGCATCGCTCAGGTAGACTTCGCCCTCTGCCAGCAGGGCCTGGATGCCTTCTTCCAGCAGACGGCAGATCTCTTCCTCGTCGGCGGTGCCGTACACTTCCTCATTGCCTCCGACGCCGGGCTGCAGATAGGAAGCCAGCAGCCGCTTTGCACGACTCTCGGCACGCACATCCCGCAAGAGGCCCGCCGGGGCCGGGGCAAACGGTGTGACCTTATCCTCTCCGTACAGAAATTCCGCGTGGGCCTCAATGCGGAAGCTGTCCGGCGCATCCAGATAGAACTGCACCACCGGCTCCAGCGGGATCTGGTTCAGCAGAAGGCGTTCCGGGTCCACGATATTCAGCCTGCTGCCCAGCTCCGGCAGCACATAGCTGCAAAAGGCGGTGGCATCTGCGTTTGTAAAAAACAGGCTCTTGCCGCCCAGCGCCTGCAGCGCAGGCAAGATGCGGGTACAGCCGGGCCGCTGCAGCCGCCAGAGGGTGTCCTCGCTGAACAGATAATCATAATCCAGCCCCTGCACAGCGGAAAGTGCGGGTTCGCCCTCCACCTGCACGCCGCCGCGGCTGCGTGCCACGGTCAGGGTGACTGCGGGCAGCCCCTCCCGCAGCTCGTAGCCGCCCAGAAAGCCGGTGTGTGCGTACATCTGAACAAGGGCGTCAAAGTTTTCTCCGGTCAGGATCATGCCGCCTGCCGGGCCCTGCTCGGCCCCGCCATACACCCGCACTGCAGCCTTATCCAGACTCTGCCTTGCGCTCACCTGACGGCGCAGCAACTGCAAAAGGGCGCGGGACTCCTCATCAAAGGCATCCCACCGGTGCACAAAGGCCAGCGCCTTTCCGTAACTGACGCTGCGGCCGTGTTCGATGTTCTCCAAAAGGTCCGGGATGCTCTTGACCACATACTGCCGCCCGCCGTCCGAAATGCGCAGCCGCAGCCATGGCTGCGCGCCGGGCAGCAGGGTCAGCTCCGGTTCCAGCCGGACAAAACCGGTGCGCTGGGGCACCTCGCCGCCGCCAAGGTCCTCCAGCGCGGCTTCCTTATAGGTATCCAGCAGCCTGCGGGCCTCGTTGTCCGACACCGGCGCTTCCCCGTGCCACTTTTTGCCAAACAGCATCTCCAGACCGGAAGCGTAGCTGTCGCGGCGGGATGGCTCTGTTCCCAGCCCGGCAGTGCCCCGCACCACGCCCGGAATGGCATCCGGCTTTGCAGCGGGGGCGGGCGCATTCTTTTCCGCATCCTCCATCAACAGCGCACCAATGTGCTTGCAGTAGGCACCCTCGCCGTTCTGGTTATACGGGCAGCTGCAGGACGCGCTGACAAAGCTGCCGTTTTCCCGCAGCCATGCCTGCGTGTAGTAATAGCTGCCGCCGCTGCCCTGCACCATGGCCGAAATGTGGCGCACCCCATCGGCGTTGACGGTGCAGGTGCTCTGCTGGATGCGCCTGCGGTATTTTTTGACCCGCTCAAAAATAGTTTCGCCCAAAAGCGCGCGGATCTCGTCTGCATCCATGGTTGTTCCCTCCCGGTCTCAGAAGCTGGTAATAAACCTTTTTATCTTATAAGAATACCGCACCCCGCTCCCGGATGCAAGTGGAAGTTGCGGCTCCTTTTGGGTACAAAAAATCCCGCTCCTTTTAAAGAAGCGGGATCATTTTCCGGTTTTACGGTCACTCGGCAGGCTTGGTCAGCTCGGAGTCGGTCTCAAGGGCGCGCTCGCGGATCTTTTCCAGCGTCTGCTCGCTCAGGATATGCTCTGCCTTACAGGCGTCCTCGGCGGCGGTCTTTTCGTCCACGCCCAGCTGCATAAAGAAGTGGGTCAGCAGACGGTGACGGCCATAGATACGCTCTGCGATCTCGCGGCCCGGTGCCAGCAGGGTCAGGTTGCCCTCGCCGTCCACCGCGATATAGCCGTTCTCGCGCAGCTTTTTCATGGCAATGCTGACGCTTGCCTTGGTAAAGCCCAGCTCATTGACAACGTCAATGGAGCGCACACGGCCCATCCGCTGGGTGAGCATAAGGATCGTTTCGAGATAATCTTCTGCGGATTGGTGGATCTGCATGGTATGTTTGCCTCCTGTCTGTGCCGGGATGCAAAGCACCACGGTTTCATATAGTACAAGATATCACACTTTTGACCGATGTGCAAGCAATTCGCGGAAGTTTGTTAAAGCAAACCAATTTTCTTCTGCATAAATCTGCTGTTTTGCCGGTTTTTAGCCCGGCTGCATTTTGTGCAAAGGCGATGAATTATGTTGTTTCCAGATATGCCGCCGGGCCGGACTGGTACAGATCGCCGCCGTGGGCGTCCAGGATCACCGTCAGCGGCATGTCCTTCACAGTCAGGCGGCGCACCGCTTCACAGCCAAGATCCGGCCATGCGATGACTTCCAGCGTCTGCACGCTCTTTGCCATCAGGGCACCGGCACCGCCCAGAGCGGCCAGATACACCGCGCCGTTGCGCACCACAGCAGCCTTTACGGCATCGTCCCGCTTGCCCTTGCCGATCATGATCTTGTTGCCAAGGTCCAGCAGGCGCGGGCTCATGGCGTCCATGCGTCCGCTGGTGGTAGGCCCTGCCGAGCCGATCACCTCGCCCGGCCGCTCCGGCGTAGGGCCTACGTAGTATATGGCGCTGCCTTCAAGTTCAAAGGGCAGCGTTTCCCCCTTATCCAGTGCTTCGGTCATGCGCTTGTGAGCCTGATCCCGGGCGGTGTACACCACGCCGGAAAGCAGCACCGTATCGCCCGCCTTGAGCGGGGCAAGATCCTGCACGGTGCAGGGGGTGGTCAGTCTGTATTCCATAGTTCTCCCCTCCTTACAGCTCCGCGCTGGCGCGGCGGGTCACATGGCAGGAAACGTTCACTGCCGCAGGCAGACCTGCCACATGGGTAGGCATCTGCTCAATGGCAAGGCCCAGACAGGTGGTTTTGCCGCCAAACCCCTGGGGGCCGATGCCCAGCTCATTGATGGCGGCCAGCAGCTCCTGTTCCAGCTGTGCGTAATAGGGGTCAGGGTTCGGGACATCCAGCGGGCGCAGCAGGGCCTTCTTTGCCAGATACGCCACCTTGTCAAAGCTGCCGCCCACGCCGATGCCCAGCACAATGGGCGGGCAGGGATTGGAGCCTGCCAGCTTCACCGTGTCCAGCACGAACTTCTTGAAGCCCTCCACGCCGTCGGCGGGCTTGAGCATCTGGATGCGGCTCATGTTCTCGCTGCCAAAGCCCTTGGGTGCCACCGTGATGCGGCAGCCCTCGCCGTCCACCAGATGCACCGTGATGGCCGCCGGGGTGTTGTCGCCAGTATTGCCCCGGCGCAGCGGGTCGGCTACGATGCTCTTGCGCAGGTAGCCGTCGGTGTAGCCCCGGCGCACGCCATCATGGATGGCGGCTTCAAAGCTGCCGTCGATGTGCACATCGGTACCCAGCTCCACGAACACGCAGGCCATGCCGGTGTCCTGACAGATGGGCAGGTTTTCCTCTCTGGCTGCAGAGAGATTGGACCACAAAAGGTCCAGCGTATTCTTGGCCAGCGGCCACGGCTCTTCCTGCCGGGCCTTGTCCAGCGCGGCCTGCACGTCCTGCGGCAGGCGGGTGTTGGCTTCGATGCACAGCCGTGCAACGGTATCCGTGATCTCCTGTGCGGAAATGGTTCTCATAACCCTGTCCTCCGCTTACAGACGGGCCACGCCGGTCTCACGGGCAGCCTTTGCCACGGCGTTTGCCACGGCCTCGGCCACGCGGGGGTCGAACGCGCCGGGGATGATGTTCTCCTCGCTGCGGTCGGCATCGGTGATGAGGTCGGCGATGGCGTAGGCAGCGGCCAGCTTCATCTCATTGTTGATGTCCCGGGCGCGGACGCTGAGCGCGCCCTTGAACAGGCCGGGGAAGCACAGCACGTTGTTGACCTGATTGGGGAAGTCGCTGCGGCCGGTGGCCATCACCCGCACGCCGCCGGCCTTGGCCTCGTCCGGCATGATCTCCGGGGTGGGGTTGGCCATGGCAAAGACGATGGCGTCCTTGTTCATGGTCTTGCACAGCTCCGTGGTCAGGATGCCGGGCTTGGACACGCCGATGAACACATCGGCACCTTCCAGTGCCTCCTTCAGGCCGCCCTTGACCTGACGGGGGTTGGTCACCTCGCCCAGCCAGTTCTTGTGGGCCTCGGCGCTGTTGCAGCCCTTGTACAGGGTGCCGAACTGATCCACTGCAATGATGTCCTTTGCGCCTGCGGTCATGAGCATCTTGATGATGGCAGTACCGGCAGCGCCGGGGCCGTTCAGGACGATGTGCACATCCTCCATCTTCTTGCCCACCACACGCAGGGCGTTGATGAGGGCAGCAGTGACCACGATCGCGGTGCCGTGCTGGTCATCGTGGAACACCGGGATGTCCAGCTCCCGCTCCAAGGTTTCCTCGATCTCAAAGCACTCGGGGCTCTTGATGTCCTCCAGATTGATGCCGCCAAAGGTGGGCGCAATGGCCTTGCAGGCAGCAATGACGCTGGCAGCGTCGTGGGCATCGATGCAGATGGGGAAGGCGTCTACGCCGCCGAACTCCTTGAACAGCACCGCCTTGCCCTCCATGACCGGCAGACCGGCCTCCGGGCCGATATCGCCCAGACCCAGCACAGCCGTGCCGTTGGAAACGACCGCCACCATGTTGCCCTTGAAGGTGTACTTATACACGTCCTCGGGGTTTTCCTTGATCTTGCGGCAGGGCTCTGCCACGCCGGGGGTGTAGGCGGTGGACAGGTCGTCGCGGGTAGCGACCTCCACCTTGCTCACGATGCCCACCTTGCCTTTGTGGGTCTCGTGCATTTCCAGAGCAGCTTTATTGTAATCCATTTAAATTTCCTCCATTGCGGTTCGCATCCTCGCCCTCTCTCAGCGGAAAAGCCTCCCTCATTGAGGGAGGGGCCTTATGTTCCCGGGAAGGCTCACTTATTTTTATTGTAACAGAACCGCCTGCCCATTTCCACCGCTTTTGCCCATTTTTGCGCCCACAGGCAGGCAAAAGTGATACAAACCCGCCGCAGGATTTGTGGAAATTTTGCAAAAAACTTTTCTTTTGCCGTCAGAACGTATATAATGGATGGGAGTCTATTCCGGTTTTACGGCCCGAGCATCCTGCGGGCCGATTTTTATGGAGGTATTTCTTTTGAAAAACAACACCAAAAAGCTCCTGTGCATCCTGCTGGCCCTTGCCGCAGTGGTGTGCGTCATTGTCGCCTGCTTCACGCTGAGCAGGCGCAAGCAGACCGACAGTGCATCTTCCGGCAGTGCATCTTCCACTGCTGCGTCTGTCTCACAGTTTGGTTCTGTGGCCGACTTCGATTACGAGACCTTTGATTACAGCGATGGTCTGGACGAAAACGGCTATTGGAACGGCATCAAAGCACTGGACTATGTAACCCTGCCGGAGGACTTCGGCTCCATCGCCCTGAAGGAGAGCGACCTGACCCCCACCGAAGATGAGCTGCAGCAGCAGATGGACAGCCTGCTGAACCAGTACACCACCTCCCAGCCTGTTACCGGCCGTGCCGCCCAGAGCGGGGATGTTGCCAACATCGATTACACCGGCACCGTAGATGGCGTGGCCTTTACCGGCGGCACTGCCACCGGCTACGACCTGACGCTGGGCAGCGGTTCCTTCATCGATGGCTTTGAGGACCAGATCATCGGCCACAATGTGGGCGACACCTTTGATGTGACCGTCACCTTCCCGGACGGCTACGGCGATTCTACCGACGCCGAGGGCAACACGATCACCCTCAGCGGCAAGGAAGCCGTGTTCAGCGTGACCCTGAACTCCCTTTCCGAGAACGTGACCCCCGAACTGACCGATGAATGGGTGGAGTCCAACTTTGGCGTCAGCGACGATTTGCACACCGCCGACCAGCTGCGCAGCTACTTTAGCGATGCACTGTATGCCAACAACTACGACAATGCCATCGTGGACTACCTGATGGCCAATTCCACCTTCAAGGAGCTGCCTGCCGAGATCACCAGCTACTACATCCGCATGTTCCTGAACCACTACAACCAGTACGCCACCGCCTACAGCATGGATCTGAACGCCTTTGCCCAGACGCAGGGCTACACCAGTGCGGATGCCATGCTGGCCGCTTCGGATGCCTATTTTGAGCATCTGGCAAAGCAGGATCTGATCTTTCAGGCCGTGGCTGAAGCCAAGAGCCTTGCTCCCACGCAGGAAGAACTGGACGACGCCAGCAGCACCTATGCCGACACCTACGGTGAGAACCGTGCGCACCTGAACGCTCTGCAGGCCTGTGTGCTGGCCTGGCTGGAAGAGAATTCCACCGTAGCGTAAAAACGCAGGAACCCTTTAGAATGCCCTCCGCTCCGCTCTGGGCATATTCAGAGGAAAATTTATCTTTCATTTGCAGCTCCGAAAAGCCTGCGGGCTTTTCGGAGCTGCTTTTTCACAGGAAGGGCCGGAGCTTTCAGATGCTGTTTTTCTTTGCAGCCCCTTCTGTGAAAAATGCAATACCGGACAGACCGCAGTCTGTCCGGTATTGCTCTAATAAAAAATAGTATTTCCGCTATTTATGCCCAGAGCGAAGCGGCGGGCATTTTCAAATCGTCAGGCTTTTTCTTTCTTTCCGCCGTTCAGCTTCCAGAGCAGCCATGCATAGAAGTAATTCATCAGCAGGATGGCGATGCACCACAGCACCGATGCCTGCACGCTCTGGTCATACACCTTCATAAAGGGATACGGCCCATCCACCACGCGCTGGATGTTCAACCACAAAATGATGCCGCCATACAGCACCGTGGGCAGCAGCGCCCACTTGACCGTGCTGCGGGGCAGGCGCGGTGTGCGCTCCAGCAGCACAAAGGAGAAGATGGCTGCCAGCGGATTGAGCAGATGATGGTACAGCATGGAGCTGGTGCACAGCATGATGTACCAGCCGTTTCCATCCTCATACATGGGGCCCAGCACGAACACCACCGTGAGAAAGGTCATGGTCAGGCAGCAGGTGGCGATATACTTGAGGGTGTGCAGCCAGCGCGGCAGTTCCCTGCCGGTAAAGATGCACACCAGCTGACTCACCGCCACCATAGCGCAGATGCAGGCCGAAAGGATGTTGGAATCCTCCGTGTAGAAAATGAACATCTGCTCTTTGCCCCAATCCCAGCTCATGGGCAGGGCAATAGGCTCCGCCCAGACGATGAACAGGTTCAGCGCGATGGAGAGCAGGCGGCGCACCGTATCAGCAAATTTTTTCATGATATTTTCCTAATAGCAAAACCCTCTCCGTCAGTGCGGACGCATTGCCACCTCTCCTGAAGGGCGAGGTTTTGGCTGCAGAGATAAATTTCTCCGTTTTTGCCAAAGCTCCCCCTTTCGGGGGAGCTGGCAATGCCGCAAGGCATTGACTGAGAGGGTTCTTTTTATTTTGCGGTGTTGATGAAGCTGCGGTTGTCCCACAGGTATTTGATGCCGGAAATGGCCGTCACGGCAGCCACCAGCCAGCACAGCACCATGGAAATGCTGATTACCAGGATCTGCCGCGCGCCCTGCTCTGTGCCGGTAGCCGACATGCTTGCAATGGACATGCCAAAGAAGTAGAAGATGATGCTCAGCATCTGCAGCACGGTCTTCACCTTGCCCCACATGTTGGCGGCGATCACCTTGCCGTCCTTGGCGCCGGCGGCCACCATGCGCAGGCCGGACACAGCAAATTCGCGGGCCAGAATGATGCACAGCACCACCGGGCTGCACACGCCGTCCCGCATCATGTAAATGAAGGCCACAGTGGTGAGCAGTTTGTCGGCCAGCGGGTCGGCAAACTTGCCGAAGTCGGTCACCATGTTCCACTTTCTGGCCAGATGGCCGTCCAGAAAATCGGTAAAGCTGGCGGCAGCAAAGACGATGCCTGCGATCAGGTAATACGTCGGCTGGAAGGAGCCATCCGCGATGCCGTTCAGACCGGTCAGGGACGCAAAGATCATGAACACGGGCACCAGCAGGATGCGGGTCAAGGTAAGCTTATTGGGCAGATTCATACAGATTCCTCCAATTTGTTATTTTGCAACAGTGCCATATAGATCGTAAAGGTCGCTGTCGTCCACCAGGACATCGTAGAACTGGCCGGGATACAGCGGTTCCTCGCTGGAAACGCAAACATTGCCGTCCACCTCAGGGGCGTCGCCGGTGGTGCGGCACAGATACAGGCCGCTCTCCTCGTCGATGCCGTCACAAAGCACATGCACGGTCTGGCCCACCTTTTCGGCCTGCTTCTGGGCCATGATGCCGGTCTGGATCTGCATCACCAGTTCGGCGCGCCTGTCCTTGGTCTCCTGATCAATCTGGCCGTCCATCTTGGCAGCAACGGTGTTTTCCTCGGCCGAGTAGGCAAAGCAGCCCAGACGGTCGAACTTTACTTCCTTGACGAAATTGCACAGATCCTCGAACTGCTCCTCAGTCTCGCCGGGGAAGCCTGCGATCAGGGTGGTGCGCAGGGTGATGCCGGGGATCTCGCGGCGCAGCTTGCCGATCACCTCCAGCAGCTCGGCGCGGTTGGAACGGCGGTTCATATTCTTGAGGATGGTATCGTTGCAGTGCTGGATGGGCAGGTCAAGGTAGGGCACCACTTTCTCATTGCGCTTCATGGCGGCAATAAACTCGTCCGTGATGCGCTCCGGGTAAGCGTACATAATGCGGATCCACTCGAGGCCCGGCACCTTGTTCAGCTTATCCAGCAGCTCGCAGATGCTGCCGGGCTTGCCCCAGTCCTCGCCGTAGGCGGTGGGGTCCTGCGCGACCACGATCAGCTCTTTCACGCCCTCACCGGCCAGCCAGCGGGCCTCGGCCACGCAGTCGGCCATATCCCGGCTGTGCAGCGGGCCGCGGATGCCGGGGATGGCGCAGTAGTGGCAGCGGTTGTTGCAGCCCTCTGCAATTTTTAAGTACGCATAGTGGGCGGGCGTGCCGATGACACGCTTGCCGCCCAGCGGGAAGTCCTTTTTGGCACCGTAGCTTTCCAGATGATCCTCACCATGGAACAGGCGGTCCACGATGGTGTCGATGGCCTTGTTGGAGGCACAGCCCACCACCGCGTCCACCTCGGGAATCTCTTCCTCGATCTGGCTGCGGTAGCGCTCGGCAAGACAGCCGGTGACGATGACCTTCAGCTCTGGGTTCTGCTGCTTGTAGGAGCAGGCTTCCAGAATGTTTTCAATGGCTTCGGTCTTGGCGCTCTCGATAAAACCGCAGGTGTTCACAAGGATCACATCTGCTTCGGCCAGATCTGCCACGGTCTCGTGGCCGGCAGACAGCAGGATGTGCACCATCACATCCAGATCGACCTGATTTTTGGGGCAGCCAAGGGAGATACATGCAATTTTCATAGGGGGTGATACTCTCTTTCTCTTTTGAGGGGATGCTTTTAAAATTTACGATTTCATGATTTAAAATGCGCTCCGCGTTCGCTTTGCGCATAGACAGCGGAAGAATTATTTTAAATTTCGGGTCACAGGAAAGTCTGCGGACTTTCCTGTGACCCATTTTCACGGAGAGGAGTCGCGGAGGGAAGCAGCTGCTGCCGCGCCTGCTTTCTATGGAAGCGGCGGTGCGGCGGGAAGTTTTCTGCGAACTGCGGAACCCTCTCAGTCACGCCTCCGGCGTGCCAGCTCCCCCGAGGGGGGAGCTTTTGGCGATGCGGTAAAGTTTCCGGTTTCGTCAGGCTCCCTCTTTGAGGGAGCTGGCATCGCGCAGCGATGACTGAGAGGGTTCTACTCCTCCTCCGCCCTGCGGATGGCTTCCTTCACCACCGGGTAGGCAAAGCCCCGGCGCATGAGGGCAGCAGTCACAAGGTCGCGGCGGCCATCGGCCAGCTTTTTCATATAGCGGCTTTGCACCAGAGCGGCGGCAGCTTCCAGCTCCGGGCTTTCGCCGTCCTCATCTGGGGCATAGACGCTTTCCAGTGCCTGCTCGATCTGCGTACCGGAAAGGCCCTTCTGCCGCAGGTTCTGGGCCGCCGCACGGCGGCTCTTGCGGGCAGCAAGCAGGCTGTGGGCACGGGCCTCGGCATAGCGGTCATCGTTTACGTAATCCCGCTCCACCATTTCTGCCACGGCTGCAGCCGCAGCCTGCTCCGTAAAACCATAGCACAGCCGCTCGTACAGCTGGGCCGAGGACATTTCCCGCGAGGCCAGCGCATCCAGTGCGCGGGCGCGGGCCTTGGCCGGGTCGGCACACTTTTCTTCTTCCGGCTTCGGGCGGCGGCGTTTATAAAAGGACATTTAATCCTCCACCATGATATCCAGCTCGCTCTCGCTGCTGCGGGCAGGTGCCTTGACCACCGGCTCCTTAGCGTCCTTTGCCGCTTCTGCAGGCTCTTCGGCCTTGGAAGAAGCATTCTTGCCTGCCGGGCGGCGGGAAGCGTACAGCTTGTCGGCATTGGCGCGGATCTGGCCCTCGATGTCGTTTGCGATCTCGGGATTGTCCTTCAGGAACTGCTTTGCGTTGTCGCGGCCCTGCCCCAAACGGACATCGCCATAGTTGAACCATGCGCCGCTCTTCTGCACGATGCCCAGCTTCACGCCCACATCGATGAGTTCACTCATCTTGGAGATGCCCTCGCCGAACATGATATCGAACTCTGCCTCACGGAACGGAGGTGCCACCTTGTTCTTGACGATCTTGGCGCGGGTGTGGTTGCCGATGAACTGGCCGGAGGAGTCCTTCAGGCCCTCCACGCGGCGGATGTCGATGCGCACCGAGGCGTAATATTTCAGGGCACGGCCACCGGTGGTGACCTCCGGGTTGCCGTACATCACGCCCACCTTCTCGCGCAGCTGGTTGATGAAGACGCAGACCGTGTTGGTCTTGCCGATGACCGAAGTCAGCTTGCGCATGGCCTGACTCATCAGGCGGGCCTGCAGGCCCACATGGCTGTCGCCCATTTCGCCCTCGATCTCAGCCCTCGGCACCATGGCGGCAACCGAGTCCACCACGATGGCATCGATGGCACCGGAGCGCACCAGTGCTTCGCAGATCTCCATGGCCTGCTCGCCGGTGTCCGGCTGGCTGACCAGGAGATTATTGATGTCCACGCCCAGCGCTTCGGCATAGGTGGGGTCCAGTGCGTGCTCCACGTCAATGAAAGCCACTTCGCCGCCCTGCTTCTGGGCTTCGGCCAGAATGTGCAGTGCCAGCGTGGTCTTACCGCTGGATTCCGGGCCGTACACCTCAATGATGCGTCCGCGGGGCACACCGCCCACGCCCAGAGCCAGATCCAGACCCAGACTGCCGGTGGAAATGGCATCCACCTGCATGGAGGCGTTGTCGCCCAGCTTCATCACGGCACCCTTGCCGAACTGCTTTTCGATCTGGGCCAGCGCAGTGGCCAGTGCGTCCTTTTTTGCCTCCGGCTCGGTCTTTTTGGTGGCCGGGACAACGGTGTTGTTGTTCTGATTTTTCGCCATAGCGTGCTGCTCCTTTTCTTCCTGCTGCCCGCCGTGCGCGGGCTGTCCGTATACCTTCCAGTATAGTATACCACAAAATCAAAATATTACAACAAGAAGTTGTTTGCTTTTTTCGTTTGATCAGCCGGGTCTGCGGGCGATCATGCACCGGTCGTTGCCGCCAAAATCCTTGCGGCACGCAATGTCTGCCCAGCCGTTTGCAGCCAGCAGTGCCGTCACAGCTTCCCTCTGCTGCCAGCCGATCTCCAGCACCAGTGCGCCGCCGGGCCGCAGCAGCTTCTGGTAATGCTGTGCAAGGGCACGGTAAAACACAAGGCCGTCCTCCCCCGCTTCCAGCGCCATGGCCGGTTCCTGTGCCACCTCCGGCTGCAGGTGCCGCATCTCCTCGGCAGTGAGATACGGCGGGTTGGATACGATGAGGTCAAGCTCCCCTTCCGGTGCACTTTTCCAGTAGGTGAACAGATCCCCCTGCACCGGCTCCACCGCATAGGCCGGCTTTGCCTTTGCGCGCAGGGCATTCAGTGCCGGGCCCCAGTCAAAGGCCGGTGCAGCCTCCTGCTCAAAGGCAGCAGGCTCCAGCAAGTCCTCCGTCTGCCCGCCCTGCCCTTTCAGGGCACAGCGGCAGTTCTTTTCCAGATAAACAAAGGCTTCCGGGCTTTTTTCCACGCAGGTCACCTGCGCCGCCGGGCAGAAGCGCTTGACGCCCAGCCCCAGACAGCCGGTCCCCGCGCAGAGATCCAGCACCCGGGGCGCGGCAATGCCCGTCAGGGTATTGGCAGCCGCTTCCGCTACCACCTCGGTGTCTGCACGGGGGCAGAGCACACCGGGGCCAACGGCAAGGTCAAAATCCAGAAAGCTCCAGATCCCGCACAGGTATTGCAGCGGTTCCCGCTGCTCACGGCGCGTGCAGAGGTTTTCCAGCTTTTCCGCTTCCTCCGTGGTCAGCACTCGGTCAGAAAGGCGGGCATCCCGCCCGGCTGCCGCACGGAACAGCTCCCGTGCATCGTAATCCGCATCCGGACAGCCTGCGGCGACAAGCCGCGCTTCCACCCTGCGCACCGCTTCCCGCGGAGACAGACCTGCACTTACCATCTGCCGTCCTCCGGGTTCTCGGGCAGCACAGGGGTCACGGCGGCAATGGCCACCTCGATCATGCTGTCGTCCGGTTCAAACACGGTCAGGTGCTGCACCCAGATGCCGGGTTGGCGGATGATGCGGGTGGCGATGTTGTCTGACCGACCGCACCATTTGAGCAGCTCGTAGCTGATGCCCATGACCACCGGCAGCAGCAGCAGCTTGAACAGTACCCGCAGGCCGATGCTGCCCCAGGGCAGAACGCTGTACAAAAACACGCTGACGATGACCACCAGAATGAGGAAACTGGTGCCGCAGCGGGGATGGAAGCGGGTGTATTTGCGCACATTCTCCACGGTCAGCGCGTCACCGGCCTCGTAGCAGGCAATGGTCTTGTGCTCGGCACCGTGGTACTCGAACACCCGGTGGATTTCCTTCATTCTGGAAATACCCACCATATAGGTCAGGAAGATAGCGACCTTGAGCACAGCTTCCAGCACCACCTTGCCCCAGCGGCCCAGCGTGATAAAACGGCTCACGCCGCCCACGATGAGGGTGGGCAGCACCGTAAAGAGCAGGATCGCCAGCAGGCCGCCCACCACAGCGGCGCAGGCCAGCAGGGCATCCTCAGCCTTCTGGCCGAAATGCTCTCCCACCCATTTTTCAAAGGCGGTCTCCTCTTCCTCGGGGTCGTAGTCGTCCCCCATGCTCACCTGAGCGGAGTACATCATGTAGTGGTAGCCCACGATCAGACTTTCGATCATGGAGATGGCGCCGCGCACCAGCGGGATCTTGGTCCAGATGCCATGGTTCTTCACGGGGTCGATCTTGGTCTCAATGGTGCCGTCCGGCTTGCGCACCGCGCAGCAGATGAGCTTTGGGCCGCGCATCATAATGCCTTCCATCAGTGCCTGACCGCCCACACTGGTCTTGAAACGTTCCTTTTTTGGTTGATTCATTGGGTTCTCCTATCGGATCATATTTTTCCCGGTCATTTTACCACATAATTGTGACAAAATCTGTATCTGCAAAGCACAAAAAGCTGCCGGTGTGCAATGTTTATGCAGGCTTTATACCTTATGGTACAGCGGCAGGCCCAGTGTGACCACCGTGCCCCGGCCCAGCGTGCTCTTGATGTCCATGGTGCCGTCCAGCGCCGTCATGATGGAATCCACCAGCGCAAGGCCGATGCCGCTGCCCCGCACCGAGTTGCTGCCCTTGTAGAACTTGGTCTTGACATTTTCCAGATCTTCCGGCGGGATGCCGCGGCCCTGATCGATGATCTCCACAAAGGCCTTGTACTCCCCTGCCCACAGCTTGACCGTGATGCGTCCGCCGGGTGCTGAATATTTGATGGCATTGTCCATGATGTTGATGAACACCTGCCGCAGACGATCCGGGTCTGCATAGACCGGAATCATTTCCTCCGGCTCCGTGTAGCTGAGGATGAGTCCCTCCCGCTGGATCCGTGCCTCACAGAAGAGCACTGCGTCGGTCAGCTCTGCCACAAGATCCAGCGGGCGGCAGTCCATGCGGATGCGGCCGTTCTGCAGGCGGCTGAAGTCCAGCAGCTCTTCCACCATGTTGTACAGGCGTCCGGTCTCGTTGTTGATGATTTCAAGGCCCTTGCGGTAGTTTTCATCCGCCGGGTCATCCAGTGTGCGCAGGGTCTCCACCCAGCCCCGGATGGAGGTGAGCGGGGTACGCAGCTCGTGGGACACCGAACTGATGAATTCATTCTTCATTTTCTCGGTCTCTTCCAGACCTTCCGCCATCTGGTTGATGGTACCGCGCAGGCGGTCCACCTCGTCCCGCTCGTCGCCGGTGACCGGCAGGCGCACGTCCAGCTCACCCCGGGCGATGCTGGCTGCGGTGCGCTCCACCTGACCCAGCGGCACTACGATGCTGCGGATGAAGTACAGGCCGGACATCACGGTGAAGGCAAGGATCACCGCCGCGATCACAACACTTACCGCGATGGCGTTCTTGATCTGCGCTCCCACAAGGGTCAGGCTGGTGACAAGACGCATCGCCGCCACATCTTCGGCGGCGTATGGCACCAGATAGCAGGCCGCCATCACCAGCTCGCCGGACTGGGTGCGGTAGACCGCCACGCCAAGACCATCGGAAGCCTCCTGCGCCTGCTCAAAGTCGGTTCCGGTCACAATGCCGTCCGCGCTCGTGCCGCTGGAAGACGCAATGACCCCGCCATAGCTGTCCAGCAGCATGAATTCATATTTATCCTTGTCGGCAAACTGCTCCACCATGCGGCGCAGCGCCATGCTGCGGATCGATGCGGTGCTCTGCACGGTGTCGCCGGTGTACATTTTCAGCTGGCCGGATACCGAGGAGAACCGCCGGTACATGGTCTGCTGAACGCTGTTATAATAGCTGCGTGTGTAGTTGTACAGGAACATGGTTTCGGCCAGCAGCACCAGCAGCACAGTGATGAGCAGGCTGCCGCACAGCCATCGACGGGTGATCCCGCTTCGCATGGCGTTCTCCTCCTTTCAAACGATTTAGAATTGTCTCCGCTTCGCTCTAACAATATCAGCGGAAAAATTATTTTTTATATTTGTAAATTAGAAAAATCTGCGGATTTTTCTAATTTACTTTTTCACGGAAGGGGTCGTAATAGTTAACGACATCTGCTGCTGTCAGCCTTCGGCTGTCGCGCAGCGACTCTCAATCGGCGTAACACAAAAAATCCTTTAGCAAAGCGACTTGGATTTTTTGTATGGAGCCCAACTGCTTTGGGATTATTAAGGGCGAGTAGCCCTTAATTCGTGCCTCCCGCGCCTCGAAAGTAGCGGATACCTTGCCGCGCTGAACACGCGGCATTTGCTGCGCAAACCGATCTGCGGCTTAAAAGCCCCACTGGGGCTTTCATGCCCTGCGGGCACCGCCGTCCTTTCTGGTTCTCTTTTGGCACACAAAAGAGAACATACCCGGCGGCGATACATTTTTCAAAAGCCCTTAAGCCCAACCCACGCGACTACGCTCTGAAGCATCATTCCTCCCACCTGTATCCATAGCCCCACACAGTGAGGATATGGGCGGGCTTGCTGGGTTCGTCCTCCACCTTCATACGCAGGCGGCGGATGTTCACATCCACGATCTTCACGTCACCAAAGTAATTTTCACCCCACACGCCCTTCAGGATCTTCTCACGCACCAGCGCGATGCCGGGATTGCGGAAAAACAGCTCCATGATCTGGAATTCCACCTGTGTCAGCTCGATGGGCTGGCCTGCCTTGAGCAGCACACGGCGGTTCTCGTCCAGCACAAATTCGCCGCTGGTGAGCATTCCCAGCGGGCTGGACTTTTCCTTTTCGTCCCCGCCTGCCGTGCGGCTGACGCGGCGGCAGAGCGCTTCCACCCGGGCCAGCAGCTCGCTGACGCTGAAGGGCTTGGTCATATAGTCGTCTGCGCCGATGGACAGGCCGCGGATCTTATCCTGTTCCTGTCCCTTGGCACTGAGGATGATGATGCCGATCTTCTGGTCGGTGCGGCGGATGGTCTCGCACAGCGAGAAGCCGTTCATGCCCGGCAGCATCACATCCAGGATGGCCGCATCGCAGCCCGGTTTCTGCTCCAGCAGAGGCAGAGCCGCCTCGGCGCTCTCGGCTTCCACCGCCTCCATGCCTGCAAGACGCAGGTTCAGCGCGATCATTTCGCGGATATTGGCTTCATCTTCTACCACAAGCACTCGTACCATGAACTGTTCCTCCGTTCCTTAATTGAGCAGATGCAGCGCCTTGGACAGGCGGTAGTTCTTATCACTGATCTCCACATCCGGGGCAAGTTTCGCCTGCATCTGGCGGGACGCCACGATGCCAAGGCGGGTCCATCCCTTCAGGCTGGATGTGGTGCGCACCAGACGCAGGGTCATTACCAGCTCATCCTCATCCACCGTGCGCAGCTCCACGGCGCCGTCGTATTGTTCGCTGTCGGTAAGCTTCAGGTTGCCCTCCCACTCCATGGGCAGTTCGATATAACAGTTGGTCTCCTCGTCCAGCAGGCCGAAGCTTTTTTCCGGATTCGGGCTGGTATAATCCATCCAGACGATAAAGTCCATGCGGCGGCTCTGGCTCATATTCAAAAGGCCGGCCTCATCGGGCTGGGTGGGGATCTCCACGATGCCGTCGCCGTCCAGATCCTGACTGACCAGACTGGGCACATTGCGCAGGGATGCGGTGTAAAGCTTTTCGGTGCTGATCTGGTCGGCGGGCACCATCTGCTGCGTGTCCTCGTCAAAGTACAGCAGCACCGACGCCAGATTGTTGCCGGAAATACCGGTCCAGCCATCCAGCACCAGATAGTGCCTGCCATCCGCACCCACGCCTGCCGCCACCGAGGCGCAGCCCGAGAAGCGGTCGGCAGAAAGGCCCATGACTGCTACCTGCTGGAAGGAGCCCTCCTTATCTACGGTCAGCAGCTCGATCTGCACGCCGCCGTCCTCCAGCGTGGACATCAGGATCAGATCCTGACTGCCCCCGCCGGTGATATCCTCTACCAGATACTGCTGATACTGCTGTTCCAGAATGGTGGAAAGCTCTCCGTCTGTGTAGGAATACACCGCCAGATAGTGGTCGCCCTGTGCGGCCACATAGCCCACCACCAGCTGGCTGGCATCGCCCGGCTGCAGCTGCGCAAGGCCCACAGAATCCACCGTATCGGCAAGGCCCTCCGCGTTCTGGCGCACCTGCCACATTCCATCGCTGCCCTTTTGCAGGATCGCGACACAGACATTGGAGCTCTGGGCCGTGGTATAAAGCACCGCCGCATCCTGCTGGCCGTCACCGTCCAGATCATGGATGAGGAACGGCGAAAGCAGGTCGCCCTGCATAGGGTACTTGAGCTGTGCGCTCTCCCCCAGCCAGTCGTTCAGCGCCGTCTGCACATCGCCGTAATCACCCGAGAGCTTGGGTGCACGCAGAAGCTCTTCCACCTGCACCTGTTCGCCCGGCATACTGCAGCCTGCAAGACACAGGCACAGCAGGGTGCACAGCAGCCACCGGCAAAACCGTTTGGAATGTTTCAACCGCTGCACCTCCTTTGTGTGGAAAACTTGTCCGGCCAAAGGCCGAAAATACGCTATTGTCAGTATACCACGGGCCGGGCGCAATGCCAACACCTGAAAATGAGAAAGAGGCCGCCGCACAGCCTTTTGTGCAGCAGCCCCTTTGGGGTTTCAGCGGTTATTCTTCGGTTTTGTCAAACAGGCCCTTCTGCTTGGCCTTTTCCCATGTGGTGCACACGCGCAGCTTGCTGACGGGGAAGTGCGGGTTGAATTTATTGTTGTCCGCATCATCCTTCATCAGATCCTGCTCCACTGCCCAATGGGCGGCCTTCTGTGCGTCGGTATCGTCCTCGTCGATATCGCTGTAGAGGGCGGTGCTCACAGGTTCGGGCTTATCGGCACGCTCCCACAGCAGCTCGGCCAGCTCAATGCGGTTGGAGGGCATGGGGATGCCGGGCATATTGATGACGCGGTAGATGCCGGTACCGGCTTCATAGATGATAGCACCTGCGGCAGCACCCACGACCACAGCAGAGAGCGCGCCCTGAATGTTGCCGGCGGCATCGCCGCCCGTACCGGGGTCAACGATCTCATCTTCATACTCGGCAGTGACGAACACGTCATAATCCGGAACGGTCAGTGTCGCTGTTTCCGGGTCCTCGGAGTTGGGGACTAAGACATCATGCACCTCGGTCACACCATCGGCTGCAATTTTTTCCACCTTCCAGCCGGTGCACTGTTTGCCCTCTTCGTTGGAGAAAGCATTCAGGGTCACTTTCGTGCCAGGCAAAAACTGGCTGTAAGGCCGCACATCTTCACCTTCAACAGCCATGGTAGCATGGATGGGGTTTACATAATACCTGCCCGACACACGTGTGTTAAAGTAGCGGTACTCCGTGCCGTCTTCATTTTTCTGGTAGTCAATGATATAACCCGGGTCTGCGCTGACCAGCTTCAGGTCTTTCTGGTAATGAGAGTTCGTCTTCTTGGTGACCTTCGTCTCTTTCGATACGTTCTCGGCACTTATTACAGCCATTGGTGCAAAATCTTCTGTAAGATTAAATTCATATGTCCCGGGCTGAACATTATACAGCCTAAGATCACCGTAATCGTCAGCTGAGCCGGTATTTTCAAATGTTACATTTTTCAGTTCAGGGTATTTACTGCCAACCCTAGTACAAATTCCAGCGCCCTTGACACTCGCATTCACCTTGAGTGTTACATTCTCAATTGTGGCAGAAGGTGCCTCCGTAAGAATTGCGTTCACGAGTCTTCCTGTACCCTCAAAGGTTCCACCTGTCACATTCAGTGTACCAGTCCCCACAAACAATACATTTGTTTCTGTACCCCACCACGGTGTTGCCTTAAAATTTCCTCCAGTAATTGTTAGCGTCGAATCACATGTACCCTCCGGGTTACATACTGCTCTCGAACAGCCTTCAAATGTACCGTCATGGATATATAAATCTCCATAGCCTTCATTTACAATACAGTAACCCCCCACACTACTGAAATCGCCACCATTGATGATCGTTGTTCCACGGCTTAGAAGTGCGTAAGAATTCCGATTGTTTTCAAATGGTTCTAGGCCAATAAATGTACCGTCTTCGATCTGCATTACTGCAGACTTATCAGCATAACTTCCTACTGCACCTCCACTGTGTGTCTCAAAAGTACCGCTGTTGATGGTAAGAGTCCCCTTTTCAAAATAATCGCATCCGGCTGCGGCACCTGACTTCGTTTTATATGTGCCGCCGTTGATCTCAACCGTTGTATTTGCATCATCACTGGAAAGGCAGATGAGTGCATGACCTATATCGCTAGTGTATCCCTCATTCGTATTTTCCACAGTCGCGGTTCCACCGTTGATCGTCACGTGGCCTTTGACCACATTGATCAACACAGTATCAATACTTGTGGTCACGTTACCGGTAATGTTGATGATCACGTCCCCGCCATCCTCAACATTTACCGTGATCTGTCCGGTATACGGGCCGCCATCCATTGTATACGTACCGCCGGTAGTAATGCTGTCGCCGTTTTTGTTCAGTATATGTACTTCTTCCTGCGCGGTCGCCGTATTCTCCGGCTCTGTGCCCGGCTCTGCCGCAAACGCGCCCACCGGCAGGGCTGACAGCATCATGCACGCCGCAAGCGCTGCACTGAGAAGTCTCGTACTCTTTTTTCTCATGATTTTCCCTCTCTCTCTTTCTTTGTTCTTTTTGTTTGAGAGCGGCTGTTTTGAAGAAAACCCCGCTCCATTTTTTTATTCTAATCCCCCCATATGGTTTTCAAGAGGTATTTTGACAGAAAATAAGCTCGGGTTTTTAGTGGAACTGTCGAAGCGTTTGCAGTTGTGCCCGCTATTCCCGGGAACATTCAGAAGCAATGAAAATGCCACGCAAAAAAGCCCTTTCCCATTGCTGGGAAAGGGCTTTTGAACACTGTATCAAACAGTCAGAGCAGATCAGACGAGCTCCAGAACTGCCATCTCAGCAGCGTCGCCGCGGCGAGCGCCGATCTTGATGATGCGGGTGTAGCCGCCGTTGCGGTCAGCGTACTTGGGGCTGATCTCATCAAACAGCTTCTTTGCAACATCTTCCTTGGTGATGTAGGCATAAACCTGACGCTTGGTGTGCAGGTCGCTTGCCTTGCCAAGGCTGATCATCTTCTCGGCCATGGAACGAACGTCCTTAGCGCGAGTGACAGTGGTCTCAATCTTGCCATTCTCTAACAGGTAGGTAACCATAGCGCGCATCATAGCGTTGCGGCTGTCGCTGGTTCTACCGAGCTTTCTGGTACCGGGCATCCCGTTTCACTCCTTAATTATTTTTAGTTGTCATCATCCGTGTTCAGCTTGAAGCCCAGGGAGTCCAGCTTTGCCATGACTTCTTCCAGGCTCTTGCGGCCGAGGTTGCGAACCTTCATCATTTCGTCCTCGCTCTTGCTGACCAGATCTTCCACCGTGTTGATACCGGCACGCTTCAGGCAGTTGAAGGAACGCACGCTCAGATCCAGCTCTTCAATGGTCATCTCCAGAGCCTTTTCCTTGTCGTCGTTGGTCTTTTCCACCATGATCTCGGTGCCAGCGGCCTCATCGGACAGGTTGACGAACAGGTTCAGGTGCTCGGTCAGCACGCGGGCTGCCAGAGAAACGGCTTCCTGCGCATTGATCGTGCCATCGGTCCAAACCTCGATGGTCAGCTTGTCGTAATCGATCGCCTGGCCAACACGGGTGCTCTCGACGTTATAATTCACCTTGAGCACGGGGGTGTAAATGCTGTCAACGGGAAGAGTGTTGATATCGTTCTTCTCGATGATAGCCTGTTTGTTGCGCTCTGCGGGCACATAGCCGCGGCCCTTATCGAAGGTCAGCTCCATGACGAGCTTGCCGCCCTCGCCCAGGGTTGCAATGTGCCACTCAGGGTTCAGAATTTCGATGTCATCGCCCTGCTTGATGTTGTCAGCGGTGACCTCACAGGGGCCGACTGCCTCAACACGCACTGTCTTCGGACCATCGGTGTACAGCTTTGCAGCGATACCCTTCAGGTTCAGGACAATTTCGGTAACGTCTTCCTTGACGCCCTCAATGGTGGAGAACTCGTGAACCACGCCATCAATCTTGACGCTGGTCACGGCGACACCGGGCAGAGAGGAAAGAAGCACACGACGCAGGCTATTGCCCAGTGTGATGCCAAAGCCACGCTCCAGCGGTTCTGCCACGAATTTACCGTAGCGGCCGTCCGGGGACAGGCTTGCCGTTTCGATTTTGGGACGTTCAATCTCCATCATATCTATGCCCTCCTTGTCAAACCGGCGCTGCCGCCGGCCCATTATTAAATTCTTTCAAAGAAAAGAATGCGAAAGACAGCCATCCAGTCGGAAGGCCGATCCTTCTTAATGGATTACTTGGAGTACAGCTCGACGATGAGGTGCTCTGCAACTTCGTAGTCGATGTCGCTGCGCTCGGGCAGCTTTGCAACGACGCCCTTCAGGGAACCGGTCTCACGGTTCAGCCATGCGGGCAGAGCAACAACGGGAGCCTCGGGGCCGGTCAGCTTTGCAAACTTTGCAGAGCTGCGGCTGGACTCGCGCACTTCGATCACGTCGCCGGCCTTCACCTGGTAAGAGGGGATGTTGACCTTCTTGCCGTTGACGGTGAAGTGAGCGTGAGACACCAGCTGGCGGGCGTCGCGGCGGGTCTGAGCAAAGCCCAGACGGAACACGACGTTGTCCAGACGGCACTCCATGATCTGCAGCAGGTTCTCACCGGTCTTGCCGGGGCGAGCCTCTGCACGCAGATAAGCGTTGTGGAACTGCTTCTCCAGAACGCCGTAGATAAACTTGACCTTCTGCTTCTCCTTCAGCTGAGATGCGTACTCAGACTGCTTCTTGCGCATATTGCCATTGGAGTTGCGGGTGGTATTCTTCTTTGCATAGCCCATGACCGCAGGAGAAATGCCCAGGGCCTTGCAACGCTTTGCGATAGGCTGCGTATTCTTTGCCATAATTCAATTTCCTCCTTCGATCAGACACGACGGCGCTTCGGGGGACGGCAGCCATTGTGGGGGATGGGAGTCACGTCCTTGATCAGGGTGACTTCCAGGCCGGTAGCCTGCAGCGCACGAATAGCGGACTCACGGCCAGCGCCGGGGCCCTTGACGTAGACCTCAACGGTCTTCATGCCATGCTCGATAGCAACCTTGGCTGCGGTCTCAGCAGCAGACTGGGCTGCAAACGGAGTGCTCTTGCGGCTGCCGCGGAAGTTCAGGGAGCCGGAGGAGCACCAGGACACTGCATTACCCTGCAGGTCGGTGATGGTAACAACAGTATTGTTGAAGGTAGACTGGATATGAGCCTGACCAGCAGCAATGTTCTTGCGCTCTTTGCGCTTCATGCGGACATTAGCGCCCTTCTTGGCATTATTTGCACTTGCCATTTCTCAAATCCTCCTTACTTCTTCTTGTTAGCGACAGTGCGCTTGGGACCCTTGCAGGTACGTGCATTGGTCTTGGTACGCTGGCCGCGGCAGGGCAGATTCTTGCGATGGCGGGTGCCACGGAAGGACTGGATCTCAACCAGGCGCTTGATGTCCAGAGCAACGTTGCGGCGCAGGTCGCCTTCAACGATGATGTTAGCCTGATCGATGTAGTCACGGATCTTAGCCTCTTCTTCCAGAGTCAGGTCCTTGACGCGGGTATCGGGGTTGATGCCAGTTGCTTCCAGGATCTTGTTAGCAGTGGTCTGGCCGATACCATAAACGTAGGTGAGACCCACCTGAACGCGCTTCTCGCGGGGCAGGTCAACGCCGGCAATACGTGCCATAGTAGTTTCCTCCAAAAATCATCCCATGTCAGTGTCGGGGTCTGCGCCGGGACTCTACGCACTTGACCCCCAGGCGCCCGAATTAGCCCTGGCGCTGCTTATGCTTGGGGTTCTGGCAGATGACCATCACGCGGCCTTTGCGGCGGATGACCTTGCACTTTTCGCAGATGGGTTTCACGGAAGGCTTGACCTTCATGATGTTGAACCTCCTTTTGGTTGATACCCTGGTGCTTATTTGGAGCGCCAGGTGATGCGGCCCTTAGAAAGATCATAGGGCGACATTTCCACGGTTACCTTGTCCCCGGGCAGGATACGGATGAAATTGGTCCGCAGCTTGCCGGAGATGTGCGCTAAGAGGATATGGCCGCTGGGAGTGAGCTTCCCGGTGTTCTTATCCTCGCTCAACATTTCCACCTTAAAGATGGCGTTGGGCATGGCTTCACGCACAATGCCTTCGATCTCGATAACGTCTTCCTTAGACAAGCTATTTGCCTCCTCATTGGATCTGCTCAGTTTGTCGTTGAACCTGGGCCAGCGCCTTCGCTCCAAAGCCCTGAAAGCACCGCATCCTTCGTGCCTGCGCCCGATTTTCAGCAGTTTGCCGCTTCAGTGTTCCTTTGCTCCGGTGCCGGTCCACAGACGGACAGGCGGCGATGATCGCCACATACTTCATCTTTCGCGGCACAAAATCCGCAAAACGGGCAGAAAATCCCTGTCCGCCGAGGAAGTATCTGGCTTCCACAGCCATTTATAGATTATACACCTTTTGTTGTCAATTTGCAAGAGCTTTTTTCCGTATTTCCGATAAAAAATTCTTTCGATTCAAAAGCAGCTCTCCCCCGCTCCCGCCTTCGGTTTTCTCCACCGCGGAGATGAAACTTTTTCACGAAAAGTTGTCGTAATTGCACAAATTGCAGGAGTGGAGAGGGAAAAGAGCCGTCTGCTGTTCCTCAGCAGACAGTCTTTTCCGGCAAATAAAACGATTTAAAATGCCCTCCGCTGTGCTTTGGGCATAGTCAGAGGAAGTATTATTTTAAATTTCGGGATATCGGAACGCCTGCGGGCGTTCCGATATCCCATTTTCATGGGAGGGGTCGTAGAGGGAGACGACATTTGCAGCGCCGCTTTCTGCGAAAGCGCGGCGCTGCGGAGAAAGCTTCTACCAGCCTTCAGCAGGCTGAACCCTCTCAGGCGCTCCCGAAGGGAGAGCTTTTTGTGCTGACCGGCAGATGTCCAAAGCTCCCCCTTCGGGGGAGCTGGACGCAACCAGCGGGAGCGGACTGAGAGGGTTTGCCGTCCCCTTTGGGGAAGTTGGCAAAGCCGACAGGCCTTGACTGAGAGAGCAAGCCTGCTAACCAAAAAAGCAGCTGCGACAAGAATACTCCATACGCAAAAGGAGCCGCTGCACATGGTTTCGTGCAGCGGCTCCTTTTTTATGATTGCTTACTTCAGGCTGAACTTTTCCGGGTCAAAGTCCGGGTCATCCCAGAAGCGGGTCATGATCTCGGTGTGATCCTTCAGGATCGCATTGGAGTGCTCAAAGTGCGCAGCCAGACCACCATCCTTGGTCTTGACGGTCCAGCCGTCCTTGGACTGAGTGATCTTGCAGTCGTACTGGCAGATCATGGGCTCGATGGCAATGGTCATGCCGGGCACAAGGCGCGGGCCGCGGCCCTGATGGCCGTAGTTGGGCACTTCCGGGTCCTCGTGCAGCTCACGGCCGGTGCCGTGGCCCACGAACTCCCGGACGACCGAGAATCCGGCGTCCTCGCAGTAGCTCTGCACGGCATAGCCGATGTCGCCGATGCGGTTGCCGGCCACAGCCTGCTCAATACCCTTATACAGAGCAGCCTTGGTCACGTCCAGCAGACGCTGTGCTTCCAGATCGACCTTACCCACCGCATAGGTGCAGGCATTGTCGCCGTTGAAGCCGTCGATCTTTGCACCGGTGTCGATGCTGACGATGTCACCGGGGCGGATGACGATGTCATGCGAAGGGATACCGTGGATAACGGTATCGTTCAGGCTGATGCAGGCCGTGCCGGGAAAGCCATACAGACCCTTGAAATTGGGGGTGCCGCCGTGCTTCACGATGAAGTCGTAGATCAGCTTATCCAATTCCCATGTGGTCATACCTGCTTCGATATGCTCACCGCCGTACTTCAGGGCAGCTGCGCTCAGGGCATTTGCCTTGCGCATGCCGTCCAGCTCTTTCGCATTTTTGATCTGAATCACAATTATGCCTCCAAAGCCTTCATGACTTCAGCCGTGGTCTCCTCGATGGAGGGGCAGAACTTGATCTCTGCCAGCTTGCCGCGGGTACGGTAGAACTCCACCAGCGGCTCGGTCTGCTCATGATATGCTTTCAGGCGATCCAGCACGGTGGCAGGCTGGTCGTCCTTGCGGATGACGGTCTTACCGCCGCACAGGTCGCACACACCCTCGACCTTGCTCTTCTTGTTGACGATGTGGTAGCTTGCGCCGCACTTCTCGCAGACGCGGCGGCCGCTCATGCGGTCAACGATCACATTGTCCTCGACCTGCAGCTCCAGCACCTTGTCGATGCGGATGCCCATGGTCTCGATGGCCTCGGCCTGAGCGATGGTGCGGGGCACACCGTCCAGAATAAAGCCATTTGCGCAGTCCGGCTGAGCCAGACGCTCTTTCAGGATGCCGATGATGACCTCATCGGGCACCAGTGCACCGGCGTCCATGAAGCTCTTGGCCTTCAGGCCCATTTCGGTGCCTTCCTTGACAGCAGCGCGCAGGATGTTGCCGGTGCTGATGGAGGGGATGTTCAGCTTGGCGCAGATGATCTCGGCCTGCGTGCCCTTACCGGCACCAGGTGCGCCCAACAGGATCAGGTTCATAGGATCATTCCTTTCCTTTGTTAGAGGATGTAAACTCCAAAAAAGTAAAAAAGCACTGAAAAGTTCGAGCGTACTCTCCTTTCCAGTGCTTTCTCACATCTTAATTATTGTGGATCAACCAAGGAAGCCCTTGTGGTTGCGCATCGTCATGAAGCTGTCGAGGCTACGGGTGGTATCAAGTGCCACACCAACCACGATCAGCAGGCTGGTACCGCCCAGCTGGATGCTCATACCGGTCAGGTTGCCCAGAATGATCGGCAGCACAGCCACCGCAGCCAGGAAGATGGCACCGATGAGGGTGATCTTGTTCAGGGTGCGGGTGATGAAATCGCTGGTCGGCTTGCCGGGACGGAAGCCGGGGATCGAGCCGTTGTTGCGGCGCAGATTGTTGGCGATCTCAACGGGGTTGTACTGGATGGCCACATAGAAGTAGTTGAATGCCAGGATCAGCAGCAGGTAGATCACAACATACAGCCAGGAGGTGTAGTTGAAGGTGTGGAAGAATGCATACCACACCGGGTGTGCCTGCTGGTCGATCTGCAGGAAGCTGCCGATGGTGCCTGGGATGGACACCAGAGCCGAAGCGAAGATGATGGGCATGACGCCGCTCATGTTCAGCTTCAGGGGCAGATAGCTGTTCTGACCGCCCATCTGCTTGCGGCCTACCACGCGCTTTGCGTACTGAATGGTGATGCGGCGCTCTGCGTTGGTCATGACGACCACGAAGACCACAGCCACCAGTGCCAGCACGATCAGCAGCGGCAGGAAGAAGTAGTACTGGGGCTTGCCGGACGCTGCCTGAGTCAGCAGACCCTTGACAGAGGTGTACAGCGAAGACCAGTTGGAGACGATCGAAGCAAAGATGATGAGCGAGACACCGTTGCCGATGCCCTTATCATCGATCTGCTCACCGCACCATGTGATCAGCTGTGCGCCGGCCACAAAGGTTGCGATGATGACGATGGCGGCAAAGATGCCGGCACCGCCGGAAACGTACTTCAGTGCGCCCATATTGCGGATCACGAAGTAGTAGCCGATGCTCATGATCAGAGCGACCACGGCACCTGCATACCGGTTGATCTGCTGCAGCTTCTGCTGTCCGTCGGCTTCCTTTGCCATGTTTTCCAGCGCGGGGATTGCCACGGTGAGCAGCTGCACAATAATGGAGGCGTTGATATAGGGTGTCACACCTAACGCGAAGAGCGTGCAACGAGCCAGTGCACCGCCGCTCATCATGTTCAGATAAGAGAGCATGTCGCCGTTTGCGAACATCTGCGTCAGCGCAGAGCCGGAAACGAACGGAACGGGGATGGCACAGCCCAGACGGTACACCACGAGGATCGCCAGCGTGAACAGGAGACGATTTTTAAGCTCGGGGATCTTCCATGCGTTACGGAATGTTTGGAACACCTTACATCACCTCAGCCTTTCCGCCTGCCTTCTCGATTTTCTCTTTGGCAGAAGCGGAATAGGCTGCGGCCTTCACGGTCAGAGCCTTGGTCAGCTCGCCGTTGCCCAGAACCTTAACGCCGTCCAGAGTCTTCTTGACCAGACCCTTTGCCTTCAGAGCCTCGGTATCGACGACATCGCCGGCATTGAAAGCAGCTTCCAGATCAGCCACGTTGACGATGGCGTACTGGGTAGCAAAGATGTTGTTAAAGCCAACCTTGGGCAGGCGGCGTGCCAGAGGCATCTGGCCGCCCTCGAAACCAGCGTGCTTCACGCCGGAACGGGCCTTCTGGCCCTTGCTGCCGAAGCCGGCAGTCTTGCCATTGCCGGAGCCAATGCCGCGGCCCTTGCGGGTCACAGCCTTGTTTGCGCCGGGAATCGCGTGCAATTCATGAAGTTTCATTATGCGTATACCCCCTGCTATTAGGCTTCGGTGACGCTGAGCATAAAGCCGATCTTTGCGATCTTGCCCTGCGTAGCGGCATTGTCAGGCTGAACGGTAACGTCGCCCGGCTTCTTCAGGCCCAGAGCCTCAGCGGTAGCGATCTGCTTAGCGCCGCGGCCAATCAGGCTCTTCTTCAGCTCGATCTTGAGCATCTTATCTGCCATGGTTTGTTACCTCCTTAACCCAGAATTTCTTTCACGGTCTTGCCGCGCTTCTCAGCGACAGACTCAGCGCTGACCAGGCCGCACAGACCTGCGAAGGTAGCAGAAACAACGTTGATGGGGTTGTTGGAACGCATAGACTTCGCACGGATGTCCTTGATGCCAGCTGCCTCAATGACGGCACGCACAGGGCCGCCGGCGATCATACCGGTACCGGGTGCAGCCGGCTTGAGCAGAACGGCGCCTGCGCCGTACTTGCCGACGATCTCGTGGGGGATGGTGGTGCCCTTCAGGGCAACCTTGTGCATGTTCTTCTTAGCAGCAGCTTCGCCCTTGCGGATTGCCTCAGGCACTTCGCCGGACTTGCCGATGCCGTAACCGATGTTGCCCTTGCCGTCGCCCACGACAACCAGAGCGGCAAACTTCATGATGCGGCCGCCCTTGACAGTCTTGGAAACGCGGTTGATGGAGACAACCTTGGTGATCATGCCGTCGTCTTCACGGTTTCTCATAGCCATAATGTGTTTCCTCCTCTCATTACAGCTTCAGGCCGCCCTCACGGGCGCCATCAGCCAGGGCCTTAACACGGCCATGATAAACGTAGCCACCACGGTCGAACACGACCTCGGTGATGCCCTTTTCCAGAGCCTTTGCTGCGATCTTCTTGCCGATCTCAGCAGCGGCCTCGACGTTGCCGCCGTTGCCGTTGAAGTCCTTGTCCATAGTAGAAGCCGACACCAGAGTCACGCCCTGCTCATCATCGATGATCTGAGCGTAAATGTGCTTGGCGGAGCGGAAAACATCCAGGCGAGGACGTGCTGCGGTGCCGCTGATCTTGTTACGAACGCGGCGATGACGACGAAGACGAGCTTCGTTCTTGTCGATCTGCTTAACCATTGTCTTTCACTCCTTACCTTATTTCTTGCCCTTGCCGGCCTTGCCTTCTTTGTGCTTGACAACCTCGCCCTCGTAGCGGATGCCCTTGCCCTTGTAAGGCTCGGGCGGCTTCTTGGCGCGGATCTCGGCAGCATACTGGCCGACCTTCTGCTTGTCAATACCGGTAACGGTGAAGTGGTTGGGATCCTGCCACACGATGGTGCAGTCCTCAGTATCAGGAATGTTCACCTGATGAGAGAAGCCCAGGTTCATGACCAGGTTGGAGCCCTGCTTCTGGCAGCGCAGGCCGACGCCCACGATCTCCAGCTTCTTCTCGTAGCCGTTCACAACACCGTTCACCATGTTGGCGATGTTGGTACGGGTCAGGCCGTGCAGGCTGCGGGCCTGGGGTTCGTCATTGGGGCGGGTAACCAGAACTTCATTGCCCTCGACCTTGACGGTCATCAGGGGATGATAGTTGGAATTCAGGCTGCCCTTGGGGCCCTTGACGGCAACCTGGTGTGCTGCCTCATCGACAGTAACAGTGACGCCGGCAGGAATGACGATGGGTTTTCTTCCAATTCTCGACATTGTCTTTTACCCCTTTCTTACCACACGTAGGCCAGGACTTCGCCGCCGACGTGCTCAGCGCGTGCAGCCTTATCAGTCATGATGCCCTTAGAGGTGGAAATGATTGCGGTGCCCAGGCCCTTCATGACCTTGGGCATATCCTCGCAGTTGGTGTAGATGCGCAGGCCGGGCTTGGACACGCGGCGCAGACCAGCGATAACGGGCTCGCCGTTAGCCTGATACTTCAGGGTGACAACGATGGTGCCCTGAACGGTGTCGTTCTTGACCTGCATGCCCTTGATGTAGCCCTCGTCAACCAGAATCTGGCAGATAGCCTTCTTCATGTTGGAAGCGGGGATCTCCACAGAAGGGTGTTTGGCAGTGCTAGCGTTGCGGATGCGAGTCAGCAGGTCCGCGATAGGATCAGTAATCTGCATTTGCCACTAACCTCCTTAGATTAGCTCTCGTTTGTTTTATAATGATACCGCCCCGAAACATCGTTGCCCCGGGGCGGATATCCGACAAATTATCCGGCCCTCTGGCTTGATTACCAGGAAGCCTTCTTCACGCCCGGGATCTCGCCCTTGTAGGCCAGCTCACGGAAGCACACACGGCACACGCCGTACTTGCGCAGCACGGAGTGGGGACGGCCGCAGATGCGGCAGCGGGTGTATGCACGGGTAGAGAACTTAGCAGGACGAGACTGCTTCAGCTTCATAGACAGTTTAGCCATTGTAGAAATCTCCTCCCTTAGTTGTTCTCTGCGAACGGAGCGCCCAGAGCCTTCAGCAGCTCCTTGCCCTCTTCGTCAGTCTTGGCAGTGGTGACAAAGCAGACATCCATGCCGCGGACTGCATCGACCTTCTCGAAGTCGATCTCGGGGAAGATGATCTGCTCCTTGATGCCGCATGCAAAGTTGCCGCGGCCGTCAAAACCGTTGCCGTTGATGCCGCGGAAGTCGCGGACACGGGGCAGTGCGATGTTGAAGAAGCGATCGACGAACTCATACATACGCTCACCGCGCAGGGTGACCTTGCAGCCGATGGGAGTGCCCTGGCGCAGCTTGAAGTTAGCAACGCTCTTCTTGGCACGGCAGACGACTGCCTTCTGGCCAGTGATCTGGCCCAGATCCTTCATGACAGCTTCCAGGATCTTCTCGTTGTCCTTGGCTTCGCCGCAGGCAACGTTGATGACGACCTTGTCCAGCTTGGGGATCTGCATAACGCTCTTGTAACCGAACTTGGAGTTCAGAGCAGGAGCAATTTCATTGACATACTGTTCTTTCAAACGAGCCATTGTTCCTTACTCCTTTCTTACAGCTCAGCGCCGCACTTCTTGCAGACGCGAACCATCTTGCCGTCCTTCTCGACGTGGCCCACACGCACGGCCTTGCCGCACTTGGGGCAGATGGGCATGACCTTGGATGCGTACATAGCACCCTCAGCCTTGACGATGCCGCCCTGCTCGCCCTGACGACGAGGCTTGACGTGCTTGGTAACCATGTTCTGGCCCTCAACGATGACCTTGTTCTCAGAGGGGCTGACCTGCAGGACCTTACCAGTGTGGCCCTTGTCCTTGCCGCTGATGATCATAACGTTGTCGCCGGTTTTAACATGAAGATTATTCATTTTTAAAACCTCCTTACAGCGATTCCGGAGCCAGGCTCAGGATCTTGGTGTAGCCGGCATCACGCAGCTCACGAGCAACGGGTCCAAAGATACGGGTACCCTTGGGGCTCTTGTCGGCCATGACGATAACGGCGGCGTTCTCATCGAAACGGATGTAGGAGCCGTCGTCGCGGCGGACGCCATGCTTGCTGCGCACGATGACAGCCTTGACGACGTCGCCCTTCTTAACGGAGCCGCCGGGGGCTGCCTTCTTGACAGAGCAGACCACGACGTCACCAATGTTTGCGTATCTCTTGCGGGTGCCGCCCAGCACGCGGAAGCACATCAGCTCCTTGGCACCGGTGTTGTCGGCAACTTTGAGATAAGTTTGCATCTGAACCATATCAGATATCTCCTTTCAAACTGTTCAAAGCAGCGGGCAAATTACTTTGCCTTCTCAACGATACGGACCAGGCGCCAGCGCACATCCTTGGACAGGGGGCGGCACTCCATGATCTCAACACGGTCACCGATGCCGCACTCGTTCTGCTCATCACGAGCCTTGAACTTGGCGGTACGCTTCAGGATCTTCTTGTACAGGGGGTGCTGCACGCTATCCTTAACGGCAACCACGATGGTCTTATCCATCTTGTCGGACACGACGATGCCGACGCGGGTCTTTCTCAGATTACGTTCTTCCATCGTTTAACCTCCTTACTGCTTCTCAGCCAGAACGGTCATCACGCGGGCGATGTCCTTCTTGACTGCTTCGATGCGGCCGGGGTTCTCCAGCTGGTTGATGGCATGCTGGAAGCGCAGGTTAAACAGCTCGGCCTTCAGGTCTGCCAGCTTGCTGGTCAGCTCTGCGGTCTGCATTTCGCGGAGTTCATTAGCCTTCATTGGTGCCATCCTCCTTCACGGAGTCCTCACGGACAACAAATTTGCACTTGATGGGCAGCTTGTGCATAGCCAGGCGCAGAGCCTCGCGGGCAGTTGCCTCATCGACATCTGCCAGCTCGAACAGAACGCGGCCGGGCTTCACAACTGCGACCCAGTATTCGGGAGAGCCTTTACCGGAACCCATGCGGGTCTCAGCGGGCTTTTCAGTCACGGGCTTATCGGGGAAGATCTTGATCCACACCTTGCCGCCACGCTTGATGTAACGAGTCATGGCAACACGAGCAGCCTCGATCTGGGTGGAAGAGATCCATGCCGGCTCCAGAGCAACAAGGCCGTACTGGCCCTGGCACACCACGTTGCCGCGGGTAGCCTTGCCGGTCATGCGGCCGCGCTGGACGCGGCGGTACTTAACACGCTTAGGCAGTAACATTACTTGTTGCCTCCTTCCTTCTTCTGAGCGGTCTTAGCGCTCTTCAGGACTTCGCCCTTGTAGACCCACACCTTGACGCCGATGCGGCCGTAGGTGGTAGCAGCCTCTGCAAAGCCGTAGTCAATGTCAGCACGCAGGGTCTGCAGGGGGATGGTGCCCTCGTGATAGCTCTCGGTACGAGCGATATCAGCGCCGCCCAGACGGCCGGAGCACATTGCCTTGATGCCCTTTGCGGGAACGGTTGCGCGATCGCGGGGGCTCATGGCATTGCGCATGCACTGCTTCATGGCACGGCGGAAGGTCACGCGGTTCTCCAGCTGACGAGCGATATCCTCAGCAACCAGCTGAGCGTTGGTAGCAGCGCTCTTGACCTCGATGACGTTGACGATGACAGTCTTGCCATACTCTTTGGTCAGCTTGTTCTGCAGAGCAACGCGCTCTTCGCCGCCCTTGCCGATGACCATGCCGGGCTTAGCGCAGTAGATGTTGACAGTTACGCGAGGAGCGGAAGTGGACGGGTCCACAGTACGCTCGATCTCGATCTTGGGCACACCAGCATCCTTCAGCTGAGCCTTCAGCTCAGTGCGGATCTTGTGGTCCTCGACGAGGTTATCGCTGAAATCCTTCTTGGAGGCAAACCAGCGGCTGTCCCAGTCTTTAATAACGCCGACACGAATGCCGTGCGGATTTACTTTCTGGCCCATTGTTTTCCCTCCTTACTCTTTCTCTTTCAGAACAACGGTCATGTGGCTGGTGCGCTTCAGGATGCGGTAGCCGCGGCCCTGTGCACGAGGCATCATGCGCTTCAGCGTCGGGCCGGGGCAGACGTAGCACTCGGCGACGTAGAGGTTGTTCTTGTCCATATTGAAGTTGTTTTCCGCATTAGCGGCTGCAGACTTCACCAGCTTCAGAAGGGGCTCACAAGCTGCCTTCGGGGTGTACTGCAGGATTGCCAGCGCTTCGTCCAGGGGCTTGTTACGGATCAGGTCCATAACGATAGACACCTTACGAGGACTAATGCGGGCATAACGAAGAATTGCCCGAGCTTCCATGTTGTGTTCCTCCCTCTATTACTTAGAATTACCAGTGTGGCCCTTGAAGGTACGGGTGGGAACGAACTCACCCAGCTTGTGGCCAACCATGTCCTCAGTCACATACACAGGCACATGCTTGCGGCCGTCGTGGACGGCAAAGGTGTGACCAACGAATTCGGGGAAGATCGTGGAGGCGCGGCTCCAGGTCTTGATGACCTGCTTCTTGCCGGAAGCGTTCATCGCTTCAACGTGCTTCATAAGAGCAGCCTGGACGAAAGGTCCTTTTTTAATGCTTCTACCCATTGTCTTAAACTCCTCTCTTACTTACCTGCACGCTTCACGATCAGCTTATCGGAGCGCTTATGATGCTTGCGAGTCTTGAGACCCAGAGCGGGCTTGCCCCAGGGAGTCATAGGACCGGAGTGACCAACAGGTGCGCGGCCCTCGCCACCACCGTGGGGATGGTCGCAGGGGTTCATGACGGTACCACGGCTGCCGGGACGGACGCCCATGTGGCGCTTGCGGCCAGCCTTGCCCAGGTTGACGTTCTCGTGGTCGATGTTGGAAACCTGGCCGATGACTGCGGTGCAGTTCACGGGCACGTTGCGCATCTCACCGGAGGGCAGACGAACCAGAGCGTAGCCGTTCTCCTTAGCCATCAGCTGAGCCATGTTGCCAGCGGAACGAACCAGCTGAGCGCCGCGGCCGGGATACAGCTCGATGTTGTGGATGATGGTACCGACGGGGATGTTCTCGAAGGGCAGGCAGTTGCCGGGCTTGATGTCGGCAGACTTGCTGCTGATGACCACATCGCCCACCTTCAGGCCATCGGGAGCAATGATGTAGCTCTTGACGCCATCGGTGTACTCGACCAGAGCGATGAATGCGCTGCGGTTCGGATCGTACTCGAGAGTCTTGACGGTAGCGGGCATATCGGTCTTCTGACGCTTGAAGTCGATGACACGATACTTGGTGCGGTTGCCGCCGCCCTGATGACGGACGGTGATGCGACCGGTGTTGTTGCGGCCGCTGTGCTTCTTCATGGGCTCCAGCAGGCTGCGCTCGGGAGCGACCTTAGACAGGACGCTGTAATCCGTGACGGTCATGCCGCGGCGGCCCGGAGTAGTGGGGCCATACTTCTTGATAGCCATAGTGCTATTCTCCTTTGTTTATCTTATGAATTATTATCGGGGTCATATCCCCATAGAGGAACCCTCGGCGGGTTCGGCTTAGACCATGCTGTTGAAGAACTCGATTTCCTTGGAGTCCTTGGTCAGGGTCACGATAGCCTTCTTGGATGCAGCGGTGTAACCGGCGTGCATGCCCTGGCGGCGGAAACGGCCGCGCACAGAGATGGTGTTGACCTTTGCGACCTTAGCGCCCGGGAACAGGACCTCAACGGCCTGAGCGATCTCGACCTTGGTAGCATCGGTAGCGACCTTGAAGGTGTACTTCTTGTCAGCGATGCCAGCCATGGAGTTCTCGGTAATGACCGGCTTCAGGATGATATCATGTGCGGTTTTCATTAGCCAAGCACCTCCTCGAGCTTCTTAGCTGCGTCGACGCTGATGATCAGCTTGTCGGCGTTCAGCACATCGTAGGTGTTCACGCTGCCTGCGAAGGTGGTCTTCACACCGGCAATGTTGCCAGCGCTCTTGACGAACTTTGCATCGACAGTCTCATTGACCAGCAGGTTCTTCTTGCCGGCGCCAACAGCGTTCAGCATTGCAACCACGGTCTTGGTCTTGTACTCATCGCAAGCGAACTTGTCAACAACGACCATGTTGCCATTGGCAGCCTTGTCGGACAGAACGCTCAGCAGAGCCAGGCGCTTGACCTTGTTGTTGATGTGGTAGTTGTAGCTGCGGGGCTTGGGGCCCAGAGCGACGCCGCCGTGAGTCCACTGCGGTGCACGGATGGAACCCTGACGAGCGTGGCCGGTGCCCTTCTGACGCCAGGGCTTCTTGCCGCCGCCGGAAACTTCCATGCGGATCTTGGTGTTCTGGGTGCCCTGACGCTGGTTGGCCAGGAAGTTCACCACAGCAATGTGGACAGCCTTCTCGTTCGGGGTGATACCGAACACGGCGTCGGAAAGCTCGATCTCGCTAACATGCTGACCGTTCATATCGACTACGTTAAACTTTGCCATTGTAGCTTTCCTCCTTACGCCTTCACGCTGTTGGCCAGAGTGATGATGGTGCCCTTGGAACCGGGGACCGCACCCTTGACAGCGATCAGATTGTTCTCGGTGTCAACCTTGACAACAGTCAGGTTCTGCACGGTGACGCGCACAAAGCCCATGTGGCCGGGCAGGCGCTTGCCGGGGAACACGCGAGCAGGGGTAGAAGTGGAACCGTTAGAACCTGCATGACGAGCAACAGGACCGGTGCCGTGGCTCTCACGCAGACGGTGCTGACCGTAGCGCTTGATAACGCCCTGGTAGCCCTTGCCCTTGGAAACGCCCACAACGTCCACCTTGTCGCCCTCTGCGAAGACATCAGCCTTCAGCACGTCGCCAACGTTCATTGCGGAAACATCTTCCAGACGGAACTCGCGCAGGGTCTTCTTGGGGGCAACATTTGCCTTCTTGAAGTGGCCTGCAGCTGCCTTGTTGACCTTCTTGGCGGAAACCTCGCCGAAGCCCAGCTGAACAGCCTGGTAGCCATCGCTCTCGACGGTCTTCTTCTGCACGACGGTGCAGGGACCAGCCTCGATGACGGTGACGGGAACGACCTTGCCGTTCGCGTCGAACAGCTGAGTCATACCGACTTTCTTGCCGATAATGCCTTTAACCATTTTCTTTTCCTCCTGTAAAGGTTATTGGTTGGCAGCGCACGTCACTGCCAACATGACCCCTCGGGAAACGAGGGCATCGAATTTGATCGAGTGTCTTTTACAGCTTGATCTCGATGTCCACGCCAGCGGGGAGCTGGAGGCTCATCAGAGCCTCGACCGTCTTGTTGGACGGCTTCAGAATGTCGATCAGACGCTTATGAGTGCGGCTCTCGAACTGCTCGCGGCTATCCTTGTACTTGTGGGTAGCGCGCAGAACGGTAACGATCTCACGATCGGTGGGCAGGGGGATGGGGCCGGACACGCGTGCACCGGTGTGCTTTGCGGTCTCCACGATCTTCTCTGCTGCGGCATCGATCAGCTGAGCATCATAGCTCTGCAGACGGATTCTGATTTTCTCTTTGACTGCCATTGCTTACGCCTCCTGAAAAAATTGATTTTGCCCTAGGCGAGCCGATAAATTGCTCTACACAGTTCCGGGTGTTCCTCGATTTGGCACTATAAAAACCGGTGAACCGCATGGCAGTTCTCCCGGAAACATATTAGCAAATCAAATCCGAACATTGGTTCCGCCCGTTTCGCAGAGGAGTAACTTCTCTGCCGAGGGAACGTATTCCATCGCTGTCAGTAATTCTTTCGCCCGGTTCTAAGATCGGACATACTCCGCGGAAATAACCCATCGCAGCTATCGCCGGATGACAACCTCCCGCATCTACGCATATCGCTGGCCTGCACGACTTGTATCGCACAAGCCCTTTGCAGCCGAGAGTTATTCTATCACACCTTCGTGCATTTGGCAAGTGTTTTTTAGAAAAAAGAACGAATTTTCTTTTTTATTTTCTCCGTTTTGTCAAAGAGCGCATTTTCTGTGCAAGATGCACAATCCGCAGGCTTTTCTACCGGTGGAAAACTCTGCCGCGCCCGCTGCGCAGTGCTTAGTATGGACCGTTCTGCCGCTTTTATACATATATAATAAAAGGCAAGGCCGGAGCACTACCGTCCTCGCCCTCTACGACCCCTTCCCGTGAAAAAGCAAACCGGCAAAGCCCGCAGGCTTTGCCGGTTTGCAAACATTAAAAATAATTTTTCCTCTAATATTGTCAGAGCGAAGCGGAGACAATTTAAAATCGTCACTTCTTCTTCAGCTGTTCCGCCAGCCCATCCCGGGGCG
Organism: Faecalibacterium sp. HTF-F; assembly: GCF_023347535.1. NCBI lineage: Bacteria > Bacillati > Bacillota > Clostridia > Eubacteriales > Oscillospiraceae > Faecalibacterium > Faecalibacterium wellingii. The sequence goes on from NZ_CP094473.1 coordinate 2,546,302, forward strand.
TGATGTAGACGGTGGTGTACACCTCGTACAGCACCATGCCGGGCTTGGCACCGCTGGCTTTCCAGATGTTCTTCACCTCAGTGGTGTCCACCGCCACCTTGGCGCCGGTGCCTGCCTTGTAGGTGCTGGAGTAGATGACTGCCAGCTCCGCAGCTTCCTGCCGGGTGGTGTCCGGGATCTCCTCGCCCCGGCTCATGACCACAACGTGGCTGCCGGGGGCCTTCTGCACATGGAACCACAGGTCTTTGCCCCGGGCGGTGTGGAGGGTGAGCTTGTCGTTCTGGGCGTTGTTGCGGCCCACCAGTATCTCAAAGCCATCGGTGGAAGTGAACCGCAGGAAATCTGCAGGCTTCTGGCGCTTATCCCGCTGCTTGTAGTATTTCAGGTAGCCCTGACTCTTCAGCTCTGCCCGGATCTCGTTGAGGGCCGCTTCACCGGAAGCGGACTCCACCTCGTAGAGCACCGTTTCCAGATAGGCGATCTCCTTTTCGCCCTCTGCCAGCAGATCTACCAGCATCCGGGCGGCGGTCTGCTTCTTTTTATAGTTCTTGAAGAAGTTCTGGGCATTCTGGCTGGGGGTGAAGCGCAGGTCCAGCGGGATGGTCACCTCTTTGCCCTCGTCGTACCAGTTGGGCACCGTGATGCTCTTCATGCCCTTCTGGGCCAGATAGAGGTTGGCCGAAAGCAGCTCGCCGTACAGCCGCAGCTTTTCGCTCTTGCCGCTGGCGGCCAGCTCTTCCTGACGTGCCGCCTGCTTGCGGACGGCACGCTCGTACATATTGTGCACCGCCTTGTGCAGCTCCTTGCTTTTGGTGCGCAGGCGCTCGGTGCGGTCCTTCTCGGCGTAGTAGCCCTCCAGCATGGCATTGAAGGACGGCCACTCCTTTATCCTGTACTTCTCACCGTACTGCTGCGGGCGGAAGAAGGTATACTCGATGGGCTTTCCACTGGGGTCGGTGATGCTGCACGGACAGCCGCCGTTCTCATGGATCTCCTTCAGTTCATCGATGGAGGCCATCAGGCGGCGCTTCTGCTCCCCGGTCAGCTCGTTGGCGATCAGGTGCTCCCCGTCGAAGGCGCGCCATGCGGCTTCCCGGCAGACCACCGGGCCCACGCCAGCCACGGTCTTGTTCAGGGCATCCGCTACCGGCAGATCCCGTTCACAGGCAGCCGATACGATGGACGCCGCGCTCACCAGCAGAAAATCCGGACGGGCGGGCTTGGGGGGCGTAGTGTAGGGCAGGCCCGGCAGCAGCTGGCGCACATCGCTGTCCTCAAAATCCACCCGCTTGAGTGCATCGATGATTTTACCGTTCTGCACCAGCACCAGATTGGAGTAGCGGCCCATCAGCTCGGCACACAGGGTGTTGCGCACAAGGTCGCCCATCTCGTTGGTGCACTGGAAATCAAAGTAGACGATGCGGTCTCCCGGCTCCATGTGCACATCCAGCAACCTGCCGCCGGTCAGGTGCTTGCGCATCAGCATGCAGAAGGAGGGCGGCGTCTCCGGGTTTTCAAAGCTTTCTTCGGTCAGGCACACCCGGGCGGAACCGCTGCGGGCCGAAAGCAGCAGCGCATAGGTATCCGTGCGGGTGCGCAGGGTGAGCACCAGCTCATCGCGGGTGGGTTCAAATAGTTTTGCGATCTTGGCGTCGGTCAGCGTCGCTTTGAGCTCTGCTGCCGTAAGGGCCAGTGTCGCGGCATCCAATGCCATAGTGTTTACCTCGTTTAACGATTTTAAATGGCCGCCGCGTTCGCTTTGGCCATAATCAGCGGAATTTTTATTTGTATTTGTAATTCGGCAAAGCCTGCGGGCTTTGCCGAATTACTCTTTCACAGAAGGGGCCGCAGCGGCAATCTTCATCTCAGCCGGAAAATCGCTGCAAGAAAAAGCAGCGGCTTTCCCTCACAAATACGTATACGGGTCCCGGTTTTCGGTGCTCACCAGCACGTCCAGCTCCGGCAGGGCGGCACGCAGCTTTTCCGCCACAGCGGCGGTCACCGGGAATTCGGTGGCGTAGTGGCCCGCAGCAATGAGCGAAAGGCCCAGCCGCTTTGCGTCGATGGCATGGTGATGGTTGGCTTCGCCGGTCAGCAGGCAGTCGGCCCCCATGGCGAGGGCATCGGCAAACAGGCTCCCGCCTGCGCCGCTGATGACCGCCAGCCGCTTCACCGGCCGGCCGGCATCCGCAAACTTCACCTGCACCGCCGGGCCGACGGCGGGTGCGTTGCAGCGCACGGCAAGCTCCTGCTGCGCCTTGCGGGCAAGCTCCGGGACCGTGATCTCCTCAATGGCACCCACACGGCCGCAGCCCTCGGCAAAGGTCTCCATGTCCTTCATGCCGAAAATGCCCGCAAGCACCTCGTTCACGCCGCCCTCTGCAGCGTCCAGATTGGTGTGCATACAGACGGCAGAAATGCCCGCCTGCACCAGCTGGAACGGCACATCCTGCGGGCCGAGCCTTTTGAGCGGGTCAAAAATGACCGGGTGGTGGGACACGATCATCTCACACTGCTTTGCGGCGGCTTCCTCCACCACCTCAGGGGTGATGTCCAGCGCCGTCAGCACCCGGTGCACCGCGCCGCCGCAGTCCACCAGCAGGCCGGGATTGTCCCAGCTTTCGGCCAGTTCCAGCGGCGCGATGGCCTGCATTGCTTCGTATACCTGCCGTACTGTTATCATCGCTCTGTCCCCTCTTTTAAAATTGCATCGATCTCGGCGGCAAGTGCGCTGCCATCCGGTACGCCAAGGCGCATCCGGGGCAGCTTTGCCTTCTGCCAGTCGGCGTAGCCTTTTCCCTCGGGCCAGACGCCTGTGCCGCCGAACAGGCACTCGGCGAATGTAGGCTCGTGCGTCTCACCGGTATACTCTGCCGCCATCACCGCATACCAGCGGCCCGCCGCCTGCACCGGGCGGTCTGCCACAAAGCGGAAGCCGTGCTCCCACAGCCAGCGGCGCAGCGCGTCGTGGCGGGTGGCCGGGATCATGATGATCCGCGGCCCGCGTGCAGTGAACACCCACGGAGCCTTCTCCAGGATCTCCCATGTGGTCTGAGCGGAAACGCCCGCCAGCACGATGCTGCCCACCTCATTCTCCGTAAGCACAGAAAGACCGTCGCCAAGCCGAAGCTCAGCGCGGTCTTTACAGCCTGCATGTTCCAGCGTCTGCTCTGCCTTTGCCAGCGGGCCGGGCCGCAGGTCGGCACCGATCACCTTCGGGTACCGGCCCGAAGCTGCCAGCACCGCCGTCAGCTTGCCGTGGTCGCAGCCAATGTCCGCCACCGGTTCTCCCGGCCGCACAAGCTCTGCGGCGGCAGCCAGACGCGCATCCAGTGTGGGCAGCAATTTATGCCTTCTTTGCTGCCAGATGCTCGTTCAGCTTCTCGATCAGCTCATCGCAGTCCACGCCGTGGACAGCACAGGCCTCCTCGATGCTCTCGCCGCGGGATGCAGGGCAGCCCAGACAATGCATGCCGATCTCCATGAAGTAGGGAGCGGTCGTCTGGTCCATATCCAGGATATCGCCGATGATGGTATCGCGGGTCACCTGCTTTGCGTCCTTGTGTTCTTCCTTTTTGAGCATATTGAAAATATCAAACATGATGTTTTTTCCTTTCTGTTTGGGGGCATTGACAGCAAACCCTGCTGTTCCTCTATAATATACCCCAAACCGGGGCAGTTTTGCAAGAGCCTTGCGGAAAATCCGCCCGCCTCCGAAGGCTTTTGCAGTCAACCCTCTCAGGGGGAGCTGGCACGCCGTCAGGCGTGACTGAGAGGGTTCGCTTACTTTTCCGCCTGATAGTCCTTTTCCAGCGAGAAGCCGCGCCCGCTCACCTCCGTTACATGGCTTACGATCATAAAGCAGGTGGGGTCGATGGCATGGGCCAGCTTTTCCAGCTTCGGCAGCTGGCGGTTGCTCACGATGCTCAGCAGCACCTGCTCCGGCTCGTGGCTGTAGCCTCCCTCGCCATGCAGCACGGTCACACCGCGGTCCAGCTGGGTGAAGATGGCCTCGCGGATATCATCGGCGTGCTGGCTGATGATCTTTACCTCGGTGCGGGTGGTGCCGAAGAGAAGCACCTTGTCCAGCACCACCGTATACACGATCACCATCACGATGCCGTACAGACACTGCTGCAGCGGGCTGAACGCCGCCTGCAGGCAGAGGATGAGCATATCGAACACCAGCATACTGGCCGACACCGGGATGTGGAAATATTTGTTCAGCACCAGCGGAGGGATGTCCATGCCGCCGGTGGATGCGCCTGCCCGGATGGTGATGCCCAGCGAAATGCCCACGCCAAAGCCTGCAAAGATGGTGTTGAGCACCAGATCATCGGTGAGCACAAAGCCTGTGAACACCCGCTCCCACAGGGCCAGAAACAGGGGGCTCAGAAGGGTGCTGGCAACGGTGGTGATGGCAAAGCGCCGCCCCAGCAGCACCCAGCCCACCGCAAGCATGGTCATGTTGATGACGAACAACACACCGGACACCGGCAGTCCCAATGCACGGTTGATGCCCAGTGCGATGCCGGTAGCACCGCCGGTGATCAGGCCTGACGGCACAAGAAACAGCACCACCGTGAGCGCATACAGTGCATTGCCCACGATGATGGACAGCGAATTGAATGCGATCTGCTGCTCATATGAAAGCTTTATCATCTTTTGTCCCTCATTCTTGAATTTCTTTCTTCTATGATAACGAAAAATTCCGCATTTATCAAGCGTTTCGCCCATAAATGCGGAATATTCCCGGAATAAATTACATTTTGTTGTTTACTGCGCAGAGGTTTCCTGCACCGGTTCCTCGTCCTCCAGCAGACGCAGACCGGCGGTATCCGTCACCGGCAGCGAGAACACGATCGCACCCGCCTTTGGCCCGGCACCGTCCATGATGGCCTTCATGATGCGGTTCTTTTCCGGCGTGCGGGCCACGATGAGCACCAGCTCTTTTTCGTTCACCAGCTCCACACCAAGGAACTGGGCTGCGCCCTCCATGCCGGTGCCCTTGGCATGGATCACCGTGCCGCCGCCGGCACCCGCTGCGCGGGCGGCATCCATAATGGCGCCTGTGTGGCCCTGATTGGCGATCACCAGCAGCAGTTCGTAACGGGTATCCTTCAAGGTGCTCTCCTCCTTCAATGTCAGCGGCTGGTGCTGGGTGAGGAACATCAGCGCCCTTCTGCCGCCGATGCTGCTCAGCGGCACCGTGAATGCAATGCCGGTGCCCGGCACGTCGATGCGCATTTTGCGGCGCAGGTCTGTCCGGACGGCCTTCCATGTATCCTCCGTCACCACCGCCAGCAGCACCGCCTTCTCGGTCTTTTCCAGACCCAGCGTGGCCAGAGTCTCCCGCACCGCTGTGCCGCTGCCCACCGTGCGCAGGTTCACATCCACGCCGCGCTGCTCATACAGCTGCAAAAAGGCATCGGTGGAGCGGCGGTCGGTGATGGTCACCATCAAAAACAACGAACTCATGCCGCGCCCTCCTTACAGTTCAATGATATCATCGTCCGCCAGACCGGCAAAGGCAAAGGCCTGTGCGGCGGCATGCTGCGCCTGCCGTGCCTTGCGGGTCTTGAGCTGTGCCACAAGGCCCATCAGCTGCACCGTGATGAGCGGCGTCATGGCTACCATCGCCACCACGCCAAAGGCATCGGTGACGATATTGCCGCCCACGGCCACGCAGGCACCCTGTGCCAGCGGCAGCAGGAAGGTGGCCGTCATGGGGCCGGATGCCACGCCGCCCGCGTCAAATGCAATGGCAGTGAACAGCTTTGGCACCACAAAGGAGATGCCGATGGCAAACACATAGCCCGGCACGAGGAACCACAGGATGGAAATGCCGGTGAGCACCCGCACCATGGCAAGGCCCACCGAAATGGACACGCCTGCCGAGAGGGCCGTGCCCATGGCCTGCGCCGAGATGGCACCGTCGGTCACCTCTTCCACCTGCCTGTTCAGCACATAGACGGCCGGCTCGGCCTTGACGATGAAGTAACCGATGAGCATTCCGATGGGAATGATGATCCAGCGGAAGCTCTGCCCGGCCAGCACCTGACCCAGATAATTACCGGCAGGCATAAAGCCGACGTTTGCGCCGGTGAGGAACAGCACCAGACCCACATAGGTGTAGGCAAGGCCCACCGCAATGCGGCCCAGAGAGCGGCCATCCATGTGCAGAGCCACAAATTGAAAAATGCCGAACATCACGATGATGGGCAGCAGAGAACCGGCAATCTCCTTTAAATAAGTAGGCAGACTGACATGGAACAGCTGCCACAGCTCCACCGAGTCGCTCACCTCCGGCAGCACCGGCGGGATATAGGTGCTGTCCGAGGCGCGGAACGCGATGCCCAGAATGAGCACAGCCAGAATGGGGCCAATGGAGCACATGGCCACCAGACCAAAGCTGTCATCCGCCGCGTGACGGTCGCCGCGGATAGCTGACACACCCACACCCAGTGCCATGATGAAGGGCACCGTCATGGGGCCGGTGGTCACGCCGCCGGAATCAAAGGCCACAGCAAGGAACTCCCTGGGCACAAAGACCGCCAGAAGAAAGATGATGCTGTAAAACAGCACCAGCAGCCGGGGCAGCGAGATGCCGATGAGCATTCGCAGGAAGGCAAACACCAGAAACAGGCCCACGCCTGCCGCCACCGACAGGATAAGGGTCGTGTTGGGGATCGCGGGCACCTGATTTGCCAGCACCTGCAGGTCCGGCTCCGAGATGGTGATGAGGAAGCCCAGCAGGAAGCCGATGCCCAAAATCACCGGCAGCTTCCGGCTTTTGGTGATCACCGCGCCCACGCGCTCGCCCATGGGCGTCATGCTCATCTCCGCGCCCAGTGTAAAGAACATGATGCCCAGCACGATCATGGCTGCGCCCAGCAGAAAGCACAGCAGGATGCTGGGTGACACCGGTGCAATGGTAAAGCAGAGCACCAGCACGATGGCTGCAATGGGCAGCACTGCCTGCAGCGCTTCCAATAGTTTTTCCCGCAGTTTCGGGAGGGATGCTTTCAGGATAGCGTCCACCGCCTTTCGCTGTTCTTTGTTTCCAGTTTGTACAAATTAAAAACAAGTATATGAATAGTATACAAGGCAAAAGCCGCCCCGTCAACAAACGGAGCGGCAAAGATCGGCAAAGACGCAGAAGCTTTACAGTTTCTTCTAACTTTGTCTTTATTTCGTCAGATCTCCTGCTTTGCCAGCACGTCCGAGGTGGGGGTCTGGAACACCGGGATATCGGCATAGGGATCAGCTGCTTCTTCTGCGGGCAGGCTCTTCATATAGGCGTCCATGGATTCGGCCACCTTCTTGGCCACAGCCACCGCCTCCACCACGGTGCGGGCGCCCATCACGGCATCGCCGCCGGCAAACACGCCCTCGCGGGTGGTGCTGCCGTCCTCGCTGACGGTGAGCAAGCCCTTCTGGTTGGTCTCGATGCCGGTGGTGGTCTTGACGAGGTTGCTCTCAGAGCCCTGACTTACCGAGACGATGACGCCGGTGTGGGGGTAGAAGGTCTCGCTGCCCTCCACCTGCGTAAATTTACCGTCCTCGCCCTTGACGGTATCGCGGCAGATCAGGCCGTTCTCCCGGATCTCCACCGGTGCCTTGCAGAAGCGGAAGCCCACGCCCTCCAGCTTTGCATAGCTCACCTCGTACTCGGAGGCGCTGATGCAGCTCTCGTCGCGGCGGGCGTAACAGGTGACATGGCGGGCACCGTTACGGATGGCGGTGCGGGCGCAGTCCATGGCAGAGTTGCCCACGCCGATGACCGCGATATCATCGCCCAGACGGAACGCCTTGGAGTTTGCCAGATAGTCGATGCCAAAGGCTACATTGCCCAGCGTCTCGCCCTTGATATGCATGGCGTTTGCCTTCCACAGACCAGCACCGATGAACACGCTCTTGTAGCCGTCGCGGAACAGATCATCGATGGTGATGGTCTTGCCGATGGTGGTGTTGGGCCGCACTTTGATGCCCTTCAGCTCCAGATGGCGGTACTGGAAATCGTCCAGCACGCTGTCCGGCAGGCGGTAGTTGGGAATACCGTAGCGCATGACGCCGCCGATCTTATCGCGGGCATCAAAGATGGTCACATCGTAGCCCCAGCGTGCCAGCAGCACCGCAATGGTCAGGCCCGCCGGGCCAGAGCCAACGACTGCCGCCTTCATGCCGTTTTTGGGGGCAGGGCCGGCGGTCATTTTGTTGGCGTAGGTCGTGGAAATGTAGTCTTCAATAATGGAGAAGTGCACCGGGTCGTGGCTGGGCATCCGGTTGCGCACACAGTGGCCTTCGCACTGGTTCTCGTGGTTGCACACCAGCGCACACACGGTGGTCAGCGGGTTATTTTCAAACAGCATCCTGCCGGCTTCGTCCATCTGGTTTGCCTTGAGCAGACGGATGACCTCCGGGATATTGGTGTGGATGGGGCAGCCCTGCTGGCACAGCGGCTTTTTGCAGCCCAGGCAGCGGTTGGCTTCGTCCAGAACGTGAAGTGCCATGAAGTTTCCTCCTTATTGCGTGCGGTTTTCTGATTCCATTCTCATTTGTTGTATCCAACATTGCATTGCTCTAATCATACACCACAAACCGTCCGGACACAAGTGTTTCTGCATAAATTTTTTTCGATTATTTTTTGTCAATTCGTCAAAAAGATAATTTTTTGACGATATACTCCCCCCATCGGCCCGGGCACCCGGCGGCACAGTGCGCCAAAATCGCTGGCTGCTGCCTGTGCCGCCGCCATGCGGGCGCAGTCTGCATTTTCTTTTTCCAGCTTTGCCAGCGAATGGCTCACCGGCAGGGCCGTATTTTTGAGCATCGGAAGAGCTTCCCGCCGGGCTCCCAGCAGATGCAGATACGGCGGCAGAGCAGGCACTGTCTCCACCTCATAGCCCAGTGCGGCGTCCATGGCAAGGCGGCGCATCCGGGCCCGGGGGTAACGCACCGTGGTCAGCGCGTCCAGCAGCTGGGACAGGCCGGTGCAGCTGCGCACGGCGTTCTCCAGCCGGTGGTCCAACCCCTCGGAAACGCCCCGCACTGCGGCAAAAGGTTCCGGCCGGGCACAGGCCGCCCGCAGCAGAGCCAGCTGACACCGGCCCGCAGCGGTGTAGTCGGTATACGTTCCGTCAATTTCCGCCTTTCTATACAGTTCCAGTGCTTTTTCCGGCACATAAGGAGCCAGCGCATCCGCTCCCTGCTCTGCCCAGAGGGCGCGCAGCGCGCTGGCGCTGGCAAACTGTGCGTGGCCGCTTTCGGCAAGAGCCTGCCCGTGGCCCGCCCCCACGCGGGGCAGCGGCACCGGGGTCATGGGTGCCTCCTGTTCCAGAATGGCCTTGCAGTATTCCACTGCCAGATTGTTGTTGGGCTTATTCAGCAGCGCTGCCAGTGCCGTGCCCGGGCAAAGCGCTTCCACCGCTGCCTGCCGCGCAGCAGCAAAGCTGCGGGCACCGGCGGCCAGCTGCTGTTTCAACTCGGTGCGGTAGGCTGCGCTGCACAGCACCCGGGCAGCTTCCATCAGCAGGGCCGCGTCCGGCGTCTCTGCCCCGAACACCAGCGCATCGCACCCGGTGGCGGCAAGAATGCGCACCCCCGCCCGGGCAAAAGCCTCTGCCCCCGCGCAGGCACAGGGTGCAGGCAGGGCAAATATCAGATCTGCCCCGCACTGCAGGGCGGCCTGCACCCGCACCGCTTCCGGCAGCAGCGGCAGGCTCCCGCGCTGGGTCAGCCCGCAGCTCATGGCCACCGCCACATGCTCTGCGCCCAGCGCCTTTGCCTGCGCCAGCTGCCATGCATGGCCGTTGTGAAAGGGGTCGTATTCCGCAATGATGCCTGCAAACTTCATAGAGTTCTCCTTAAAAGGGCCGCTGTGCCCCGAAAAGATTGTTAAATTTATATCATATTCACAGAAAAAAGCCGGGCTATTCTGCAATAATAGGCAGGATATACAAAAACCTTGTACACAAGTTTTACCGCTTTGCTCGGGTTGCGGCTTGAAAAGCTGCCCACCCTATTATATAATAAACACAGGAATCTGTAAAATTCTGTCCTCACACGTGGGCAGAGCAAAAACATACAGGAGGCAACACAGATGAAAGTTCTGGTTATTAACTGCGGCTCTTCTTCTCTGAAGTATCAGCTGATCGATATGGACGGCGAGAAGGTGCTGTGCAAGGGCCTGTGCGAGCGCATTGGCATGGAAAGCAGCATGATCACCCACGAGGCCAACGGCCACAAGGCCACCACGCCCGCCATCTTCCCCACCCACACCGAGGCTTTTGCCGAGGTCGTGAAGAAGATGACCACCGGCGAGGGCAAGTGCATCAATGATGTGAGCGAGATCAACGCCATCGGCCACCGCGTCGTGCACGGCGGCGAGAAGTTCAAGGAAAGCTGCCTGATCACTGACGAGGTCATCGAGACCATCCGCGAGCTGAGCCCTCTGGCTCCCCTGCACAATCCCGCCGGCATTCTGGGCATCGAGGCCGCACGCAAGGTGTTCGGCAACATCCCCATGGTGGCTGTGTTCGATACCGCTTTCCACAGCACCATGCCTCCGAAGGCTTATATGTACGCCATTCCGTATGAGTACTACGAGAAGTACGGCGTGCGTCGCTACGGCTTCCACGGCACCAGCCACAAGTACGTTGCCCACAAGGCTGCCGAGTATTTGGAAGAGCCCATTGAGCGCCTGAAGCTGATCACCTGCCATCTGGGCAACGGTTCCTCCATTGCCGCTGTGGACCAGGGCAAGGTCGTGGACACCTCCATGGGCATGACCCCGCTGGCCGGCCTGATGATGGGCACCCGCTGCGGCGATCTGGACCCCTCTGTGGTCAACTACCTGAAGTACACTCTGAACATCACCGGCCACGAGCTGGACGAGATCCTGAACAAGAAGTCCGGCCTGCTGGGCATCTCCGGTGTTTCCAGCGACAAGCGTGACGTGGAAGAGGCAGCTGCTGCCGGCAACAAGCGCGCACAGCTGGCTTCCGACATGCTGAACTACCAGATCAAGAAGACCGTTGGCGCTTACATCGCTGCAATGGGCGGCGTGGATGCCATCGTCTTCACCGGCGGCATCGGCGAGCACGACGCAATTGCCCGTGCAAAGGTCTGCCACCACATGGATTGGCTGGGCATCCGCATCGATACCGAGAAGAACAAGCACCCCGTGGGCGATGTGTGCGAGATCACTGCCTGGGGCGCAAAGGTGCGCACTCTGGTCATCGCTACCGACGAGGAGCTGATGATCGCCCGCGACACCAAGGAAGTCGTCGAGAAGTAATCGTTTCCCAAAGGGCTTTGCAGGGGCTGCCGCACGGAATGTGCGGCAGCCTCTTTTTATCTTCCGGCAGTTATTTTACCCAAATCAGCCCTGTCGGATTGTGCTATCTATACAAATAACAAGGCGAATGGTTGTTTTTTGGTTGACAAATTTCAAAAAGAACGGTACAATAGAAAAGTCCTCAATTGGAGGACGTCTATTCATTCAAGCCCCTGGTAAGCTTACTGATCAGCGCGATGGTCCCAAAACCAAAGGTATGGTTACAATCCTTCCGTGGGCAAGAACTAACTAAAGAGGAGATACTACTATGTTTGAAGACAAGACTCTGGTCTGCAAGGACTGCGGTAAGGAATTTGTTTGGACTGCTGGTGAGCAGGAGTTCTACGCATCTCGCGGCTTCGAGAATCAGCCCCAGCGCTGCAAGCCCTGCCGTGACGCCCGCAAGAACGGCGGCGCACGCAGCAACAGCGGTGAGCGTCAGATGTTCGATGCTGTCTGCGCAGCTTGCGGCAAGGCTTGCAAGGTTCCCTTCCAGCCCCGTGAGGACCGTCCGGTCTACTGCTCTGACTGCTTCGCTCGCATGAAGCAGAACTAAGCGCTGATTTTTATTTAAATCGGTAACAAAAGGCCCGCTGTCGAAAGGCAGCGGGCCTTTTTGTATTCAGAGCTTCTCCAGTCTGCTTACGCAGCCATGACGGAAGAAGTCTTTCACACCAGCGGCGCAATGAACTTGAGCAGGATGCCCGCCAGATGCAGCAGCTTTTTGCCCTGCCAGATGCTTTCTTTTGTCCGCTCCACCCTGCGGCACCGGGTGAGCGTATCCTGAAAATCCGCTTCCATGTTGGCAATGCAGTCGGTGCCGCACATCCAGACCGCGTTTTCAAAGTGATGGTACAGGCTGCGGTAGTCCAGATTGATGGTGCCTGCCACGGCTTCCGCACCGTCCGCAATGACTACCTTGGCATGGGTAAAGCCGGGCGTCCACTCGCTGATCTTCACGCCCGAGGAGAGCAGCGCCTTGTAGTGGGTCTTGGCCAGTGCATAAGCGAACCACTTATCCGGCTTGCCGGGCAGGATCAGGTGCACATCCACACCGCGCTCTGCCGCAAAGCGCAGGGCCGTTTCCAGCTCGCCGTCCAGGATCAGATACGGCGTGATGATGTGCACATACTTCCGGGCACGGTTGAGCATATCCATGTACACCATTTCGCCCACCCGCTCACCGTCCAGCGGGCAGTCCCCGTAGGGCACCACAAAGCCCTTGGCGTTTGCTGCCGCCGGGATGGGATCGGACAGGAACTGCTCAAACTCCGGCTGGCGCAGGATGCACCACATCTGCAGGAACAGCGCCGTCATGGAGCGCACGCCTTCGCCTTCCAGCATCAGGGCCGAGTCCTTCCAGCGGCCATACTTTTCGATGTGGTTGATGTACTCATCTGCCAGATTCACGCCGCCGGTAAAGCCCACCCGGCCATCGATGACCAGAATTTTGCGGTGGTCGCGGTAGTTGTAGTGGGTGGAGACGAAGGGCGTGACCGGCGAGAACACCTTGCACTGGATGCCCAGCGCTTCCAGCCGGCTGGGGTAATCCCGCGGCAGGGTGGAGAACTCGCAGGTGCCGTCATACATCACACGCACATCCACCCCCTGCGCTGCCTTGCGGGCCAGCACTTCCAGAATGCGGCCCCACATCAGGCCTTCATCCACGATGAAATATTCCAGAAAGATGTACTTTTTTGCCGTTTCCAGCTGGCGCAGCATTTCATCGAACATGGCTTCGCCGCCGTTGAAGTAGGTGGCCACCGTGTCGGCATAGACCGGAAAGCCGCCGCCCTTGCCCCGCAGATACCGTGCCAGCGGCACCGCTTCGGGTGCCTGCTCCTGCAAAAGCTCCACGGTCTGCTCATCCTGCGGCAGCTGGGCGCGGGTCCGGCCCTCCAGATCCAGCAGGCGGCGCTTCAGGGCATTGTGGCCCACATCGCTTTTGGTGTACCAGAACAGCGGCACGCCCAGCACCGGCATCAGCGCCGTGACCACCAGCCATGTAATGCGCACGCTGTTGTCCATGTCCTGATTGAGCAGATAGACCATCATTGCCGCTGTTACCAGCAGGGTGCCGCCAAAATAATGCGGCAGCAGCTCACCGAACCACTGCAGCAGGCTGAACAGCGCGAACGCCTGTAAAAGCAGCAGAACCAGCACCAGACCAAAACGGCTGAAAATAGCGTGTACCACGCCCTTCTGTCCCCGTTTGAGCAGGCGGATGCCGCCATCCTCAAACACCCGGACCTTGTCCTTCATATTTTGCTGAAATTGTTTTTTCTGCATGGCATTTTCCCTTATCTCACACATTTGCAGCTCCGGGGCTGTAAAAATGTGCCGGTTTGTGTTATGATGTACAGGAACAAGCCCGCCCGGCGCTGTGTCCCGGACAGGCAGCTTTGCACCTATTATAATCCATTCCTGCCCTTTTTTCCACCCAAAACGGCAGGATGATGCAGGAGGGACCCCTATGAATAATCTGATTATTGGCATTGCAGGCGGCTCCGGCAGCGGCAAGACCACCCTTGCTCTGCGGCTGAAGGAGCGTTTTGGCGAGGATGAAGTGCGCCTGATCTCCCATGACAGCTACTATAAGCGCCACGACGAGCTGCCTTTTGAAGAGCGCTGCAAGCTGAACTACGACCATCCGGACGCTTTTGACAACGCTTTGCTGATCTACCATCTGCAGGAGCTGAAGGCAGGCCGCGCCATCGACTGCCCGGTGTACGACTACTCCAACCACAACCGCAGCGACAAGGTGCAGCACATCGAGCCCGCACCGGTGCTGATCGTGGAAGGCATCCTGCCCTTTGTGGAGCCGGAGCTGTGCGCCCTGTTCGACTACAAGATCTATGTGGACACCGACGCCGACGAGCGCATCCTGCGCCGTCTGGTGCGGGATGTGAAGGAGCGGGGCCGCAGTCTGGACAGCGTCATTGAGCAGTACCTGACCACCGTCAAGCCCATGCACGAGGCCTTTGTGGAGCCCAGCAAGCGCAACGCAGACATCATTGTGCCCAACGGCGGCGAGAACACCGCTGCGGTGGAGATGCTGGCCCATCACATCCGCAACCTGATCGAGAAGGCAAACCGGCTGTGAGACGATTGGGAATGCGCTCCGCGTTCGCTTTGCGCATATTCAGCGGAAGAGTTATTTAAATTTTGGGGGTTCAGGAAAGTCTGCGGACTTTCCCGAACCCCTTTTTTCACGAGAGGGGTCGTGGAGGAAAACGGCATGAGCCGCGTCTGCTTCCTTCGGGAAGCGGCGGCGCGCATTTAAAATCATCCCATGCAAAACAAAAGGCACTCACAGCCGGATCGCTGCGGGTGCCTTTTTGTATACAGGGTTCAGTGGATAGAGGTGCGCACCAGAGCGCGCTTGAGGCGTGCCTGAGCCAGTTCGTAGTCCCGCTGAGCGAGGTTCTTCTGCGCAAGGATCTCTTCCGCGCGCTTCTTGGAAGCCTCAGCGCGGGCCTGATCGATCTCCTCGGCCCACTCCCATGTGGTTGCGACCAGACGCACTTCGCCGTCCAGCACGCTCAGCAGGCCGCCCATACAGGCGGCGCGGCGGCGCTGGCCGTCCGCGTCCACGATATGCGCTTCGCCCATGCCCAGCGCGGTGCAGTAATCCCCGTGTCGGGCAAGGATGGCGATATCGCCGTCGATGGCGCGGCAGACGATGCGCTCGGCCTGCCCGTCAAAGGCGCAGCCGTCCGGCGTGACCACCGTCAGATGAAAGGTCGTCATGGTTTACCCTTTCTTCGCTTTTGCGAACACGTCATCGATGGTGCCCGCGAACAGGAATGCACTCTCGGGCAGCTCGTCGCACTCGCCGTTCAGGATCATCTTGAAGCCGCGCAGGGTCTCCTTGAGCGGCACATACTGGCCGGGCATACCGGTGAACTGCTCTGCCACGTGGAAGCTCTGGCTCAGGAAACGCTGCACCTTGCGGGCGCGGCTGACCGTGCGCTTGTCTTCCTCGCTCAGCTCGTCCATGCCCATGATGGCAATGATGTCCTGCAGTTCCTTGTAGCGCTGCAGCACCTTCTGGACGGCGCGGGCGATCTCGTAGTGCTCCTGACCCACGACCTCCGGGCTGAGGATGCGGCTGGTGGAATCCAGCGGGTCCACAGCGGGGTAGATGCCCTGCGAAGCAATGTCACGGCTCAGAACCGTGGTGGCATCCAGATGGGTAAAGGTGGTGGCAGGGGCCGGGTCGGTCAGGTCGTCGGCAGGCACGTAGACGGCCTGCACCGAGGTGATGGAGCCCTTGCGGGTGGAGGTGATGCGCTCCTGCAGAGCACCCATCTCGGTGGCCAGCGTGGGCTGGTAGCCGACGGCAGAGGGCATACGGCCCAGCAGTGCGGACACCTCAGAGCCTGCCTGCGTGAAGCGGAAGATGTTATCGATGAAGAGCAGCACGTCCTGATTCTTCACATCGCGGAAATACTCCGCCATGGTCAGGCCGGACAGTGCCACGCGCATACGTGCTCCGGGAGGTTCGTTCATCTGGCCGTAGACCAGCGCAGTCTTGTTGATAACGCCGCTCTCGGTCATTTCACCATACAGGTCGTTGCCCTCACGGGTGCGCTCGCCAACGCCGGTGAACACCGAGTAGCCGTTGTGCTCGGTGGCGATGTTATAGATCAGCTCCTGGATCAGGACCGTCTTGCCGACGCCTGCACCGCCGAACAGACCGATCTTGCCGCCCTTTGCGTAGGGGCAGATCAGGTCAACGACCTTGATGCCGGTCTCCAGGATCTCGGTGGTGGACTGCTGCTCCTCGTAGCTGGGAGCAGGGCGGTGGATGGGCCAGTAGGCCTCCGGGGCCGGGGCGGGCTTGTTGTCCACGGGCTCACCCAGCAGGTTGAACACGCGGCCCAGACACTGGTCGCCCACGGGCACTTTGATGGGTTCGCCGGTATCCACGGCTTCGGTGCCGCGCACCAGACCATCGGTGCTGTTCATTGCAATGCAGCGCACCACGTTATCGCCGGTGTGCTGTGCCACCTCGACCACCAGCTTTTCGCCGTGGTTGTCGATCTCGATGGCGTTGAGCAGCTCCGGCAGCTGGCCATCCTCAAACTGGATGTCCAGCACCGGGCCGATGACCTGGAGCACCTTGCCGATATGTTTTTCGGACATAGGCTACAACTCCTTTTTGATAGGTTGTTAAATCTCCGCGCCGGCCACGATCTCAGTGATCTCCTGCGTGATGGCGGCCTGACGGGCACGGTTATAATACAGGTTCAGATGATCGATCATCTCACCGGCGTTCTTGGTGGCGGCATCCATGGCGGTGCGGCGGGCGGCAAGCTCACTTGCCACGCTCTCGCACACGGCGCCGTAGACGATGCCGGCCACATACTCCGGGATGATCGCGCTGAATACTTCCTCGCTGCTGGGCTTGTACAGGATCTGGCTGCGGCGGGCTTCTGCCTTCTGCTGCTCGGTGGGTTCGATGGACAGCGGCAGCACCTCCATGGTGGCTGCGGTCTGGGTCATCATGGAATCGAACCGGGTGTAGCAGATCTTCACCGCATCGTACTCGCCCTTGCGGTAGCCCTCGGTGATCTGGCGGGACAGCTGGAAGCACTCGCCCACCGAGACATCTGCCGCCAGCAGCACCTCCTGGGTGAACAGGGGCACTTCGTGATGGACGAAATACTCTGCCGAGCGCTTGCCGATGGGCAGCACCAGCACCTCGCCCTCTTCGGCTGCGGCCTGCTTGAGCACGTTGGAATTGTATCCACCGGCAAGGCCGCGGTCGCCTGCAATGACGATGAGCAGCGTGCGCTTCACTTCGTCACGGCGCAGGTAGGGGTTGCGGGCACGGGGGTCTGCCGCAGCGATCTTGGTCAGGGTCTCATGCAGCGTTTCAAAGTAGGGGCGGCTGTGCTCCACCCGTTCCTTGGCGCGGCGCATTTTGGAGGAAGCCACCAGTTCCATTGCCTTGGTGATCTGCATGGTGCTCTCTACGCTTTTGATGCGCAGCTTGATGTCCTTCATGGAACCAGCCATGCGTTACGCCTCCTTCCTTAGTGTGCCTTGACGAAGCTGTCGGTATAGGCCGTGAGCACGCTCTTGAGCTGCTCCTCGGTATCCTTATCCAGATTGCCGGTGGTGCGGATGGTCTCCATGACGGCGGCACCGGCGGCATCGTTGTCCAGATGCTCGTACAGGCCCTTCTCATACTCGGCCACATCCGGCACCTTGACCTTCACGAGGTAATCGTGAATGGTCGCATACAGGATGGCCACCTGCTTTTCTACAGGCACGGGAGCGGAGCGGTTCTGCTTGAGCACTTCCACGATGCGCTCACCCTGTGCCAGACGGGCCTTGGTGTCGGCATCCAGATCGGAACCGAACTGTGCAAAGCTCTGCAGCTCACGGTACTGGGAGTAGATCAGCTTCAGGGTGCCGGCCACCTTCTTCATGGCCTTGATCTGGGCATTGCCGCCCACGCGGGACACCGAGATGCCGGGGTTGACTGCCGGCATGACACCGGAGTGGAACAGCTCCGTCTCCAGGAAGATCTGACCATCGGTGATGGAAATGACATTCGTGGGGATGTAGGCGGAAACATCGCCCGCCTGCGTCTCGATGATGGGCAGAGCCGTCAGGCTGCCGCCGCCCAGCTCATTGGAGAGCTTGGCCGCGCGCTCCAGCAGACGGGAGTGCAGATAGAACACGTCGCCGGGGTAAGCCTCACGTCCCGGGGGACGGCGGATCAGCAGCGACAGTGCACGGTAGGCCACGGCGTGCTTGGACAGATCGTCGTAGATGATGAGGACGTGCTTGCCCTGATGCATGAAATATTCGCCCATGGCACAGCCGGAGTAGGGTGCGATATACTGCAGGGGCGAAAGCTCGGATGCCGTTGCGGACACCACGATGGTGTAGCCCATGGCACCGGCTTCGGTCAGGCTCTGCACCAGATTTGCCACGGTAGAGCGCTTCTGGCCGATGGCAACGTAAATGCAGATGACGTCCTTGCCCTTCTGGTTGATGATGGTATCGGAGGCGATGGTGGTCTTGCCGGTCTGGCGGTCGCCGATGATCAGCTCGCGCTGGCCGCGGCCAATGGGGATCATGGAGTCGATGGCCTTGATGCCGGTCTGCAGCGGCTCCTTGACCGGCTGACGGTCGATGATGCCGGGAGCGCGGCTTTCAATGGCGCGGAACTCGGTGGTCTCGATGGGGCCTGCGCCGTCGATGGGCTGGCCCAGCGCGTTGACCACGCGGCCGATCATGGCTTCGCCCACCGGCACGGACACCACCTTGCCGGTGCGCTTGACAGTGCTGCCTTCCTTGATGCCGACGTCGGAGCCCAGCAGAACGATGGAGACGGTATTCTCCTCCAGATTCTGGGCCATGCCGTATTCGCCGTTATCAAACTGAAGCAGCTCACCTGCCATGCACTTTTCCAGACCACTGGCGCGGGCGATGCCGTCGCCCACCATAATGACCGTGCCGGTCTCGCTCTGCTCGATGGCATTTTCGTAATGCTTGATCTGCGCACGGATGATCTTGGAGATCTCTTCAGGTTTCAGTTGCATCTTTGTTTGTTCACCACTCAATTCTTAAAAATCTTTCGGGTGGAAATTCGATCACAGTGTCACGGAAGCAATATCCCTGCGCAGGGCGGACAGACGGTTCTGCACCGTGCCGTCCAGCTCGGTGCCTTCGATATCCAGCCGGATGCCGCCCAGCACTGCCGGATCGACCTTTGTTTTCAGGTCGATGGTCTTGCCGGTGAGCTTTTCCAGCTTTTCGTGCAGGCTCTTTGCCTGCTGCTCCGTCATTGCCACTGCAGTGGTCGCCGTTGCTTCCAGAATGCCGTGCGCCTGATTGTAGCGCACACGGTAAGCCCGTGCGCAGCCGGACAGCTCCCGCAGAGTGCCCTTCTCGCACAGGATCTTCAAAAAGTTCAGCACATAGAGGTGGACCTGATCCCGCAGCGCTTCATCCAGCAGGCCGCAGCGCTCCTTTTTGGGGATGCTGGGGGTGCTGAGCAGATGCAGGTAGTCCGGGTTCGCCTTAAAAAGCGCCACGGCTTCGTCCAGCTCACCCAGAATGCGGGCCTCCAGCCCTTCCTCCGCCGCCAGATCGTACAGGCTTCCGCCGTACATCCTTGCAGTCTCGGTCATGATGCTTCACCCACATTTTTGATAAATTCGTCGATCAGATCCTTGTGGTCCTTCTCGCTGATCTCACGCTCCACCACCTTGGAGGCGATCTCCATGGCGATGCCGCCGATCTCGTCCTTGACCTCGTTCACGGCCTTCTTGCGCTCCTGCGCAATGTCGGCTTCGGCCTTCTGCTTGAGGGCAGCAGCCTGTGCGCGGGCCTCGCCCACGATCTCTTCGCCGCGGGCGGTGGCCGTCTTCTGCGCATTGGCAACGATCTCGTTGGCCTCGGCGCGGGCATTCTGCAGGTTCTGCTCGTACTCCGCCTTCATGGCTTCGGCTTCGGTGCGCAGCTTGGTGGCATCGGCGATCTGGCTGTCCGCCTTCGCCTTGCGCTCTGCGATCACATTTTTGACCGGATTCAGCAGGAACTTTTTGAAGATGAACAGCTGGATCATCAGGTTGCAGATCTGGGCCAGAAAGGTCCAGCCGTCCAGCGTGATCAACGCCTGGTACAGTTCCATAAGCGTCTCCTTTCGTTATTTTGTAAAAGGTTCCGCTTATGCCAGGAACTTCATGAACATACCGGGTGCCAGGAAGATCAGCAGCAGGCCGGTGACGAAGCCGTAAATACCGGTGGTCTCGGAAAGTGCAACGCCCAGAATCAGGGTGCTGGTAACGTCGCTCTTGCACTCGGGCTGACGGCCCACAGCTTCACAGGCAGCTGCTGCTGCGTTGCCTTCGCCGATACCGGGGCCGATACCTGCGATCAGTGCGCAGCCTGCGCCGATGCCGCAGCCTGCCAGAGCGATACCACGAGCGAGGTACTGAAAGTCAGTCATAAGATTTGTCCTCCAAAAAATTTTTTTGTTTTGGGAGATGCCGTTGTGAGGGCTTATTCCTCACCGGCAGCACGCTTGATGAAAATTGCGGTCAGGGTACAGAAGATGAACGCCTGAATGCAGCCGCCGAACCAGTCGAAATACAGGCCCGTAAAGGCCGGGATGCCGATCTGGAACAGCTGGATCTGGCTCAAGGCACCGGGCAGCCAGCCGAAAATGACGTGGCTCAGGCTTGCCAGCGCCCAGTACAGCAGTGTGGAGATGACCGTACCGGACAAGATGTTGCCAAAGTGACGGAACGCCATACTGACGGGGGTGGAAACCTCCGACAGCACATTGATGGGTGCCATGATGAAGATGGGGTCCAAAAGCCCTTTCAGGTAGGAAAGGATGCCGTTGGTCTTGATCTTGTAGTACATAATCAGCACGAACACCACGATGGCCCACGCCGCCTCGGTGTTCAGGTCGGCTGTGGGGCTCCACAGGCCGATGACACTGATGAGGTTGCAGCCGATGCTCAGAGCGAAGATCGCGCCGATGAGCGGGATATACTGATCAAAGTGATAGCCCATGTTGTCGTGCACGAACTTGTCCAGCCGTTCTACGATGAACTCAGCGGCGGCCTGCCGCTTTGAGACATTTTCCAGCTTGAGATTTCTGCCCAGCCAGATGGCAAAACCCGAAAGCAGCGCCATGACGATCCAGGTACTGACTAAGGTCTGGGTGATCTTGAAATCACCCAGCAGGGGGATGTCCGTATGGATGGTATACAGGATCTTTGCGCCGTTCAGTTCCATTTGTTACGTTTCACCCCCTTCGTCACGGGGCCCGGCTTCCGGCTCCGGTGCGGGTTCGGGGTCGTCCTCCACAGAGACGTCCACCGAAGGCCCGGCCGGTGCAAGAGGCTTGTACTTTCCGGTTATTTGCAGGTAGTAGATCGTAACGCGCGGGAAAAGCAGGGGCAGAACACTGGCAAAGGGCTGGAAGCAGGGTGCCCCGATGGACACGATGATCCACACCGCCTGCAGAAGCATCCGGACATTGTAGGAAGCCTGCAATGTCGCTTTGCGCCGTTTCTCATCCTGCTCGTCGATGACCTTCTGGCACACGATGCAGATGCCCGCAAAGTTGCCGATGGCCACCGCCGCGCCGATGAGACTGCCCAGAACAACAGTGTAATCAAATTTCACCCAGCCAACCAGGTGCAGAGCTGCAAAGATCACCCACATGACGGCGGTACAGATGGCCGTGCCGCAGGCGATGCGGGTCAGCTCCTTTTTGGATTCCGGCTGCAGTTTCATAAAGGGAAACCTCCTGTTAAGTTTACTGATGCGAATTGAACCCCACCCGCTTTGGTTTTTCCTTTTTGGTGCGGTCCATGTGTTCCTTGGCAAAATACCAGAAGTTCTGTGCCCCGGCAGCAAGGCCCAGCAGGATCGCCGGAAGGAACACCCATTCCGGCCAGCTCCAGCTGTTCACCGCCCACCATGCACCGCCCAGACACATGACCAGAGGCAGCAGCATATTCAGGCCAAGCTGGGTCAGCCAGACAAGATCCTCCAGTGCCTTATACCAGCCCTTCAATCTGCAATTCCTCCCTGTGTGGTCTTCCTGTGCAAAAGCCAGATTCTGGATTTTATGCCACAGATTTGCAATCAGCAAAAAATCTTATAACGATAGTATAATTCAAACCGGCCGTTTTTTCAATCAATTTTCCACTGTTTTCTAGTAAAATTTCATAGTTTGTTTACACTAATGCCGTAACTGTACGCCCTGTATGGAGTTTGTGCGTCTGCGGGCACATCAATACCAAAAGTTTGATGGTTCTGTTGTGCAGAATGCAAAAAACGGGCGAACCCTCTCAGGCGCTGACGCGCCAGCTCTCCCGAAGGGCGAGTTTTTATGCATCTTTCGGGCAGCACAAATAAAGCTCCCCCTTTCGGGGGAGCTGCTGAGCGAAGCGAAACTGAGAGGGTCACACAAAAAAGCCGCCCGGCTCTTTGGGAACCGGGCGGCAGCTGTTATGCAGTTTTCAGAACATTACCAGAGGTTTGCCGTCTCGTTGTACAGGCCCTCGTAGCTCTTGGCGGAGACATCCCAGCTGAAATCGCACTCCATGCAGTGATGCACGAGGTTCTTCCAGTTCTCCTTGTCATAGTAAGCATTCTGTGCGTTGCAGCAGGCCACATACAGCTCGTGGGCATTGTAGCCCGCAAAGGTGAAGCCGTTGCCCTCGCCCATGGTGCTGTCGTGGATGGAGTCGCGCAGACCGCCGGTCTCGCGGACGATGGGAGGCGTACCGTAGCGGCAGGCCACCATCTGTGCCAGACCGCAGGGCTCGCTCTTGGAAGGCATGATGAAGGCATCTGCACCTGCGTAGATCTCCTGCGACAGGGCCGGCTCAAAGCCGATGTAGGTGCCTACGCGGCCCGGGTGGCGTGCGCACAGGTCGGAGAAGAAGTTCTCGTACTGGCTCTCGCCGCTGCCCAGAATGACCAGCTCGATGCCGCGGTCCACCAGACCATCGGCGATGCTCTGCACCAGATCAAAGCCCTTCATGCCGACCATGCGGCTGACCATGGCAAAGACGGGGCTGCCGTCCTTGTTCAGGCCGAACTTATCCTGCAGGGCTTCCTTGCACTTTGCCTTGCCCTCTTCAAAGTTGGTGATGTCGTAGTTGAAGGGGATGTTCTTATCCGTAGCGGGATCGTTGGAATCGGTATCGATGCCGTTCAGGATGCCGCACAGCTTGTACTGCTTCTCCCGCAGCAGGGCGTCCAGACCATAGCTGAACCACGGGTCGAGGATCTCCATGGCATAGGTGGGGCTGACGGTGGTGATCTTGTCGGCGGTCTCGAAGGCGCCCTTCATAAAGTTTGCGCAGCCATCGTACTCCACGATGTGCTGATCCCGGCGGCCGATGCCGCAGGTGTCCTCCAGAATGTCGGTGCCGTACTTGCCCTGATAAGCGATGTTGTGGATGGTGAAAATGGTCTTGATGCGGTTGAACTTATCCAGATGACGGTAGTACAGATTCAGGTACACCGGCACCAGTGCGGTCTGCCAGTCGTTGCAGTTGATGATATCGGGGGTGAAATCGATGTAGAACAGGGTCTCTAAAACGGCGCGGGAGAAGAAGGCGAAACGCTCGCCGTCATCGTAGAAGCCGTACAGGCCGCGGCGCTTGAAGTAATACTCGTTGTCCAGGAAGTAGTAGGTCACGCCGTTCCGCTCGGTCTTGAACAGGCCGCAGTACTGGCTGCGCCAGCCCACGGGGACGGAATAATTGGTCACGTACTCCAGCGTATCACGGAACTTCAGATCGCCGTACAGGGGCATGATGACGCGGGCGTCCACGCCGTCCTTGACCAGAGCCTTGGGCAGTGCGCCCGCAACGTCGGCCAGACCACCGGATTTTGCAAAGGGTGCAGCTTCCGAAGCAGCATACAGGATTCTCATAGGATCGCTCCTTTCATATGTTTGGGTCATTTCGTGCTCCCCGCCGCATTTTTCAGCGGCACGAACCATTTTTACAAAAGAGCAGGCGGGGGCACACAGGTGCCCCCGCCCCTCTCAAGAGGGGCTACCGGGGAGGAAGCCGCCCCTATGGATAATGCAACAGATCAGACGGTGTGGTTCTTCTGCACGTACACCGGGAAGCTCTCGGTGCCGGACAGCTTCTTGCCGGCAGTGATCTTCACGTTCTTATCGGTAACAACGCAGTCCAGCTCGGCATTGGCTTCCACCACCGTATCCTGCATCAGCACGCAGTTCTTGACAACGGCACCCTTCTTGACCTTGACGCCGCGGAACAGCACGCAGTTCTCCACTGTGCCTTCGATCACGCAGCCGTCGGCCAGAATGGAGTCGGTCACCTTGCAGCCCGGCACATAGCGGGTGGGGTTGTCGTCGCGGATCTTGGTGTAGACCGGGCTCTTCTTGGGGAACAGCTTTTCCAGATTCTCGTCATCGGTCAGCTTGAGGTTCTCGTCGAAGTAGCTCTTCATGTCACAGACATGTGCCACATAGCCGGTGTACTCCAGAGCGTGGATGTTCAGGATGTTGACATTGTGGGCCAGAATATCGCGCTCGAAGTAGATCAGGCCGCGGGAGGTCGCATCCCGGACCAGCTTGAGCAGAGTCTCGCGCTCCAGAACATAGATGTTCAGGTCAAGGTTCTGCACGCCGGGGCGGTAATCGTTGAACAGCAGCTCGGTCACACGGCCGTCGGCATCAACGGTCAGGGTGTAGTTGTCGTTCTTGCGGCCCTCGGGGATCTCGGTCTTCTGGTAAGCGACGGTCACATCGGCACCGCTTGCCTGATGGGCGGCCAGCAGGGCGTTGAAGTCGTAGTTCAGGGCAACATTGGCGTCGCTCATGACCACGTACTTTTCCTTCTGGTTCTCCAGGAAGTTCATGATGGAGCCCAGAGCTTCCACACGGCCGGAATAGATGCGCACGCCCTTCTCAGCGAAAGGAGGCACGATGTTCAGGCCGCCGTGACGGCGGGCCATATCCCACTCACGACCGGTGCCCAGATGATCCATCAGGGAGTGGTAGTTCTTGCGCACCACGATGGAAACATTGGAGATACCGCAGTTTGCCATGCTGGACAGAACAAAGTCCACCATACGGTAGCGGCCCGCGAAGGGGATCGAAGCCATTGCGCGCTCGGTCACCAGCTCGGGGACGGTATTATCATAACTGTTGGGGAAAATAATACCCAACGCATTGGTGTTCTGGCTCAGCATACTTCCATACCCTCCTTGACGGATTCAAAGACTTTGGCGCCTTCCTTGACGGTTGCGCCTGCGCCGACGGTCAGGCCGGTGCCCACATGGGCAATGGGGCCATCGCCGCCCACACGTGCGCCTGCACCGATCACAACATCCTCCGCCAGGATGCAGCGCTTGACAACAGCACCAGCCTTGACCACAACGCCGTCCATCAGGACTGCGTCCTCAACGGTAGCGCCCTCTTCCACAATAACGCCTGCGCTCAGCACAGAGTGATGCACATTGCCGTAGATCTTGCAGCCCTCGGTGACGAGGGAATCCTGCACCACAGCGCGGGGGCCGATCTTCTGCGGAGGCAGGACCGGGTTGCGGCTGTAGATTTTCCACTCCTCGTCAAAGATATCGATGCCGGAGTTTTCGGGGTCCAGCACCTCCATGTTGGCTTCCCACAGGCTGTCGATGGTGCCCACGTCACGCCAGTAGCCGGCAAAGCGGTAAGCATACATCTTGCGGCCGTCCCGCAGCAGGGCCGGGATGATGTTCATGCCAAAGTCGTTCTTGGAGTTGGGGTCTGCCTCATCCTCTTCCAGATACTTCTTCAGAACGTCCCAGTTGAAGATGTAGATGCCCATGGAAGCCAGATTGGACTTGGGTACCGGGGGCTTCTCCTGGAACTCGGTGATGCGGTCGTTCTCGTCAGCCACCATCAGGCCGAAGCGGGAGGCTTCCTTCCAGTCCACTTCCATAACAGCCACAGAGAACTCTGCGCCCTTCTCCTTGTGGAAGCGCAGGAAGTCGGCATAGTCCTGCTTGCAGATCTGATCGCCGGACAGGATGATCACATACTCGGGATCGTAGCTGTCGATGAAGCCGATGTTCTGGTAGATGGCGTTTGCAGTGCCCTTGTACCAATCAGTGCCCTTTGCCTGCTCGTAGGGCGGCAGGGTGTGCACGCCGCCGTGCAGACGGTCCAGATCCCAGGGCTGGCCATTGCCGATGTACTCGTTCAGCTTCTGGGGCTGATACTGGGTCGCGATGCCAACGGTGTCGATGTTGGAGTTCACGCAGTTGGACAGCGGGAAGTCCACGATGCGGTACTTGCCGCCGAAGGACACTGCGGGTTTTGCCGTTTTCTGTGTCAGCGCGTACAAGCGCGAGCCACGTCCACCGGCAAGGATCATTGCCACAATTTCTTTTGCCATAGCTTTATTCTCCCCTTTAACATTAACATTTCCGTAATTCGGAAATGATCGTCAACGTGTGCGGTATGGGTCGGCCGAAGTGCCGGGTCATTTCTTGGGCTCCTTCGGTTTGCGGGTACGCTTTGCGGGTGCTTTTTCCGCTGCAGGCTCAGCCTCTGCCTTCGTCTTGCGGCCGCGCTTTTTGGGTGCCTCTGCGGCAGCCTCCGGCTCAGTCTTGGCCTTGCGGGCGGTCTTTTTCACCGGCTTTTCCTCTGCAGCGGCAGCCTCTGCCTTGGGCTTGCGGCCGCGTTTTTTGGGTGCTTCTGCAGCGGTCTCCGGCTCGGCCTTGGCCTTGCGGGTGGTCTTTTTCACGGTCTTTGCCGGTTCAGCAGCGGTCTTTGCCTTTTTGGCTGTGGTCTTTTTTCCCGCCTTATCGGTCTTGTCCTCTGCAGCCTTGCGGGTGCGCTTGGCGGGCACCTCAAAGTACAGCGTGCTCATGGGCGGCAGGGTGATCGTGATGCTCTGCTCAAACCCGTGCAGCGGCTTTTTGTGGGTGCGCACGGCCTTGTTGTGAACTGCGCCGGAACCGCCGAACTCTGCATCGTCGCTGTTCAGGATCTCCTTGTAGGAGCCTGCCACCGGTGCGCCCAGCGTGTAGCCCTCACGCAGGACGGGGTTGAAGTTGCAGACCACCAGGATCTGCTTGCCGGAAGTGTCCTTGCGCAGGAAGGCGATCACGCTCTGCTGCGAGTCGTCCGGCACGATCCACTGGAAGCCCTCCCAGCTGTAGTCCACCTGCCAGAAGGCGGGGTGCTCCTTGTAGAAGGCATTCAGGGTCCTGACATAGGTCTGCAGTTCGTTGTGCTTATCGTAGCCCAGCAGCATCCAGTCCAGCGGCTTTGTCTCGTTCCACTCGGCGAACTGGCCGAACTCCTGTCCCATGAACAGCAGCTTCTTGCCCGGGTGGGCCATCATGTAGCCGAAGAAGGTGCGCAGGTTTGCAAACTTGGCGTCGTACTCGCCGGGCATCTTGTTGATCAGGCTGCCCTTGCCGTGCACCACCTCATCGTGGCTGATGGGCAGCACAAAGTTCTCGCTGAAGGCGTAGAAGAAGCTGAAGGTGACCTTGTTGTGGTTGCCGGAACGGAAGAGCGGGTCGGTCTTCATGTAGCTGAGCATATCGTTCATCCAGCCCATGTTCCACTTGAAGTTGAAGCCAAGGCCGCCGTCCGAAGCAGGCTTTGTGACCATGGGCCATGCGGTGGATTCTTCTGCGATCATGTACTTGTGCGGATGACGGCCCAGCACGGTGTCGTTCAGCTTGCGCAGGAAGGCAACGGCCTCCAGATTCTCCTTGCCGCCGTCCTTGTTGGGCTCCCATTCGCCCTGCTTGCGGTTATAGTCCAGATACAGCATGGATGCCACGGCATCCACCCGCAGGCCGTCGATGTGGTACTGCTCCAGCCAGTACAGTGCGCTGGAGATCAGGAAGCTCTGCACCTCGCTGCGGCCGAAGTCGAACACCATGGTGCCCCACTCCTTATGTTCGCCGCGCTTCGGGTTCGGGTCCTCGTAGCAGGCCTCGCCGTCAAAGTTGTACAGGCCGAACTGGTCCTTCGGGAAGTGAGCAGGCACCCAGTCCATGATCACGCCGATGCCGGCGGCGTGCAGCTTGTCCACAAAGGCCATAAAGTCCTTGGGGGTGCCGTAGCGGCTGGTGGGTGCAAAATAGCCTGTGACCTGATAGCCCCAGCTGCCATCAAAGGGGTATTCCATGACCGGCAGCAGCTCCACATGGGTATAGCCCATATCGGTGATATACGGGATCAGCTCGTCTGCCAGCTCGGAATAGTTATAGGGCTTGTCGCCCTCCTTCATCTTCCAGCTGCCGGCGTGCATCTCGTAGATGTTCATGGGGCCGTTGATCACGTCCGCCTTTTTCTGTGCTGCCTGCCATGCGTCATCGTGCCACACAAAGCCGGTGATATCGTAGACCTTGCTGCCGTTGGACGGGCGGGTCTCGGCGTGGAATGCATAGGGATCGGCCTTATAGACCAGATCACCTGCACGGGTGGTCACGCAATATTTGTAAACATCGTATTCCTTCATGCCCGGGATGAACAATTCCCATACGGAATCGCCATCCACCTTGCGCATCGGGTGGCTGCCCGGCTTCCAGCTGTTGAAGTCGCCCACCACGCTGATCGCCACAGCATGGGGTGCCCACACGCGGAACACCACGCCCGCTTCACCGGCGCGCGTTTCCATGTGTGCGCCGAAGTAGCGGTATGCTTCACAGTTATTGCCCTGTTTGAACAGATACACCGGAAGGTCCGATGCATTGCTCTGGATCTTTTCCTCGGTCGGTTTCATAGACTGCTCCTCCCCGTACAGATGCGCCGGAAAGCGCACCTGTAGCTTTTTACTCTTTTATATTAAAGAATTTCGGACTGTTTTTCAAGGGGATTTCATCAAAATTTACCATAATCTTTTCGGTGATATTTCTCCCTTATATACACACCCTCTAAATTTTTGCAAATTTTATGGTGAATCCTACCAATCCGCAAACAAAAAGAGCCTCTGCGCGCCCTCCCCAAGGGGAGGATGCACAGAAGCTCTCTGTTTCTGTTAAAAATTTTCGGTTCCGGGTTTTTCAGGTTTCTCAGCCCACAACGTAGACGTTGACCTGAATGGCACCGTTGATCACGCTCTCGGCGTAGGTCTCATAGAACAGGTCTACCAGGATCTCGCCCTTCTGCACCGCAATGCCGGTGTCGGTGGCCACTGCGTAGCCATACACGAACTTGCCGTCGGTGGAGGTGATATACAGCTTGGTGCCGTAGGGGATCACATCCGGGTCCACGGCCACAGTGCCATAGCCAAGGCCGAGGCCGGAGGAACCCTTGCCGGTCCTGGAGTAGTAGCCGGTGGCCTTGCCGGTGAGCACCTTGCTGTAGGAAGCCGGTGCATTGGTGGTGCCATCCGGGCCGGTCAGCGGGGAGACCGGTGCGCCCGCGCCATAGGTCTTGATGACATGGTTGGTGGGCTCCACGGTAGTGGTGGAATCCACCACGATGCTGTTCTCCAGTTCGCCGTCCACATAGCGGTCGCGGGTGGTGATGGTCTGCTGGCCTTCCGCACCATGGCGCACCGTGGTGGCGCGGCCGGTGTTGCGGAAATACAGGCTGGTGTAGACATACTCGGTATCATAGGGGATGGCCTGCGTCTCCACACGGTCGGTGTAGTCCACGCGGTGCACCGTGATGGTGGAACCTGCGCTCACCAGCTGGTCCAGAGCAGGCTCGGTGTAGTCGTCACCCTCCAGAGTGATACCTGCGCGCTTCAGAGCGTCGGCGACGGTGCCGAACACCATCTTGACGGGGTACTCCTGACCGTCGGCAGTGATGCTGACGGAGAATGCGCGCTCGATGTTCAGGGCGGCAAGGTTGCCGCTGTAGGCCGTGTAATAGACCCGATCACCCTCTTCGGACTGGATGCCGGAGAGGTTCATGACCTGTGCAGGGTCGGTCTCGGAGGTGAGGATCACCTGCCGGGCACCATTGGAGTCTGTGACGTAGGTCAGCCGCAGATTCGCAGCGGTCACACTGAGTGTAGCCACAAGGCACACGACCATGACACAGAACGCCAGCACACGGGAAGAGACAGCCTGCTTGCAGGCGGTCAGAGCTTTCTTTACTTTTACGGAAGCGATACGAGACAACTCCTCTCTTTTCAAAGTTGGGTGCGGCCGCAGACACGGTGTTCCACGCCCCGGCCGCCCGGACTGCGGGGCGGGCAGAAGCACTCTGGCCCCACAATCAAATACGATGCCCTCTTTATGATAAGACCGAGCATCGCATGCAATTTGGACTCCGCTGCGGAAGGTGTCATTTTCCTCCCGGCCCGAGCCGCATCTGCCCGCGCCGCACCATGTGTGAGATGGTTTTCACTTCATCCAGATAAATTTTAGACGCTGCAACGTTTGTTGGCTCCGTTGAGCGGGTCTTATTTTACCAGTCCAAAGGCCGTTTGTCAAATCAGGGGTCTGCTTCTTGTTAGTTTTTTGACGATATTTTTTGTGCAATTTATACATTGTTTTCTCCAAATTATTGTTATTTCGGTTATTTCCTTCCGATTTTCCTTTTGTTTTGTGGGATGTTTTGTTCATGAATTTTTAACATTTATTTTGGATTTTTCGCACCGGAAACTGCACTTTTGGGCCGTTCCGGCAGCACGGCAAGCGGCCCTGAATCGCTGGTTTTGCACAGCGGCATTTCCTTCCGTTGCCCCGCCTTTGCCCCACCGGGATCTGTGCGAATTTCCCCCGAAAAATGCCTTCCGGCAAAATGCCGAAGCATAGAAACTTGTGGAAATAAAGTACACTCTCGCCGCCGCTGTCCGGCCGCGATACAATCAAACAAAAAACAGAAAGGAAGGTTTTCAAGTGAAGATCCAGATCATTCAAAAGCAGTGCGGCGGCACCGAGTTCCTTGCCCAGCCGCACCGGCTGCATCTCGGTGCGCAGAACGCCGCCGGGGTGGACGAGCTGCTGTTCCAGCTGCCGGATGCATGGGACGGGTGCACCCTTGCGCTGTATCTGCGCCGCAGCGACGGCACCCTGCTGGCGCCGGTGGCGCTGGACACCCAGCACCGCGTCACGGTGGACCGCCGCCTGACCGGCAGCACCGGCGGGCAGTGGATGCTGGCCGCCATGGGTGAAAACGGCTACACCGCCTACACCCGGCCCGGCAGCTATGACTGCTACGCCATTCTGCCCATCGATGATGACGCAGAGGAGCTACCGCCCTCGCTGTACGAGCAGTTCGTGGCCCGCGTGCTGGAAAGCTCCAGCAGCGCCTCCACGGCGGCACAGCGTGCCGCAGCCAGTGCAGCTTCCACCGCGGCCAACGCAGCGCAGGCCCAGACCGCCGCACAGCGCACCAGCGCCGACAGCGCCAATGCATCCCAGTGCGCTGCCCGTGCAGAGGCCGCTGCCGCCCGCGCCGAAGAGCTTGTGCCCACGGACGGGCAGGTGGTCAGCGTCAACGGCAAAAGCGGCATCGTAAAGCTCACCGCGCAGGAGGTGGGCGCACTGCCCTGCCCTGCGCAGCCGGTATCCGGCCAGCTGCTGCGGGTGCTGAGCGTAGACCCCAACACCGGAGCGGTGCTCACCGACACCGCCGCCATGCCGGACCTGTCCCCCTATCTGCGCAGCAGCACCGTACCCACCGCATCGGTCCCCGGGGCGGTGCGGGTGGACCCGGCCTGCGGCATCAACGTGCGTAGTGACGGCACCCTGACCACGGCCCCCGCTGACCGCAGCCAGCTGGACAGCATGGACAGCACCGTTCTGCCGCTGACCCCCGCCCTGCTGCCCTACGGCGTGAAAAAGGCCCTGACCACTGCCGCCTCTGCCGGGGAATGGACGGCGGACGACAAGGCCGCTGCCCTGCGCACCCTCGGTGCCGATCTTTCTTCCTATTATACAAAGGAAGATATCGACACGCTGCTCTCGGCCCCCAGCTCCGGCGCGTATCCCGTGGGCAGCATCTACCAGAGCACCGACCCCACCAGCCCCGCCGCACTGTTCGGCGGCAGCTGGGAGGAGATCGCGTCCGAGCGGGTACTGATGGGTGCATCCGGCACCCACGCAGCAGGCACCACCGTGAAAGCCGGTCTGCCGAACATCACCGGTTCTTTTGTCGCGAATGTATACTATGGCAAGAATGCTGTATCCGGTGCGGTCACTGCTTCCGACCAGAACGCAACGGCTGGCGTAGACAACAGCAGTTTTATGAACTATTCGAATGTTTTTAAGTTCAGTCTGGATGCGTCCAGATCCAATGCCATCTACGGACGCAGCAGCACCGTGCAGCCCGCCGCCTACTATGTGCACATCTGGCACCGCGTGGCCTGAGAAAGGAGGTTTTGAACCATGAAGATCATCGACGAGACCGGTGCGGTCGTGGAAAACCCCGACCTGACGCTGGGCTACCTGACCGACGACACCCAGCCGCTGGAGCATCCGGCGCAGGAGGCCGTGGCCGAGGTGGCCCACTACGAGACGGTGGCTGAATACCCCAGCGGCGGCAGGGACGTGCAGCGGGTGGTGGATGTGCCGGGCGTACCGGCAAGGCCCGCGTGGGTCGAGCAGCTGCCCATTAAAAGGTACATCCGCTATACCGCCGAAGAGCTGTCCGCGCAGGAAGAAGCGCGCAAGAAGCAGCAGGAGCGGGAAAAGCTGCCGGACACGGTGGCCGACCTGATGCAGCAGCTGACCGACCTGCAGCTTGCCCTGTGTGAACTGTACGAAAGGAGTGATGCCTGATGGCAAAGATCTATGCAGCCCTGATCCGCAAGGGGCTCAAAACGCTGGACGATGTCCCCGCCCGGCTGCGGGACGCGGTGGCAGCCCTGCTGCAGGAGGACGCCCATGCTTAACGCCTATTCCCGCCGGAAGGACGGCAATGCCCTGCTGAGCCGCAGCTTCCGGGTGCGGGAATTTGCCTGCAGGGACGGCTCCGACCCGCTTTTCGTGGACAGTGCGCTGGTACAGCTGCTGCAGAGCATCCGGGATCACTTCGGTGTGCCGGTGGTCATTACCAGCGGCTACCGCACCGCCGCCCACAACAAAGCCGTGGGCGGTGCCCCTTACAGCCAGCACTGCTACGGCAGAGCCGCCGACATCCGGCTGGCCGGTGTTCCGGTGGAGCAGCTTGCCGCCTACGCGGAAACTCTGCTGCCCGGCACCGGCGGCATTGGCCGCTACCCGGCAAAGGCAGGCCGGGCAGCGGGCTGGGTGCATGTGGACGTGCGCCCCATCAAGAGCCGGTGGACGGGCTGAGGGGGTGAGCCCAGTGGAAAGCATCCTGTCCGCCGTGATCGCCGGTGCCGTGACCCTGATCGGTGTGCTGATCGCCAACAGCCGCAGTCAGGCCGTGACCGACACCAAGCTGGAAGAACTGACCCGTGAGGTGCGCGAGCATAACAATTTTGCCCGCCGCGTACCCATCTTAGAAGAACAGATGAAGGTGGCCAACCACCGCATCGCAGACCTTGAACACAACGAGAAAGTGAGGAACTGACATGAACATCCATAAGATCTCCGCCGCAACCATCGCCCGCACCGCCTGCCTGCTGCTGGCCCTGACCAATCAGCTGCTGAGCGCCTGCGGCAAGCCCGTGCTGCCCATCGAGAGCCAGACCGTGGAGCAGCTGGTCACCGCCGGCATCACCACCGTGGCCGCGCTGGTGAGCTGGTGGAACAACAACAGCTTCACCGCCGCTGCCATTCAGGCAGACGCCGAATACGCCCGCCTGAAGCAGAAAGGCGAGTGAACCGGCACCCGAATGGTGCAAAAGTAATACTTTTTAAATTGGAAGTACTACTTTTTTAGCCATCTTTCACAGCAGCCCCGGGAGGCGCGCAGCGGCCCTTCCCGGGGCTTTTTTGCTGTCCGTTTGAGCGATTCACGCAGGTTCGAGGGCGATTCACGCAGGTTTTGATGATTTTCGCGCCCAAATCATGTATAATCCAGACAGGAACGAAAGGGAGGAATTTCTATGGTAATTCCATGCGTCTGCAACACAAACGTCACATAAACGCACACGTCTGCAACAAATCACGCCAAACGTGCAACAAGCCCTTGGAATTAGTTTCAAATCTGCAGGGTGCCGATTGATACAGAACGCAGAATTTCAACGTTACGGGATGGTTTTTCTTGACGAAAATTCTAGAAAACGCCATAACGTAAGTAGTTGTTGGAAGCAGTTTATGCAGTCCGATTTATCGGGCTATTATACACATGGCGACAGGAAAGGAGACCTGGGATCATGACGAACAAAAAGTTTAAAGTTGCTGCAATGTCTATGGCACTGACCGCATGTGTTGCGGCCCAGCCCCTGATCGCGAATGCGGCAGATGATGTGAACGCCGTCTCGAATGACGCACCCGACAGCGCGCCCCAATCGGAAGGGGAAAGCCCGGCTTCTGCACCCGTTGCTGCTGCCAGTGTGTCGTCCGATCCGGTGACCAACCAGAAGAGCGAGGGCGCTGTGGATGTGATCGGCGACCCGGATATCAGCGTGGATTATAACCACGACAACGACAAGGTCACCAAGGACGATTCTTCCACCACCACCGAGAGCACCGGCCCTGTGAACCGCGATGTGCCCAAAGAGAGTGAGCCCGGCGCACAGCAGCCCGAGACCGACCTGAACAATGAGCAGGAAGGCCCCAAGGACGGCGGCAGCGAAACAGAGAAAAAGCCCATTGGCGAAGCTGAAAAGTCCGAGACGGAGACCAAGGACACGAAGCTTGTGCTGGGCGAACCGACCACCACGACCACCACGACCACCAACCCGGACGGTTCTACCACCACCACGACTACCACCACCACCGATGCCGCGCTTGAAACCACCACCAAGGTCGAGGGTGAGGCCAGTGCCAAGACGGAGGAAGACTCTTCTGAGGACGTGAAGGGAACCCTGAAGGAGGAGCTGGACGGAGCACTGCGCTGGGACACCGAACCCAATACCAAGTTCGGTGATTACACTGTGACCGACGCCGTGGAAACGGACGGCACCAAGACCTTCACCCTGACCAAAGAAGACAAAATTGAAGGCGAGATGACCGGGCTTGACATTTCCAAGCTGATCGAAGCCGGTTACAAGGATAACGGCGATGGCACCTACACCCTGACCAAAGAGTTCACCGACTCTCAGGGCCAGAAGCAGACCACCACCGTCAAGGTGGATTCCAGCACGGCCACCAAGATCACCCGCACCACCCTGACCGTCACGATGGCAAACCAGAATCACGAGAAAACCGAAGAGCTCGGCACCAAGGAAGATACGAATTACCCCTATCCTTCCACCGATATCACTGTGCAGGATGATAAGGGCAAGGATCACACCTTCAATGTGACGGATATTCTGGGTAAAGCCCATGATAATGGGGACGGCACCTTCACCTATGAGGACAAGGAAAACAACCTGACCTATACCATCACAAAGAACGAGACCGACACGAAGCTGGACAGCCTTACTGACACCGAGCTTCGCGACCTGCTGAACCAGAATACCACCGGCAGCAAATACTCTGTGGACGCTGATGGCAAACTGTGCTATACCACCGATCAGGGCGAAGTGTGCCGCGTGACCAACGAGCAGAACACTCTGCTGCGCAGCATGCTCAAATTGGGTATCACCATCACCGACCACCACGGCAAGGAGTCCGACACCCAGAAGGTGGACGGCAGCGAAAAGACCCCGGAGCAGGCCAAGGCCGATGCCAAAGAGACGGCACAGGACGAGGCCCTGAAGGATGCACTGGCACAAGCCATCAACAAAGAGGCTGGCAAGAGCCTGACGAAGGCTGACATCGACCTGAGCAAGGCAAACGGCGGTAAGTTTGAGTGGACGGATCCCGACACCGACAAAACGTACACCTTCAGCTATACGGAAAAGGGCATCGTCAGCAGCTCTGAAAAGATCAAAGACCCCTCCACTGTTAAGCCGGACGCTTCTTCTGCCGAGAAGAACACCGAGACCGGTTCTGCCGAAGTGACTGGTTCCACCGTGATCTGGACCGAGGAAGGCAAGACCCTCATTCAGAACGATTCCAAGACGGAAACCGCCTTTGGAAAGGACTTTGACTTCCGGAGTGTTCCGGGCGGTTTTGAGCTTGACGGTGACGCTGTATACAACAATGATGGCACGTTGCAGAGCTTCAAAACCAAGGACGGAAAGACCTATGAGTTTACGTATACACCGGGTTCTGCTCCTGAAGATTTGAAGGACATCTCCCACCCCGACTTTACCACGGTTACGTGGAAGATGACCGAAAAGAAGATAGATTCCATTACCTCTCCGGATACCAGTGAGCCCACTCATATCGAGATCGAGCGGAACTTCCGGAAGAAAACCGAAGATAATGGCACCTTCACCTTTACCGAAACCAAGGAGGGCGGCAAAACCTATAGCGGCCTGAAAAAGGTTGATGGCACGGATAACGTCTACCGCAGCGAGGATGGTTCTGTCACGATCACAGTCACCACCTCGGAGCTCGGCGTTGGCGTTAATGAGATCAAGGCAGCTCTGGAAGGCAAGGGCTATACGGATGTCAAGGTCAATTCGGACGGCACCGCCAGCTATAAAGACGGCAATGTGACCTATAACGTCACCTATAACACCACCGTTGAGTCCATCACCGTCAAGACAAAAGAAGTTGTCGAGGACTCCCGTTTCACAATTTCCGTTTCTGACTCCAAGCAGCAGGATGCTGAGGACGCGCTGAAAGCAAAAATCGCAGAGCTTCAGGCCGGTCTCGAAGAGGGTGAGTACATCGAAGTGAACGGCCACCACGTCGATCAGCACACTGAAGTCGAAACGATCATCACCTACTTCAAGACTGCCATCAACTACAAAAACATGAGCGATGATGAGATCGTTGCCATGCTCAAAAAGCAGAAAGCTGATGCTGATGCAGAGGGCAAATCCTATACCGGTGCAGGCATTGGTCATGACTACTTGTTTGGCCATTACGATACCGGTGAGACGCCGAACTATATCGGCCACCTTGACCTTGCTACCGATTCCGACCTGGTTCTGGAAGATGGCTCCACCGCCGATGCGATCCTGCTGAACAAGGGCGACAAGAAGTTCAAGTTCGAGTGGAACATGGATGCTGAGGATCTTGTCAATAAGAATAAGCCGGACAAACGGGCAAAGTTCCAAGACTCCATTTCTTACGATGATGGCAAGCAGAACGGCGGCGACGGTTCCAAGGGCCATTACGAGTATGAGCGCGGAAACGGCCGCTCCAGTTGGATCGACAAGGACAATGACCAGTACCCCCATGCGAGTGCCTACTACCGCCTGACCGGCACCATCGCCTACAATTCTCTGGAAGACGGCAAAGAATACGGCACATGGAACGATGCAAACAATGCTCTGGCTGATTGGGTAAAAGATCACCCGAACGATAAAGACTATAAGCCGAACATTGTGGCACTGCAGAAAACCGAAACAGACTGGTGGGGCAACGAATATACGGTTACGGTTTATAAAGCCTACACCTACGAGTCCTCTCTGACTGCGTATGGTTATATGTCGAAAGACAGCAACACCTGCGTCAACTCCGGGTATGGCGATACCGGATATGGGCGTGCGTGGGCTGGCGGCTTTGACCTGCGCATCAGCGGCCTGACACAGGTCACCAAGACCGAATCGTCCGCACATGGCAAGAACTACTACGACTACTATGCCGATATCACCAAGTACAAGACCGTGGAACAGACTTCCAGACCTCTGACAAACCGCCTGTTGAACGTGATTCCCGGCACCAAGACCGAACCCACTGAAACCACAAATACCGATACCGGCAGCGGCCTGTTTGGCTCGTATGATCAGAACCACAACGAAACCCACAACTACGAAAAGCCTTTCACGGGTGCAGGCACTGCCGAATACACCACCTACCGGACTTGGGAGGACACCAACGCCGAGTGGGATGGCGAGTTTGAAAAGCTTACCGGCGCTTTCGGGTTCAGCTACACCTCCACGAAGGATGCCGAAGTGGTCGAAGCCTCCAAGAAGGCCTGTGTGAAAACCGACTCCTCGGTGAAGTACCACTACTCCTACGTGGAGCGTCAGGAGCTTGACCCCATTACGGAAACCAAAACCGTAACGACCCCTGCCGACGATGACGGCGACGATGACGGCGACGACGGCGACGATGGCGGCGACGAGATCATTGAGGAAAAGGTCCCCGACTCGCCCGTACTGCCCGGCACCCCCGAGCTGCCGCCTGTGCAGGACGCAAAGCCGGACGCCCCTGTTCTGCCTGCTGACCCCGCTCTGCCCGCTGTGCAGGACGCACATGCCCTGCCGCAGACCGGCGTGAACTGGCTGGCCGCCATCGGTCTGGCCCTCAGCGGCATGACCCTGATGATCACTGGCGCGTTCGCCAGCCTGACCGGCAAAAACGCAAAGCACTGAGCCGCGCTTTCCCCCCTTTCACAAACCTGCGTTTCCCTGCTTTGCACCGCCGGACAGACTGAGCCGGATCGCTCTGGCTGATATGTCCCAATCTCCTATTCCGCATACAGCCTTCCGGCTGTAAAACCTCACAAACAAAGCGCCCCCGCTCCAAAACCGGAGTGGGGGCGCTTTGTTTATTGCTGGAAAATTTATTGGGAACACGCAGATGATTTGCGTACCGTTATCGACTGTGTTATACTTATTTCGCTGCCCTCTCCATTCTGGCAACAGGAAGGAGGTGTGTCATGTGGGCGACATCTTCATCAATCTTTTTGTGGCTGTCGGAGCAAATGTGATTGCCTATTACATTTGCAAGTGGCTTGACAGCCGCGGCAAAGGACAGTAAGCACAGAAGAACCCCCTCGGAGTTGCAGCTCCGAGGGGGTTCGCTTTTGTGTGCCTGTGGTAATCTTCATCAACCTTGTGATTGCCTACTTCTATTATACGCGACTCCGTGCAAAAGTCAAGCCTCCGGCAAAAAGTTCATTTTTACGTCAAAATGTATTTTGCCGGATATACCAAAAACGGCTCTGCCGAAGCAGAGCCGCAGGAAAAGTTCCTCCGGGTTGCGGCTCCCAGCATCCACTTCGCACCTTGAGCGGTGCTCGTGTCTTGCTGGCCGCGGCCCCAACAGCTCCTCCCTGTTTCAGCCGCTGGCTGCGGTCGTCGCCGTTGCACTTGGAGAACTGAGGTGCATCGCTGGGCGTGCGCTGCACGCCACGCGATGCTTGAGCAAGGATCAATAAGCGCCTCCGGCTCGCCCCTTGCGGGGCAACCGCCGGAGATGCGCAGTCGTGCCCCCCAGTTCTCCGGAAAACAGACAGCAAAAAACGGCTCTGCCGAAGCAGAGCCGTAAAAATGCATCTGAAATATAATCAGCGCTTGGAGAACTGGGGTGCACGACGTGCAGCCTTCAGACCGTACTTCTTACGTTCCTTCATACGAGGATCGCGGGTCAGGAAGCCAGCCTTCTTCAGGACAGGACGGTTCTCCTCGTTCTGCTGCAGCAGAGCGCGGCTCAGGCCGTGGCGGATAGCGCCAGCCTGACCGGAAACACCGCCGCCGGAAACGCGGACGACGACATCGTACTTGCCCTCCAGGCCCAGCAGGACCAGCGGAGAACGGACGATCAGCTTCAGGGTCTCCAGACCAAAGTAGTTGTCGATATCACGATCGTTGATGGTGATCTTGCCAGTGCCGGTGTAAACGCGAACGCGGGCAACGGAATCCTTACGACGACCAGTGCCGTAGAAATAAGGTTTGGTTTCGTACATGTTCGATTGCCTCCTTCTTAGAACTCGATCTTCTCGGGCTTCTGAGCTGCGTGAGCGTGCTCGGCACCCTGGTAGCAGTGCAGGCGGGTCAGAGCCTTAGCACCGATGGTGTTGGAAGGGATCATGCCCTTGACAGCGTAGGTCATGGCCAGATCGCTGTGCTCAGCCATCAGCTTGCTGTACTGGACCTTCTTCAGGCCGCCGATGTACTTGCTGTGGGTGATGTGGAACTTCTGCTCGGCCTTCTTGCCGGTCAGAACAGCCTGATCGCAGTTGATGACAACAACGAAATCGCCGCAGTCCACGTTGGGGGTGTAATCGACCTTCTGCTTGCCGCGCAGCAGAACAGCGGCCTCAGCAGCGACGTGGCCCAGGCTCTTGCCGGCAGCGTCGAGCAGGTACCACTTGCGCTCGACTTCAGCGGGCTTTACGAGAGTAGTGCTCATATCTATTTCCTCCTGATAAGCTTTTTGTAACGTTTCAGGCGCCTTTGTGGGGCGCGAGTGTCAGTATACATCATAAAAAGGCACCTGTCAACAGCATTTTTTGATTTTTTCGCTGTAATTTTTTCAATCTCTCGAATGCTCTCGTTTTCTCTTGAATCCTCTCGTTTTCTAAAAACGCATTTTCTGTAAAATTTTCTGCCCGCCGCCGCACATTTTCTGCCTCTGCCCGCTACAATTTTGCCCCTTGGTGTGGTATACTATAAAGGATATGGCAGCTTTTGCTGTGCACACGGATAAGGAGAGCTTTCTACATGTCAAACGAGATCGACCGCAATGCTTCCGCCCAGCGCCGCACCTCCAAACTGCTGGCCGCCATGGGCATCTTTGTTGCCCTTGGCATCGTCGCTTACATTATATTAACGCTGCTGGTCAACCGCAGTGTGCCCGCAAACCCGGACACCCACTATACCGGCTCCAACGGCGTTTCCGTTTACTACGACAGTTCCATCTGGAAGGTATGCCAGATGACCGAGGACAACACCCTTGGCACCGTGCTGGAACTTGCCACGGCAGACAGCGCCGATGGTGAGGACTACCAAGCCGTGCTGCTGCAGCGCGGCACCGCCGACAGCTACGCGGACTTTATCGATGCGTCCGAGAAAGACCTCAAGCAGGCCTATGGCGTCATCAAGCCCCGCAAGGTGAACCTGACCGTGGACGGTGCCGAGGTGGAGGCCGTGCGCTGCGACATTCAGGCGTATTATGCGGTGCTGGCCACCATTACCTACCCCAGCGGTGACGTGGTGTATGTTTCCGGCCTGACCAAACTGGCCTCCATCAACGACATTGTGAACCTTGTGGAAAGTGTGACCCTGTCATGAGCAGTTCCCGTGCGATGCAGCGTCTGTGCGGCCTGATGCGCAAGGCTGTGCAGGACTATGAAATGATCGCCCCCGGCGATAAAGTGATGGTGGGCGTTTCCGGCGGCAAGGACAGCGTAGCGCTGACCATCGGCCTTGCCGAACTGCGCAAGTACATCGGCTTTGATTTTACGGTGCAGGCCGTCACGCTGGACCCGCAGTTCGGCGGCAAGCCCATGGATTACACCGTATTGCAGGAGCTGTTTGCCCGGTACGACATCCCCTATGAGATCCGCCGCACCGAGATCGGCCCCGTGGTGTTCGACTACCGCAAGGAGAAGAACCCCTGCGCCCTGTGCGCCAAGCTGCGGCGCGGCGCACTGCACACGGCGGCGCAGGAACTGGGCTGCAACAAGGTGGCGCTGGGCCACCATCTGGACGATGCCGTGGAGACCTTTTACATGAATCTCTGGCGGGAGGGCCGCATCGGCTGTTTCTCGCCGGTCACTTATCTTTCGCGCCGGGACCTGACCCTCATCCGGCCCATGCTGCTGGCCACCGAGCAGGAGGTCATTTCCGCAGTGCACGCTGAGGGGCTGCCCATCGTCAAGAGCGTCTGCCCTGCCGACGGCGTGACCGTGCGCGAACAGACCAAGGAGTTCGTCAAGGAGCGCTGCCGCACCGACCACGCCTTCCGGCAAAAGACCCTGCACGCCCTGCAGGAGAGCGGCATCGACGGCTGGCGTCCCGTCCACACCGGACGCGGCAGCTTTGCAATTACAAACGAGGAAGAATGAATCATGCAGACTCAACCTTTTGAAAAACACGTCTGGGCCGAGATCGATCTGGACGCCTTGCGTCATAACTTCCGGGCCGTCAAGGCCCGGGCCGGTGCCCTGCCGCTGTGCGCGGTGGTCAAGGCCGACAGCTACGGCCACGGTGCCGTGCAGTGTGCCCGCATCTTTGCCGAGGAGGGCGCGGTCTGTCTGGCCGTCAGCTGCCTGACCGAGGCCATGCAGCTGCGTCAGGACGGGCAGACTCTGCCCATCCTCATTTTGGGCCATGTGCAGTCGGAGTACGCCCAGACCCTCATCCACGAGGATATCACCGTGGCATGCTACTCCACCGAGCAGGCGCAGAACCTTTCCGCTGCTGCGGTAAAGGCAGGTGGCAGGGTAAAGATCCACCTCAAGGCCGATACCGGCATGGGCCGCATCGGCTTTGCCCTGCGCACCGATTTTGACGCCGCCATCCGCGAAATGCTGGCGGTCTGTGCGCTGCCGGGGCTGGAAATGACCGGCATGTTCCAGCACTTCTCGGTGGCCGACGACACCGCCGAAGAAAACATTGTCTATACCGCAGAGCAGCACGCGCTGTTCGTCAGAGCGTTCCATGCGCTCAAGGCGGCAGGCCATGAGCCGCAGACCGTTCATTGCGACAACTCTGCGGGCGTGATGCTGCACCCGGACTGGCCCGAGGGATTGGCCCGGGAGCGCTGCATGGCCCGGCCCGGCATCATCCTCTACGGCTACGACCCCAGCGACGAGGTGCGCTTTGGGCAGTTCCGGCCGGTGATGACCCTCAAGACCGTGGTGAGCATGGTCAAGGAAATGCAGCCCGGCCAGAGCGCCAGCTATGGCCGCCGCTTCACCGCCGAAAAGCCCACGCTGGTGGCCACCCTGTGCACCGGCTACGCTGACGGTTATCCCCGCCAGCTGAGCTGCGGCAAGGGCATCGTGGAGATCCACGGCAAGGCCTGCCCGGTGCTGGGCCGCGTGTGCATGGACCAGATGATGGTGGATGTGACCGGCATCCCGGACATCCGAGAGGGCGATGAGGCCATCCTGTGGGGCGGCAGCGTCAGTGATACGGCTGAAACCATCGCCCGCAAGACCGACACCATTTCCTACGAGGTGCTGTGCGGCGTGTCCCGCCGCGTGCCCCGCGTTTACCTTGAGCACGGAAAGATCGTGGATGTCGAGGACTGGATCCTGAAAGCATGACCGGCACCACAGGCCGCTCTATCATAGCTTCTCAATTTTTTCGGAGGAACTGAATGGCAAGAGATAATATCCGCAACTTCTGTATCATCGCACACATCGACCACGGTAAATCCACCCTGTCGGACCGTATTCTGGAGCTGACCAAGAGCGTGGACGAGCGCACCATGGAAGACCAGATCCTGGACAACATGGACATCGAGCGCGAGCGCGGCATCACCATCAAGGCCCGTGCCGTCACCATGAACTATACCGCCAAGGACGGCAAGACCTACGAGTTCAACCTTATCGATACCCCGGGCCATGTGGACTTTGCCTATGAGGTCAGCCGCAGTCTGGCTGCCTGTGAGGGTGCCATCCTTGTGGTGGACGCCACGCAGGGCGTGGAAGCCCAGACGCTGGCAAACACCTACATGGCGCTGGAGCATGATCTGGAGCTGGTGCCCATCCTGAACAAGATCGATCTGCCCAGTGCCCACCCGGACGAGGTGGCGCAGGAGGTGGAGGACGTGATCGGCCTGCCCTGTCTGGACGCGCCCCGCGTTTCTGCCAAGACC
This sequence comes from Faecalibacterium sp. HTF-F, assembly GCF_023347535.1. Lineage (NCBI taxonomy): Bacteria > Bacillati > Bacillota > Clostridia > Eubacteriales > Oscillospiraceae > Faecalibacterium > Faecalibacterium wellingii. The sequence goes on from NZ_CP094473.1 coordinate 2,589,710, forward strand.
GGTCTGAATGTGGATCAGGTGCTGGAGCGTGTCGTTACTGACATTCCCGCCCCCACCGGCGACCCGGATGCCCCCCTCAAGGCCCTGATCTTTGACAGCATCTACGACAGCTACAAGGGCGTCATCGTCTATATCCGCGTGTTTGAAGGCACCGTCAAGCCCGGCGACACCATCCGCATGATGGCCACCGGTGCCGAGTTCACGCTGGTGGAAGTAGGCCACATGGGTGCTACCAACCTTTCTCCCTGTGCCCAGCTGCAGGCTGGTGAGGTCGGCTATCTGACCGCCAGCATCAAGACCGTGCAGGACACCCGCGTGGGCGATACCGTCACGCTGGCCAATAATCCCACCGCCGAAGCACTGCCCGGCTACCGTCAGGTCAAGCCCATGGTGTTCTGCGGCATCTACCCCGCCGACGGTGCCAAGTACCCCGACCTGAAGGATGCACTGGAAAAGCTGCAGCTGAACGACGCCTCCCTCACCTTTGAGCTGGAGACCAGCGCCGCGCTGGGCTTCGGTTTCCGCTGCGGCTTCCTTGGCCTGCTGCATATGGAGATCATCACCGAGCGTCTGGAACGGGAGTTTGATCTGGACATCATTACCACCACCCCCAGCGTGCGCTACCGCCTGACCCTGACCGACGGCACCGTGGAGATGATCGACAATCCTTCCAGCTATCCGGACCCCTCCAACATCGTCAAGCAGGAAGAGCCTTTTGTGGACGTGCATCTGTACACCCCCAACGATTATGTGGGCGGCCTGATGGATCTGTGCCAGAACAAGCGCGGCGTGCTGATCGACATGAAGTATCTGGACGATGTGCGGGTGGACCTGCACTATGCTCTGCCGCTGGGCGAGATCGTGTACGACTTCTTCGATGCCATCAAGAGCCGCAGCCGGGGCTACGCCAGCTACGACTATGAGTTCAAGGAGTACCGTGAGAGTGATCTGGTCAAGCTGGACTTCCTGCTCAATGGCGACCCTGTGGACGCGCTGTCCATGATCGTGTTCCGCGATAACGCCTACGCCAAGGGCCGCCGCATCTGCGAGAAGCTGCGGGACAACATCCCCCGCAACCTGTTCGAGATCCCGGTGCAGGCCGCCATCGGCGGCAAGATCATTGCCCGCGAGACGGTCAAGGCCATGCGCAAGGACGTGCTGGCCAAGTGCTACGGCGGTGATATCTCCCGCAAAAAGAAGCTGCTGGAAAAGCAGAAGGAAGGCAAAAAGAAGATGCGTCAGCTGGGCAGCGTTTCCTTGCCCAGTGAGGCCTTCACCGCTGTGCTCAAGCTGGACAGCGACGACGATTGATCCTATAAAAGCAAAGGCCCGCGTTCCGGTCATGCAACTGCGCATACCGGGACGCGGGCTTGTTTCATCTGTTTTTACTGCAGTGCAAAGGTTTCCTCTGCAGCTCTCATTTTCTATCCTTTACGACATTTTTCAAACCAGCAGTTCAGACAACAAAAAACGCCTCAGAATCTCTTCTGAAGCGTTTTTGTTCAAGTCGGCGACTACCTATTTTCACGCGCCGTTTCCAGCGAACTATCTTCGGCACAAGTGAGCTTAACTTCTGTGTTCGGAATGGGAACAGGTGGAACCTCACCGTCATCGACACCGACCGATCTGACTGGCCTAGTATAACATATCTGTTGTACTTTGTCCAGTATTTGTAGAAGGACGTGCCTTCAAAACTGAATAATCACTGCTTACATTTTTTCGTTGACTCTTGAGAGTCTCAAGCGAATTGTGGTCAAGCCCTCGACCTATTAGTACACGCTTGCTGAATGGATCGCTCCACTTACACATCGTGCCTATCAACCTTGTAGTCTTCAAGGGGTCTTACTTGTTTGAAACAATGGGATATCTTATCTTTGGGTCGGCTTCACGCTTAGATGCTTTCAGCGTTTATCCGATCCGTACATAGTTGCCCAGCTATGCTCTTGGCAGAACAACTGGTGCGCCAGAGGTACGTCCGCTCCGGTCCTCTCGTACTAGGAACAGCTCCCATCAAATATCCTGCGCCCACGACAGATAGGGACCGAACTGTCTCACGACGTTCTGAACCCAGCTCGCGTACCGCTTTAATTGGCGAACAGCCAAACCCTTGGGACCGAATACAGCCCCAGGATGCGATGAGCCGACATCGAGGTGCCAAACCTCCCCGTCGATGTGGACTCTTGGGGGAGATCAGCCTGTTATCCCCAGGGTAACTTTTATCCGTTGAGCGATGGCATTTCCACTCACATACCACCGGATCACTAACTCCAACTTTCGTTACTGCTCGACCCGTCAGTCTCGCAGTTAGGCTCGCTTCTGCGTTTGCACTCTTTTGCTTGATTTCCGTTCAAGCTGAGCGAACCTTTGAACGCCTCCGTTACTCTTTAGGAGGCGACCGCCCCAGTCAAACTGCCCACCTAACAATGTCCCCCGCCTTGATTCAAAGGCGCAGGTTAGAATTCCAATATCGCAAGGATGGTATCCCAACGGCCACTCCACAAGCGCCAAAGCACCTGCTTCCCAGTGTCCCATCTATCCTGTGCATGCAACATCGAAACCCAATATTAGGCTACAGTAAAGCTCCATGGGGTCTTTCCGTCTTGTCGCGGGTAACCGGCATCTTCACCGGTACTACAATTTCGCCGGGCGGGCTGTTGAGACAGTGCCCAAATCATTACGCCTTTCATGCGGGTCAGAACTTACCTGACAAGGAATTTCGCTACCTTAGGACCGTTATAGTTACGGCCGCCGTTCACTGGGGCTTCGATTCAATGCTTGCACATCTCCTCTTAACCTTCCAGCACCGGGCAGGCGTCAGCTCGTATACGTCATCTTTCGATTTAGCACAAACCTGTGTTTTTGGTAAACAGTTGCTTGGGCCGATTCTCTGCGGCTGCATTGCTGCAGCACCCCTTCTCCCGAAGTTACGGGGTCAATTTGCCGAGTTCCTTAACAACCCTTCTCCCGTTGGCCTTAGAATCTTCTTCCTACCTACCTGTGTCGGTTTGCGGTACGGGCACCGCAGAAATACACACAGCTTTTCTCGCCATCTTCCATCCCGGACTTCGGTACTAACTTCCCTCGATCGCTACCGGAACCAACACCCGGCTCCGAGACTTCATATGTGTCCCTGTGCTTAACTCTTTTGGTGGTGACGGAATCTCTACCGTCTGTGCATCGGCTACGCCGTTAGGCCTCACCTTAGCTCCCGACTAACCTGGAGCGGACGAACCTTCCTCCAGAAACCTGAGGCTTTCGGCCATGCAGATTCTCACTGCATTCGCGCTACTCATTCCGGCATTCTCACTTCTATACACTCCACAGCCGCTTACGCTACTGTTTCACCGCGTATACAACGCTCCCCTACCCAATACATTGCTGTATTGCCTAAGCTTCGGTGTCAGGTTTAGCCCCGTTAAATTCTCCGCGCAAAGACGCTCGACCAGTGAGCTATTACGCACTCTTTGAATGAGTGGCTGCTTCTGAGCCAACATCCTGGTTGTCTGCGTATCTTCACATCGTTTTCCACTTAACCTGACTTTGGGACCTTAGCTGTAGATCTGGGCTGTTTCCCTTTTGACAATGACATTTATCTGACACTGTCTGACTCCCAAGCATCAATACTCTGGCATTCTGAGTTTGATAAGCTTCGCTAACCTCTCGGCCGCTAGGCTATTCAGTGCTTTACCTCCAGGTATCTAACTTGAGGCTAGTCCTAAAACTATTTCGGGGAGAACCAGCTATCTCCGGGTTCGATTGGAATTTCTCCGCTACCCACAGTTCATCCGCCGCCTTTTCAACGGAGGTCGGTTCGGTCCTCCATGGAATTTTACTTCCACTTCAACCTGACCATGGGTAGGTCACCCGGTTTCGGGCCCATTATATGCAACTTAACGCCCTTTTCAAACTCGCTTTCGCTTCGGCTCCAGACCTTAAGTCCTTAACCTTGCTGCATACAATCGCTCGCCGGACCGTTCTACAAAAAGTACCCTATCACGCTTTGACGCGCTCTAGGTGCTTGTAGGCACAGGGTTTCAGGTTCTTTTTCACTCCCCTCCCGGGGTGCTTTTCACCTTTCCTTCACAGTACTATACGCTATCGGTCACTGGGTAGTATTTAGGGTTGGAGGGTGGTCCCCCCGTATTCCGACCAGGTTTCACGTGTCTGGCCGTACTCTGGAATTCGCTCGGCTCTTGTCGTTTTCACCTACGTGGTTTTCACACTCTCTGACCGGCCTTCCCATGCCGTTCGGTTAACAACTTAAGTCCTAAATGCGCTCCGTACCCCGAAAGTATTTCTACTCTCGGTTTGCCCTCTTCCGCGTTCGCTCGCCACTACTTACGGAATCTCGTTTGATGTCTCTTCCTCGCCCTACTTAGATGTTTCAGTTCAGGCGGTTCCCTCGATATACCTATTTTGAAGTTCAGTATAACGTACCTGAGTATGAACCCAGGTGAGTTTCCTCATTCAGAAATCTCCGGATCAATGCTTATTTGCAGCTCCCCGAAGCTTATCGCAGCTTATCACGTCTTTCATCGGCTCCCAGTGCCAAGGCATTCGCCCTGCGCCCTTGTTCGCTTGACCTTTCAAACGTTCTTTCAAGAACATTTGGTATCCTCTTGATTCTCTCTTGCCAACGAAGATTATTGTTACCCTTCCTTTTGAAATTGTAATATTTCTTAAAAAAGAACTTACTATAATCTTTGTTTCGCAGTTATTATTCAGTTTTCAAGGTACGTCTTGGTGATGTTGCTCAAAGCCCGGTCTCCCGGTACTTTGATTTCCATCACATGGTGGGCCAAAATGGACTCGAACCATCGACCTCACGATTATCAGTCGTGTGCTCTAGCCAGCTGAGCTATTGGCCCATGTGGTGGAGATTAAGGGAATCGAACCCTTGACCCCCTGCTTGCAAAGCAGGTGCTCTCCCAGCTGAGCTAAACCCCCACATTAGGAATTGAGTTCCCTTTTCAGGGCCCTCAAAATCGAACAATATCTACTCTACTCGTTCAAACCTGTCCGAAAGATCGTCATCTTTGATGTCGCTCTTTCGCCTGACTCCTTAGAAAGGAGGTGATCCAGCCGCAGGTTCTCCTACGGCTACCTTGTTACGACTTCACCCCAATCACCAGTTTTACCTTCGGCGGCGTCCTCCTTGCGGTTAGACTACCGACTTCGGGTCCCCCCGGCTCTCATGGTGTGACGGGCGGTGTGTACAAGGCCCGGGAACGTATTCACCGTGGCATGCTGATCCACGATTACTAGCAATTCCGACTTCGTGCAGGCGAGTTGCAGCCTGCAGTCCGAACTGGGACGTTGTTTCTGAGTTTTGCTCCACCTCGCGGTCTTGCTTCTCTTTGTTTAACGCCATTGTAGTACGTGTGTAGCCCAAGTCATAAAGGGCATGATGATTTGACGTCATCCCCACCTTCCTCCGTTTTGTCAACGGCAGTCTGGCCAGAGTCCTCTTGCGTAGTAACTGACCATAAGGGTTGCGCTCGTTGCGGGACTTAACCCAACATCTCACGACACGAGCTGACGACAACCATGCACCACCTGTCTCCTTGCTCCGAAGAGAAATACTGTTTCCAGCATCGTCAAGGGATGTCAAGACTTGGTAAGGTTCTTCGCGTTGCGTCGAATTAAACCACATACTCCACTGCTTGTGCGGGCCCCCGTCAATTCCTTTGAGTTTCAACCTTGCGGTCGTACTCCCCAGGTGGATTACTTATTGTGTTAACTGCGGCACTGAAGGGGTCAATCCTCCAACACCTAGTAATCATCGTTTACGGTGTGGACTACCAGGGTATCTAATCCTGTTTGCTACCCACACTTTCGAGCCTCAGCGTCAGTTGGTGCCCAGTAGGCCGCCTTCGCCACTGGTGTTCCTCCCGATATCTACGCATTCCACCGCTACACCGGGAATTCCGCCTACCTCTGCACTACTCAAGAAAAACAGTTTTGAAAGCAGTTTATGGGTTGAGCCCATAGATTTCACTTCCAACTTGTCTTCCCGCCTGCGCTCCCTTTACACCCAGTAATTCCGGACAACGCTTGTGACCTACGTTTTACCGCGGCTGCTGGCACGTAGTTAGCCGTCACTTCCTTGTTGGGTACCGTCATTATCTTCCCCAACAACAGGAGTTTACAATCCGAAGACCTTCTTCCTCCACGCGGCGTCGCTGCATCAGGGTTTCCCCCATTGTGCAATATTCCCCACTGCTGCCTCCCGTAGGAGTCTGGGCCGTGTCTCAGTCCCAATGTGGCCGTTCAACCTCTCAGTCCGGCTACCGATCGTCGCCTTGGTGGGCCGTTACCTCACCAACTAGCTAATCGGACGCGAGGCCATCTCAAAGCGGATTACTCCTTTTCCCTCTGCTCGATGCCGAGCCGTGGGCTTATGCGGTATTAGCAGTCGTTTCCAACTGTTGTCCCCCTCTTTGAGGCAGGTTCCTCACGCGTTACTCACCCGTTCGCCACTCGCTCGAGAAAGCAAGCTCTCTCTCGCTCGTTCGACTTGCATGTGTTAGGCGCGCCGCCAGCGTTCGTCCTGAGCCAGGATCAAACTCTTTATAAATGATATTTATCACTTAAAAGTGTTAAATCTTGTTCGCTCAGCACGCAATCGCTTGCGTCCTGTGTGAATTACTTTTGGAATTGTTTTAAGTGTTTTTCCAAACACATAAAGGTTCCTTACAAGTTTTTCGATATTGTTCAATTTTCAAGGTCCTGTGCGCCTCAGCCTTGCGGCTGACGACCTGTTTATTGTACCACCGAAGTGGTTTTTTGTCAAGCCTTATTTTTTAGAAGCTTTTGAACTTTCTGAACTTGGACGCTCAAGAAGTTTCTCAGAACAAACTGGAACTTTTTTCAGCGTCTATTGGTTCTTTTCAAGGGCTTCCTGCTGTGGCTTCGGAAGTCATTCTTTTGCCTCAGCGCTTGGCGCTCAAGTATAATACCACACCCCCGCCTCCTTGTCAACACTTTTTGACAGATTTTTTCCATTCTTTTTTGCGTTCACCCCAAAACAGCAGCAAACCGCAGGAAAAACTGCGCCGCAGCTCAGTGCCCTTTTTATTTATATAATGTATTATAAAGCTTTCTCCGTATAATATTTTGCGATATTACACCATGGAAATGGGTGTGCGTTGTCAAGAGGTCTTGGCTCAGATTTTATCCTGAAAATTATCCATGAATTTTGGCTAAAACTCCAAAACGCAAAATGTAGTGGTATTTTTCTTGACTTGCCACTAGATAGTGATAGAATAGAGCTACATTCAGTTTGTTGGATATCGTGCGCGCAGACGGGTATCTCTTATTGTAAGAGGTACCCGTTCACACTGTGCTTTTATTTACAAGGAGGAGAGCCGATGAAGATCATCAAACGCAACGGTGCAGAGGTCCCCTTTGATATCACCAAGATCATCACCGCTGTTACCAAGGCCAGCGATTCGGTCGGCGGCCAGAGCCGTCTGACCAAGGATCAGATTACCCAGATCGCGGCAGATGTGACTGACCAGTGTCAGGCACTGAACCGTGCCGTCAGCGTGGAAGAGGTTCAGGATATGGTGGAGAACCAGCTCATGGACATCAAAGCCCACGACATCGCCCGTCACTATATCACCTACCGCTATATCCAGAGCCTGAAGCGTCAGACCAACACCACCGATGAGCGCATTCTGAGCCTGATCGAGTGCCAGAACGAAGAGGTCAAGCAGGAGAACGCCAATAAGAACCCCACCGTGAACAGCGTGCAGCGCGACTATATGGCCGGTGAGATCTCCAAAGATCTGACCGCCCGTCTGCTGCTGGACCCGGAGATCGTCAAGGCCCATCAGGAGGGTCTGATCCACTTCCACGATTCTGACTACTTTGCCCAGCACATGCACAACTGCGATCTGGTGAATCTGGAGGACATGCTGCAGAACGGCACCGTCATTTCCGGCACCTATATTGAAAAGCCCCACAGCTTCTCCACCGCTTGCAACATCGCCACCCAGATCATTGCACAGGTGGCATCTAACCAGTATGGCGGCCAGAGCATCAGCCTGACCCACCTCGCCCCCTTTGTGGACGTCTCCCGCAAGAAGATCGCCGCTGAGGTAGAAGTGGAAATGGCCGGTCTGGACGTTTCTGCCGAGCGCAAGAAGGAGATCGTGGAGCGCCGCCTGCGCAACGAGATCAACCGCGGTGTGCAGACCATCCAGTATCAGGTGGTCACGCTGATGACCACCAATGGTCAGGCCCCCTTTATCACCGTGTTCATGTATCTGGGTGAGGCGCGCAATCCGCAGGAGAAGGCAGACCTTGCCATCATCATCGAGGAGACCATCCGCCAGCGCTATCAGGGCGTGAAGAACGAGGCCGGTGTGTGGATCACCCCCGCTTTCCCCAAGCTGATCTATGTGCTGGAAGAGGACAACATCCGTCCCGGCACTCCTTATTACTACCTGACCGAGCTGGCCGCCAAGTGCACCGCAAAACGCATGGTGCCCGACTATATCTCCGAGAAGAAGATGCTGGAGCTCAAGGTGGACAAAAACGGCGAAGGCCACTGCTACACCTGCATGGGCTGCCGCAGCTTCCTGACCCCCTATGTGGACCCCGAGACCGGCAAGCCCAAGTACTACGGCCGGTTCAATCAGGGTGTTGTCACCATCAATCTGGTGGACGTGGCGCTCTCCTCCAAGGGCAACTTTGAGAAGTTCTGGAAGATCTTCGACGAGCGTCTGGCCCTGTGCCACCGCGCACTGCAGGCACGGCACAAGCGGCTGCTGGGCACCCCCAGCGATGCCGCACCCATCCTGTGGCAGTACGGCGCACTGGCCCGACTGAAGAAGGGCGAAAAGATCGACAAGCTGCTGTTCGGCGGCTACTCCACCATCAGTCTGGGCTATGCCGGTCTGTATGAGTGCGTGAAGTATATGACCGGCAAGAGCCACACCGATGCCGGTGCAAAGCCCTTTGCTCTGAGCGTAATGCAGCACATGAACGACAAGTGCAACGCCTGGAAAAAGGCCGAGAACATCGACTACTCCCTCTATGGTACCCCGCTGGAATCCACCACCTACAAGTTCGCCAAGTGCCTGCAGAAGCGCTTTGGCATCGTGCCCGGCATTACCGACAAGAACTATATCACCAACAGCTACCATGTGCATGTGTCGGAACAGATCGATGCCTTCACCAAGCTGAAGTTCGAGAGCGACTTCCAGCGCCTGTCTCCGGGCGGTGCCATCAGCTATGTGGAAGTGCCCAACATGCAGGACAATCTGGAAGCCGTCATAAGTGTGCTGCAGTTCATCTACGACAACATCATGTATGCGGAGCTGAACACCAAGTCGGATTACTGTCAGGTCTGCGGCTATGACGGCGAGATCAAGATCGTGGAGGATGACGGCAAGCTGGTGTGGGAGTGCCCCAAGTGCGGCAACCGCGACCAGAACAAGCTGAACGTTGCCCGCCGCACCTGCGGCTATATCGGCACCCAGTTCTGGAATCAGGGCCGCACGCAGGAGATCAAGGACCGCGTGCTGCATCTGTAATTACGATTCAATGCCCTCCACTTCGTTCTGGGCATAACAGCGGAAAATTTTTTCTATTTCACGTTTGGAGCGGCCTGCGGGCCGCTCCAAACGTATTTTCACCGGAAGGGCCGCAGCGGCAGGCTTCCATTTCTTTGTAAAGTACAGGAATCATATTATGAACTACGCAACCATCAAATACTATGACATCGCCAACGGCCCGGGGGTGCGCACCAGCGTGTTCGTGTCCGGCTGCCGCCACCACTGCCCCGGCTGCTTCAATGCCGTGGCGTGGGACTTTGACTACGGTCAGCCCTTCGACAAACCCACCCGCAATGAGGTGTTTGCATCCTGCCAGCCGGACTATATCGCGGGCCTTTCCCTGCTGGGCGGCGAACCCATGGAGCCGGAAAATCAGCGGGAGCTGCTGCCCTTTGTGCGCAACTTCAAGGCCTTGTACCCCAACAAAACGGTGTGGTGCTATTCCGGCTACACATGGGAGCAGCTGACCGGCAAAGAGCCAAGCCTTGCCCGGTGCGAAGCCACCGACGAGCTGTTGAGCCTGATGGATGTGCTGGTGGACGGCGAATTTGTTGAAGCCAAGCACGATATCTCCCTGCGGTTCCGGGGCAGCAGCAACCAGCGTCTGCTGGATGTGAAAAAGACCCTTGCCGCCGGGGAGCCCGTGTGGTGGGAGGACGAAAAGGTATTCGCCACCCATACCATGGAAAAATGATCAAAACAAAAAGAGCGTTCTGTTTTCCACAAGTTCGGTTTCAAGTGTGGAAAAGCAGAGCGCTCTTATTTTATGTTTTATTCCCGGCTGCCAACTTCGCGGATAATCACCCGCAGAAAGTCCTTGCCGTACATCATCGCCGGGTGCTCACCAACACCGTTGATTCGGATCAATTCATCCATATCACGCGGCTTTTTCTCCACCATCTCCCGCAGGGTGGCATCACTGAACACCATAAAGGCCGGGATATTCTGCTTTCCGGCCAGCCGCTTGCGCTGGGCATACAGCGCGTTCAATAGCTTCTGGTCGAACTCGCTCAGCTCTCCAGCGGTCGTTCTGGCACGACGCGGCTTCTCGCTCAGCCGTCTTGCATTGTCTGCCGCACGGCGGCGGGAATACTCCACCTGCAGCTGGGCTTCCTGCTCTGCAGCCAGACAGCAGGAGCAGTTGCCGCATTTTTTGGGTGCCGCTTCGCCGAAATAGTGCAGCAGAAAGCCACGCAGGCAGTCCTGCGTGGTGGAATAGAAGGTCATATACTTGAGCCGCTCTTCCGCCTTGCGGGCCGCTTCGGCCTTTACATCGGCGGGCAGGCCGTTGTCTGCCTCCATTTCCTTCTCGATGAAGAACCGGATGGTGCGCACATCGGTGCCGGAATAGAGCAGCGTGCACCGGGCGGGCTGTCCATCGCGGCCTGCACGCCCGGCCTCCTGATAATAGCTTTCCAGATCCTTGGGCATATTATAGTGGATCACGAACCGCACGTTGGGCTTGTCGATGCCCATGCCGAAGGCATTGGTGGCCACCATGACCTGCACCCGGTCGTAGAGGAAATCGTCCTGATTCTTTCGCCGGATATCCGCGTCCAGCTTGGCGTGGTAAGCCGCAGCCCGGATGCCCCTGCTCTGCAGAAGACGGGCGGTCTCATCCACCTGCCGGGTGGTGCTGCAGTAGACGATGCCCGCGTTGCTGCCCTCTTTCAGCACAAGATCCAGCAACTCCTTCGGCTTCTGGCTGGGCAGGGCCCGCCGGGTCTCAAAATAGAGGTTCGGACGGTCAAAGCTGGTGGTCACCTCATAGGGTTTCTGCAAGGCCAGCTGTTCCCGGATGTCGTCCCGCACATGGGCGGTAGCCGTTGCCGTGAATGCACCCACCACCGGACGGCTGGGCAGGCTGTCCACAAAGGCTTTGATGCGCAGGTAGCTGGGGCGGAAGTCCTGTCCCCACTGGCTGATGCAGTGGGCCTCGTCCACCGTCACCATACTGATGGTCCGTTCCTGCGCAAACCGCTGGAAGCCCGGCATTTCCAGCCGCTCCGGCGCCACATAGATGATCTTGTACCAGCCCTCCCGGGCGCGGCGCAGCATCAGGGCCTTCTGGTTGTCGGTGAGGCTGTTGTTCAGGAAAGCCGCCGCCACACCGGCCTGCACCAGCGCCCCCACCTGATCCTTCATCAGGCTGACCAGCGGCGACACCACGATGGTGATTCCCGGCAGAAGCAGCGCCGGCACCTGATAGCAGATGGATTTGCCCGCACCGGTGGGCATCACCGCCAGTACATCCTGCCCGGCAAGCAGGCGGCTGACGATTTCCTCCTGCCCGGGGCGGAAGCTGTCGTAGCCAAAAACTTTTTTCAAGATGCTGTGCGGGTTTTCCATGGGTCCCTCCGTTGTATCTGATGGGCAGTTCTCTGCGCCGTGCTTTTCAAAACTCTATCAGTATACCATAAAAGCCGGGCTTTTGCGCGGGCACAGAACCCGTTTTTCAGCAAAAAGCACGAAATGTCAAAAGTAATTTTTTTGCAAATGATAGCTTTTCAGGCGCGAAAATGATATAATAGGAGCACATAACTCCATGTCCGGCGGTTTTTTGTGCGCCGACTGTTGATAGAAAAAGGAGCAATCATCTTATGCAGCAGAAACTCATCACCTTTGCCGTTCCGTGCTACAACTCGGCGGCATATATGCGCCATTGCATCGAGACCCTGCTTTCTGCCGGAGAGCAGGCCGAGATCATCCTTGTGGACGACGGTTCCGTGAAGGACGATACCCCCGCCATCTGCGACGAGTACGCCGCCAAATATCCCACCATCGTCAAAGCCATCCATCAGGAAAATGGCGGCCACGGTGAGGGCGTCAATCAGGGCATCCGCAACGCCACCGGCCTGTACTATAAGGTAGTGGACAGCGACGACTGGCTGGACACTGACGCCCTGAAAAAGGTTCTGGCCCGCCTGACCACTCTGGTGGCCCGCGGCACCGCGCCGGACATGATGATCTGCAACTACGTGTACGAGCATGTGGAGGACAACACCACCCTGACCGTGCGCTACACCAATGTGTTCCCCCAGAACCGCCTGTTCAACTGGACCCATGTGGGCCACTTCCGCCCGGACCAGAACATCCTGATGCACTCGGTGATGTACCGCACCGAGGTGCTGCGCAAGTGCGGCATGGTGCTGCCCAAGCACACCTTCTATGTGGACAACATCTTTGTCTACCAGCCCCTGCCCTACGTCAAAAGCATGTACTACATGGATCTGGATCTGTACCGCTACTTCATCGGCCGTGCCGACCAGAGCGTGAACGAGAGCATCATGGTCAAGCGGGTGGATCAGCAGCTGCGGGTCACCCGGCACATGATCGACTGTCAGGATCTGGACGCACTGAAGAATCAGAGACGTCTGCATGCCTACATGGTGCACTATCTGTCCGTGATGATGGCCGTGAGCGACATCTTCCTGCTGCTGGACGGCAGCGACGAGGCAAAGGCCAAGCGCACCGGGCTGTGGCAGTACCTCAAGGACCACGTAAGCACCGGCGTTTACCGCGCCGTGCGCTACAATCTGGGCGGTCTGACCGACCTGAAGTTCCCCGGCGGCGACAAGCTCACGCTGGGCGTCTACCGCCAGCTGCGCAAGATCTTCAAATTCAACTGATCGATCCGATCCAAGGCTGTCGTGCACAATGCATGACAGCCTTTTCTTTTGTCTGCCCGGCCTTATTTTCTCTACTTTTCTGCGTAAAAGGTTATTTTTTGTCGAAATAGCACGTAATCATTGACGAACGCTGTTCTTTTTTGTATACTGAGCATAGCGCCACTGGAACAATTTTCCTATTGTGTCACAGATTGGCTATCACAGGAAAAGGAAAAGGATAAAGGAGAATAGAATACTATGAAAAGTACCGGAATTGTCCGCGGCATCGATGCGCTGGGCCGCATCGTTCTGCCCAAGGAGCTGCGCACCAGTATGCATCTGGACACCGACACCAAGCTCGAGATCTTTGTGGATGGGGATTCCATCGTGCTCAAAAAGCACCGTCCCGCCGGCAGCTGCGATTTCTGCGGCGAGGTGGACGAAGCCTCGGTGCAGTTTGCAGGCTACTGCATCTGCCCGGCCTGCCGCCGCAAGATCAGCGCCCTGTAAAAAACGCAAAAAGGAGGCTCTGCCATGAGCCAGATGATCGATTTCACCGTCCCGTCCACCGTGCCGGGGCGGTCGCTGCACGCCTTCCGCTGCGTGCCGGACGGCGAGGTGAAAGCCATTCTGCAGCTGTCCCACGGCATGGTGGAGTTCATCGACCGGTATAAGCCGCTGGCAGAATATCTTGCCGGGCGGGGCATTCTGGTCACCGGCCACGACCATCTGGGTCATGGCGGCTCCATCCGCACCAGGGACGATTACGGCTATTTTGCCGAGCCGGACGGCAACCGCGCCGTGCTGGCCGACCTGCACGCCATGACGGTGCGCACCAAAGAGCTTTACCCGGGAGTACCCTATTTTTTGCTGGGCCACAGCATGGGTTCCTTTTATGCCCGGCAGTATTTGTGCGAATACGGCCATGAGCTGGATGGAGCCATCATCATGGGCACCGGCTTCCAGCCCAAAGCGCTGGTGCAGTTTGCCAAGACCCTCTGCCGGGTGCTGGCGGTCTTTCATGGCTGGCACTACCGCAGCAATTTTGTGGCGCACACCTCATTTCTGGGCTACAACAAGGGGCTGGAGGGCCGCACCACCCACGACTGGCTCAACCGCGACCCCGCCGAGGTGGACAAATATCTGGCGGACGAGCGCTGCACCTTTACCTTCACGCTGAACGCCTACTACAGCATGTTCAGCGGCATCCTGCGCCTGCACGACCCGGCCTTCCTTGCAAAAATGCCCAAAGACCTGCCGCTGCTCTTCCTTGCCGGTGACGCCGACCCGGTGGGCGAACAGGGCAAGGGCGTGCGCCGCGCCATCCAGAGCCTGAAAGACGCCGGAGTGCAGAACATTGAATGCAAGCTGTACCCCGGTGCCCGGCACGAGCTGCTGGTGGAAACGAACAAGCAGGAAGTGTTTGCGGACATCGGTAACTGGCTGGACAAACAATTACAGCACTGAAAAAAATTCCCCCATCAAGTGGCCGGAAAAGCCACTTGACGGGGGATCTTTGTTTTACGAACCTCCTTCAAAAACCTCGCCCTCGACGGTCACGGCGCTGACGCGCTTTCCATTATGCTGGAATGTTGCCTGCATTTTAAATTCTTTTATAATTTCATTTAATTGCTCATTGGTTTTGATATCGGCATTATAGCCATAGACGAGAAAGTCTTTATCTCCCGTGAACTGGATCTCGTTCGGCACATTATTCCCGTACTGAACATTTAAAGCATAATCTTTCAGTTCCGTTCCGTTGACCACTATCGTAAAATCATCTTTTTTCAATGTAATGGTCTGCGCGGCGTCTTTTGCTTTTATTTTGACCGTGCAGCCGAACGCTGTACCATCTTCGGGGACTTGGATATAAAACGCTCTGGAAAATCTTATCCGCAGATCGCCCATGTCGATCCACTCGCCAAATAAGGTCGGGTATTCTCTGCAGCAGCCGGTCATCATCCCGGCAGAAGTCAGCAGCAGCGCTCCGGCACCGGTCAGTTCCATAAATTTTCGGCGGGAAATTTCTTGCAGCATGGTGTTTCCTCCTTTGGTCGTAAAGCGTTTCTCTTTTTTTCAGTATAACAGCTCTTTTCTTTTTGCACAACGGACGTTCACGCCGTTTTCAGGGCCATTCACGCAGGGATGCCAAACTTTCAAGCCTTTCTTTGTACAGTTTCGCCAAAGCAAAAACATCCACAGCCTGAAAGACGCCGGCGTGCAGAACATTGAATGCAAACTGTACCCCACATCCCGAAACCGCTGCGCAGCGTTTTGTGCGGCGGTTTCTTTTTTCGCCGGTTTCCGGGCGCTCCGCACTTTTTCACAAATGTTTCACATTTTGTTCTTCCGGCGGTTCTGCAACAGCACCGTCTCAAGCCGTCACAGCAGCATCACAGTACCGTCTCAGCACTGTTTCATTACCGTTTCAAAAGCGTTTCAAACCGTTCCGTTCAAATTTCCATATTCTACCATTTTCCCGTCTTTTTGTGTCATTTGTTAGAATTATACCTGTACTTTTTAGGCACTCTGTCTAATTTTCAGCGTTTTTTCAAGCACTCTCCCCCTTGTTGACAGGCTCCCAAAAGTGTGATATACCCAAATCACAAGCATAAACTCCGGGATCGGTCAATGAGGGCCGGTACGGTTTATGTCCCTTTTATAACATGTGAAGATCTGGAAGGAGAGAGTGATCATGACGAACAAAAAATTCAAGCTAGCGGCAATGTCTCTGGCTTTGACCGCCTGTGTTGCGGCAAGCCCTCTGGCAGCAAATGCAGAATCTGCGGGCACTGAGGCAACCAGCTCTGCTCCTGCGGTGGAAACACCTGCCCCTGCGGCTGAGCCTTCCGCTGAGAACGCTCCTGCTACCAACGAAACCAAGCAGGAGTCCACTAATGAGACCAAGCAGGAGTCCACTGACGAGTCCAAGCAGGAATCCACTGACGAGTCCAAGCAGGAATCCACTGACGAGTCCAAGCAGGAATCCACTGACGAGTCCAAGCAGGAGTCCACTGACGAGTCCAAGCAGGAATCCACTGACGAGTCCAAGCAGGAATCCACTAACGAGTCCAAGCAGGAGTCCACTAACGAGTCCAAGCAGGAGTCCACTGACGAGTCCAAGCAGGAGTCCACTAACGAGTCCAAGCAGGAGTCCACTAACGAGTCCAAGCAGGAGTCCACTAACGAGTCCAAGCAGGAGTCCACTGACGAGTCCAAGCAGGAGTCCACTGACGAGTCCAAGCAGGAGTCCACTAACGAGTCCAAGCAGGAGTCCACTAACGAGTCCAAGCAGGAGTCCACTGACGAAGCCAAGCAGGAGTCCACTGACGAGTCCAAGCAGAATCCTGCTGACGAGTCCAAGCAGGAAGTTGCCGTTGAGAATAAAGTCCTTGCAGAAGCGCCTGCAGCAAAGGCTCCGGTGCTGATGACTGCCGCGCTGGCAGCAGCTCCGGCTGCGCCCACTGCTCCTGCGGAAGACGACACTGTTGCCACCATTAACGGTCAGGGCTATAAGAGCTTTGACGAAGCCGTCAAAGCAGCCCAGAGCGGCGATATCATTAAAGTGACCAAAGACACCGAGACCGATGGAATGAACATAAGTAAAAAACTGACCATCCAGGGTGTCACAACCACGACCACCAAAACAAAGGATGACGGCACTGTAGAAGAGACCACCGTCAAGCCCAAGCTCACCTTTAAAAAGGATGGCATCGCTCTGTGGGGCACAGACCTGACCTTCAAGGATATGCAGGTTGAGATGAAGGGTGTCGGCAGCACACCGTATACTGCCGAATGGAACTGGATGACCATTAGCGCCAGCAAGAATGCTACCCTCACGCTGGACAACACCGTCATGACGATGGACGGCACAGGTACTGCCGATAATACCCATGCCATCTATTTCGGTTCCAACAATAAGCTGAACGTTCAGAACGGTTCCAACCTGACGATCCAGAACTATAAGCAGGATGCTTTGGAATGGGACGGCGGTGACGGCGGTTACAACTGCAATATTACCGGCGGTTCCACCTTCACCTCCGACAATAACCGTTCCGGCTTTACCGGCACCTTCTATGTAACGGTAGATGACAGTGATGTAAAGGTCATCAACAGCACCGGCAGCGGTTCCAACGGCTCTTACTTCACGATTCAAAACGATTCTAATGTCCTGTTTGACAACAACAGTTATTGGGGCATCTCGGCATGGCGTATCGACATGAGCGATGACTCTACCCTGACAGCTACCAATAACGGCTATAGCGGCGTCTGGACCCGCGTGCTCAATGTGGACAAGACCTGCACGCTGGATGTTGAGAGCAACGGCAAAAAAGCCGGCAGTGCCGCCACCAACCCCGGTATCTTCTTCCAGGGCAACGGCAAAATCAAGAGTACCATTGAAGAGGGTGCTAAGGTTACCATCAAGGACAACGCCGGTTCCGGCATCTACACCAAACAGACGGTCTGTGACCTGACCATCGGTTCTGCCACTATCACCAACAATGGCTCCGGCTCTGTGAATGAGAAGGGCATCGGTGCCGAAAATGGCGGCGGCATCTACAACATCGGCACCCTCAAACTGGGCAAGGGTGTAACCATCACCGGCAACACCGCCAAAAATGGCGGCGGCGTATATACTAAGAGCGTTAAGACTAAGGGCGGCAAGGTCACTATCGACAACAGCACCATCACAGAAAACAAAGCCACGGGCAACGGCGGCGGCATTTGTGCCGAGGACAACAGCACTGTTACCGTAGTTGGCGGTGAAATCAGCAGCAACACATCTACAGGCGTTGAGCAGACGATTTCTGGCGGCGGCGGTTTGTATACCAATAATTCTACCGTAACGCTGGACAAGGTCACAATTACCGGCAATAAGGCTATCAACGCCCCCTCCAACGACGGTGGTGGCATCCTTGCTGCCGGCAGTGACCTGACCATCACAGGATCCACCATTACAGAGAACACCGCACCCGACTGCGGCGGCGGACTGTTTTTGTCTCACACGAATGCCAATATCACCGGTTCCACCATTGAGGGCAATCAGTCAAAGCATGGTGCAGGCGTCTATTTGAATGATTCCTCTGACGTGGCCGAGGCCGATTGCACTGGCAGCCACACTCATAACATCACCGACACAAAGATCAATCATAACACTGCCAGTTCTATTGGCGGCGGCATGTATGTGGGCACCAAGAGCAATGTGACCCTTACCGGTTCCACTCTGGACGGCAATGTTTCCACCGATAAGACTAACGGTCAGGGCGGCGCGATCGTTGCATACGGTGCGGGTGATATCACGCTGGATAGCACCACCATCACGAACAACGATGCTGCAGTCGGCGGCGGTCTCTTCTCTTTGGGCGTCGCAGCCAGTGATACCCACATCACCCTGCGCAACAACACCAAATTCATCGGCAATACGGCTGCTTCCGGTGCTGGCATTTATCTCATGCGTTCCTCCGGCAACAACATTTTGCTTGAACTGACGGATTCCGCTATTGATAACAACACCGCTTCCAACTTGGGCGGCGGCATCTTTGCCTACGATGGCGCACAGATCAATGCCAACAAGGCATCCTTCAACGGAAACAAAGCTGCAAATGGTGCTGGTATGTACCTCTATGGCCTAAACAACAAGGTTATGGCTGAACTGACGGATTCCTTTATTGACAACAACATCGCTTCCGACTGGGGCGGCGGTATCTTTGCCTATAATGGAGCAGAAGTCAAGGCCAACAATACCTCTATTTCCAACAACAAGGGCGGCAATGCAGGCGGCCTGCTGGTGTGGAACAACAGCTCTGCTGAGCTGAGCAACGGCAGCAAGGTCTGCGGCAATACCGCCACAAACGGAAACGGCGGCGGCGTATATGCTATCAACGGCACCGTGACCGCGACCGACTGCGACATCAGCGACAATGATGCAGGCCAGTACAACGGCGGCGGCATCTGTGCACAGAACAGCGCTCTGACTCTGGAGAAGAACACCCTCAACCGCAACAAGAGCAAGAGCGGCGGTGCGATCTGGATGAATGCCTCCGATGCAGAGCTCTCGGGCAATACCATCACCCACAATACCGCAACGGGCAACGGCGGCGGCATCTACAGCGAACAGAGATCGACCATTGATCTGCGCACCGGTGCCCTGTACAATAACCACGCAGGCACTGCCGGTGACGACATGTACCTGAACAACACGACCCTGATTCTGCGCCCCGTGGGCGATGACTGGATTCTGGACGACTGCGGCCACCCCATTGATGGCTGGTACCTTGACGGCAAGGATGCCCGCTGGGATGCGGACAGCCAAAAGAAGTTCGTCACCAATCTGGACGCCCTGCTGGAAGGCACGGACTACATGATTGAAAAGGGCGAAGACGGCTGCTATATCATCACCATCGACAGCAATGCTCTTGCCCTCAAGGCTGCGCATAACGCGCCGTCTGAGCCGAAACCCGACCCGGATGGTCCCGACACTCCCAACCCGAACCCCAACCCGAAACCGGAACCGAAGCCCGGCCCGGATACCTCCATCACCCCGGAAGACCCGCAGCTGCCTCCTGTACAGGACGCACGGGCCGATACGCCGGACTCCCCTGTTCTGCCCGCCAACACCACTAATCCCGCTGTGCAGGACGCTCACGCCCTGCCGCAGACCGGCACCAGCCTGTTTGCCGCGCTGGCAATGGCTCTCAGCGGCTTTGCACTGACGATTGCCGGTGCATGGGCAAGCCTGCTGGGCAAGAACAGCAGACACTGAGCCTTTAGCTCCCTGTAATACCGCTATCCGCTTCATCCGTATCGCACATTTATAAAAGGCGAAAGGCCCCGGGACGCTGCGTCCCGGGGCCTTTCGTTTGCACATTTTACCGTTTCAGCCAGCCATCCACAGCCGACACCAGCGCCTTGCCGCGGCGGCCCAGCAGGCGGGGCAGCAGGATGCGGGCCATGGCCCACACACCTGCAAAGTTGTACAGGATAACAGCCGCCGTGATCAGGCCGGTCCACAGGCCGTAGAGCGGCGTCTCAGCCAGCAGCACAAAGGCTTCTGCCACCAGTGCGGCCGCATTCACCAGCACGCGGCCCGGATGCACCTGCATCCCGATCATCCTGTGGGCATCGATGGCGCGCAGGGCGAACACCAGCGCAAGGCCAAGGAAGGAGGCATAGGTCGCACCCACCGGGCCCCACCACTTGATGAAGAAATAGTTCATGATGCAGTTGCTCACAGCGCCCGCCATCATGGTGATCATGCTGCGGGTGGATTTTTTATTCACCACGTACACGCTGTTCATGAACTGGTTGAAGCAGCTGCAGGTGGACGCCATGACAAGGAAGGGCACAAAGTGCCACGCATAGTAGTAGTTGGACTTCATCACGTGCATCACCGGACGGCACAGCCAGATGATGCCGGCGGCACAGCAGAACAGCACGCTGGAATAGGTGCGGAAGATCTGGGTAAAGAACTTTGCGCGCCCCTCCTCCTCGGTCACAGCGGAAAGCTGCCATGCATCGTAGAAGATCAGGCCCAGCGTGGTCAGGATGGTGGGCAGGAAGTAGCCGGTGGAAAGCAGGCCGCTCCATGCGTCGCCGCTGTGGCCGTCCAGACCGCTGCACATTTCGCGCACAAAGAACAGGTCGGATGCGTTGATGATCCAGAAGCTGATCTGTGCCGGGATCATGGGCAGCGAGAAGCGCAGCATCTGCTTCCAAAGGTTTTTGTTGACGCCCTTCAGCTCCACATAGTTCCACAGCTTTCCGGTAACGGAGAGGAACAGCACACTGACAAGGTCACCGCTGATGATGGCCAGCAGGTAGCCGTTGGCACCCCACTTGAAGCCCACCAGATACAGCACGTAGAAGGCCATGGTGGCCACGGTGCACAGCACGCCATCCACGGCCACCAGCTTGTTCCACTGGCGGCTGCGCACGAACTGGGTGCACAGGGTACGCAGGCAGCTCATGAGCACGTAGATGTAGATGAGCAGGCCGTACTGTGCCATATCGGGCAGAAACTGCGCAATGGGCCAGCACAGCACCAGAAGGCCAAAGCCGCCCAGAATGGTCAGCAGGCCGTTGGTGAACACCTGTTTTTCGCTGTTGCCCTTGTCCAGACCAAAGCGGATGATGGCGTTGGACATGCCCATGGACACGAACGGGATGAGCAGGTTCGCGTACTGGCTCAGGATCTTGGAAAGGCCCAGATCGGAAATTTCCGCCATTGCATAGGTCAGGAACGGCTGCACGATCAGGGTGAGCAGCTTTGACGAAAAGCTGGAAATGGCAAAGATCAATGTGTTGCCGGCAAGCTTTGAATATTTATCGCCGGACTTTTTTTCGTTTTCCAAGGGTACTCCCCTCCTGTTTTACAATTCGGATGCGGGCCGGTCTGTGACCGCCCGCATCCGCTTTCCCACTATTTAGTCACTTTAAAAGCGCCCGCCGGGCTTTCCAGTCCGGCAGCAGCTTTGCCACCTCGGCCCAGAAGGCCGGGCTGTGGTTGGGCTGCAAAAAGTGGCAGTACTCATGCACTACCACATAGATCTGCGCCGCCGGGGGCATATGATACAGCTGCAAAGCAAAGGTGATCTGCCGCTTTGCCATAAAGCACACGCCCCACCGGCTGGTCATGCTGCGCACCTTGATGACGGGCTTGTGCCCGCCCAGCACTTCGGCAAAGGCCGGGTAGACCTCATCGCTCATGGCCGTAAAGTACGCCAGCGCGGTCTCCCTGTCCGGCAGGGGCTGTGCGTCCCGGGCGGCACGCCGCCGGGCACGTTCCCGGGCCTCCTGCACCCATTGGGCGCGCTCGGCCACAAAGCGGTCCGCAGCTTCTGCGCTCGTGCGCAGCGGCACGCTCACCGCCACGGTACCGTCCTCCCGCACACGGATGTTCAGGTTCTTCACCTTTTTGCGGGTCAGCTCGTACCGGATGCCGCCTGCCGTGCGCAGCTGCGGCCCCGGCTGTTTTTCTGCCATGGGTCAGGACGCCTTTTTGACCCGGCGCAGCATTTCCAGCGGCAGCTGGGCCAGCACCACGGCAGCAAAGATCAGCACGCAGCCAAAGACCTCCCGGGCAGAAAGGTTCTGGTGCAGCAGCATCCAGCCGCCCAGCGCACTGAACACGCTTTCCAGACACATGATCAGGCTGGCAATGGCGGGGTTCAGGTCCCGCTGGCCCAAGATCTGCAGGGTGTAGGCCACGCCGCTGGACATGATACCGCAGTAGAGGATCGGCAGCGCATTCTCCGCGAACTGCGCCGCGGAAGGTGCCTCGAACAGCAGAGCCGCAGCAGTGCTTTCCACCGACACCACCAGAAATTCGGCAAGGCTCAGCCGCACGCCGTCCACCTGCGGGGAAAAGTGGTCCACCGCAATGATCTGGAAGCTGAACAGCACTGCGCAGCTCAGCAGGAGCCAGTCGCTGGATTCGATGCTGCCAAAGCCGTTTTTCATGCACAGCAGATACAGGCCCAGCACGGCTACCACCATGCTGACCCACAGCTGCGCACTGCCCTTCCGGCCCAGAAACAGGCCGAACACCGGCACCAGCACCACATACATGGCGGTCAGGAAGCCGGCCTTTGCGGTGGACGGATTGATGGTAATGCCAATCTGCTGTGCAGCGGATGCAGCAAACAGAAGGGTGCCGCACACAAAGCCTGCCGCCAGCAGCTTTTTCTTTTCGGCAGCGGTCTTTGGCTTTGCATCCGTGCCGTTTTTGCGGCGGATGGCGTCAAATACCAGCACCGTGGGGATCAGCACCAGCACAGCCAGCCAGCTGCGCCCTGCCAGAAAACTGTAGGCACCCATCCCGGAGCCTGCGCTCTGGGCTACAAAGGCCGTGCCCCAGATAAAGGAGCACAGCAGCAGGAGCAGAGAGTTTTTAGTCTGTGTATTCATCAGCCGACGCCCTCCACCTTCATCAGGCCGTACAGGTAGTAGCGGCTGGAATCATAGGAGATGGTCACACGGTACTGTGCCGCCGGGTCCAGCCCGGAAACAGTGCAGCGGTAGTTGGTGCCGTCGGTATGGATATAGTAGGTGCTGTCCGGCACATACTCCGCGCCGCCATCCACCTTTTTCCACAGTGCCACCTTGAATTTCTGGGTGCCCTCGGCGGTGCCGCAGGCCATGATGCTCAGGTTGCCGGACGGCGCAGTGAAATAGTCGGTACTGCGGCTCCAGATGCCGTTGAACACGGCGTACAGGCAGCCGTCTGCCGTGGCCGCGGCAAACTTGGCAGAGGAGTCTGCGATCCCCTGAATGATCAGCGGGTCGGCGGTCGCATCTGCCCAGCGGGTGGTGTCCTCCTCCTGCACCTCGTCCGAGGTGCCCGTCACCTTGTGCACGATGCCCTTCAGGACATCCTTGCAGCTGGTCAGCCCCACTGCCAGCAGGACCGCCAGCAGCAGCGCAATGATCCTTTTTTTCATCTTCATACGTTTCCTCACGAAGCAACGCGCTTCTCTTTGCTATTCATCCTTCTGCCCATTTTTCGGACAGATACAATTATAGTATACCGCATTTCGCCGCACTGCACAAGACAGACGGCTTTGTTTTGTGCGGTTTGCCGCCCGATTTTACCCTTCTTTGCCGGTCAGCGCCCGCAGCGCAGCGCATTCGGCAGTGGCCTGCTCCGGTGCGCCCGCACCGAACAGACTGCCATACCGGTACAGCGCCCAGCCGCTCGCGTTCTGACCGCGCAGGTCCTGCACCTGCCGGGCCAGCGCATCGCCGGTGCTCCAGCCGCTCACGCTGTCCGGGTTCGCGCCGCCGTCACCCACGCCGATACGGTACGCACCCAAGCCAAAATAGAGCGCCACGCCCTCTGCGCGCGGGTACGCCAGCCACGCGGGTACGATGTTCTCAAAGGCAAAGCGGGTGCTGCCGCTCTGCAACGTGTAGCCATAGCCCCAGTAGACCTGCGGACAGAGGTAGTCCACCACCTGCTCTTCGCCGCCTGCGGCCAGCCACGCGGTCACAGCGCTGTACTGGCTGTTGAGATCGTTGTCCGGATTACCCTGCGGACTGATGCCGAACCGCAAAGTCGGGTCTGCGGCTTTTACCGTGTCGTGCACCGCCTTTACCAGTGCAGTCACATTCTGCTGCCGCCACGCGGCAAGGTCCACCGCACCGCTGGCCGCAAACTGCACCGCGTCGATGCTTTCCTCGGTGGTGGGGTAAAAGTAATCGTCAAAGTGGATGCCATCCACCGCATAGTTCTGCAAAAGTTCCGCCACGCCCTGCACCACATAATCCGCAGCGGCAGGCTCTGCCGGGTTCAGGTACAGCCCGTCGCCCACCGCACACACCCACTCCGGATGGGTGTTGGCAAGGTTATTCTCCGCAAGGCTGGGCGGCATGGCGGCAGAGGACCGCAGCCGGTAGGGATTCAGCCATGCTTCCACCGAGAGTCCCCGCCCGTGGGCCTCCTGCAGGAGGATGTCCAGCGGGTCAAAGCCGGGGTCTGCCCCCTGCACCCCGGTGCACAGGTGGCTCCATGGGAACAGACTGCTGCGGTACAACGCGTCCCCGAAGGGCCGCACCTGCGCCAGCACCGTGTTCAGCCCAAGGCCCGCACAATCGTCCAGCATCTGTGCGCACCCGGCGCGGAAGGTGTCTGCCGTGGAGAAATCCAGCAGCGCCCATTCCAGATAGCTGATCCACACAGCCCGCCACTCGCCTGCAGGCAGGGCCGGGTTGTTAACGTTTTGTTGTTGTTTTCCTGTTTTATCCTGTTCGGAAAGCTCTTTGCGGCGCAGACACAGCCCCGCGCCCACGCAGGCGGCGGCACCGGCCCCCAGCAAAAAGCTGCGCCGACCAAAGCGGCGCGGCTCCACTTCCGTTTTTTTCGACCTGCGCCGCTGGGTCACAGGGTCTCCTCCTGAGTCTTATACAGGGTCAGCGCCGCCCAGCCCCGGGCACAGGCCAGCAGCACGAACATGATGTTCGTCCAGAAGGCAAGGCCGCTCATGCCCGCATAGCGGGTCAGCAGCCAGAACAAAAGCCGCAGCGCCTCCGAAATGCATACCAGCTGCAGCGGGCGCTGGATGGGCTTTCCGTGGCTGTACTCAATGGCAAGGAGGCCGGGCCACACCAGCGCCGAGCACAGGTCGCCCGCCCAGCCGCCTGCCGCCAGCTTGCTGAGCATCAGCAGCACGAACACCAGCGTGTAATTGCGCTTATCCTTGGCCGGTGCCCCTTTCTGCGCCGCCAGGAACAGTACTGCGATACCGGTGATGCAGAACACGATCAGTTCCAGCCCCGAAAAATCCATGCCGCTCAGCACGGCAAAGCCGCCCAGCATGGACACTGCCGCTGCCGCCAGCAGGAAAAAGTACCAGGTCTTGCGTGTGAATTTGAGCTTCATTGCGTTCCTCCCGCCCGCAGCAGAGTGCAGGCTCCTGACAAAATTTTCAAAGAATTAAAAATATTATAGCACAAATGGATGCGAGTTGTGTTACAATAAGAAAAACTCTTTGGGAGGATCTTCATGAACACTGCTGTTTCCATCGTCCTGCTTGCCGCCGTGCTGGGCGTGATCGTTTTTCTGCTCTCCCGGCGCGAGAACGGCCGCCGCAGCCAGTATGGGCCCTCCGGTCTGTCGGAGTTCCGCACCGACCTGCCCCTTGACGAATGCTTTGACCGTCTGGACGAGCACCCGGACACGGACGAGTTTTTGTATGAGTGCCGCCGGGAAAAGGACGGAGGGTTCCTTTTGCACCTGACATTGCACCAGCCCACCCAGCAGCCGCTGGATACCCTGTACTCCCTGCGGCTGGACCCGGGCCGTCAGACTGTTGTGACCCTGATCTTCATTCGCGAGGCCTTTGGCTACAAGGAGCCGCTGTTCCCGCAGGAGATGCTGGACAAATTCATGCAGCAAAAGCTGGCAGCCCACCGCACAAAATAAACTTTTGCGGCAAAACGCTTTTCATTTTGCGCTGAATTTGGTATACTGGTATACGCCGCAGCGCAGAATATGCGGGCTAGTAGCTCAGTTGGTCAGAGCTGGCGGCTCATAACCGCTTGGTCCCGGGTTCAAGTCCTGGCTGGCCCATAGAAAAAAGCACGAGATTTTGCTCTCGTGCTTTTCTTTTTGCATGAATAGGCGCTTTACTTGTACAATTCTTTGCTCATCTGTTTGCGAATCTCTTTGCGCCGCGTGTCATAAACCTGCGTGTAAATTGCAAGGGTCGTACTGGGCTGTGCGTGTCCGGCTTCTGCGGCCACCGTTGCCACACCGATATTGGGATTGGACAGCAGGATGCTCACGAAGGTGTGCCGGAACATATGCGGATGGATTTTCTCGATTAGGGGTACATATCACAGAGCACATGATACGCTGGCCATTTTTGTTTGCCCCCATTGCGGCAGATCCTGCTTTCTGCCGCAAATTGCATCAGATCCCGCCGTTTGCTCAATGAGTATTTCCCGCCGTCCCGTTATACTGGGAGGGAAATGGAATTAAACGATGGAGGAACAGACCATGAAATACGGTGTCATCGATGTGGGTGGCGGCCTGCGGGGCATTTACGGCGCTGGCGTGCTGGACCGCTGCCTGGAGGAGGACCTCCGCTTCGATCTCTGCATCGGCGTTTCGGCGGGCAGCGCCAATATGACGTCCTATCTGGCAGGCCAGCATGGGCGGAACAAGCCCTTTTACGATGAATACTCCTTCCGCAGGGAGTACATGAGCGTGCACAACCTCATCCGCAAGCACTCCTATCTCGATCTGGGCTATGTCTACGGCACCCTCAGCAATGCAGGCGGCGAGAATCCGCTGGATTACGCGGCGCTTGCCCGCAGCCCGGCAGAGCTCTACGTGGTGGCCGCTAATGCACAGAACGGCGAGGCGCAGTATTTCACCAAGGCAGACCTCCACCCGGACGACTACCGCATCCTCATGGCGTCCTGCTGCATCCCGGTCATCGACCAGCCCTGCGTCATCGACGGCGTGCCTTATTTTGATGGCGGCCTGGCCGACCCCGTCCCGCTGGAATGGGCCTTTGCCCACGGCTGCGACCGGGTGGCTCTCATCCTGACCAAGCCCATCGGGCTGGTGAGTAGTAATGCCCGGGACGAGCATCTGGCACACCTGCTGCAGTCGCATTACCCCGCTGCAGCCGAGGGGCTGCGCCGCCGGGCATGGCGGTACAACACGGCTGTCCAGCGGGCGCGGGAGCTGGAGCGACAGGGCCTTGTCTGCATCATCGCCCCGGACAGCACCGAGGGAATGTCCACCCTGACCAAGAACCGCGCCGGCCTTGAAAAAATGTACGCCAAAGGCAAACAGGACGCCGAAGCGCTGGTGTGGTGGATGCAAAACACCAAACAAGATGAATCGGTGGGCACCTAGAGATGAAACCCGTTCACTTCTCTTGACAATATCCGCCCCGGACATAATATCCGCCCCGGACATTATAATATGATATGTACATACAGACAAAGGAACCTGGAGCGGTATCGCTCTGGGCTTTTTTGCATTTTGTTGTTCTGCTGCGGACAGATAGAGGGGGTCCGCAGCAGAGGATAGGAAACATCAGTCGGCCCGCCGCAGCGGAAACGTGTCCGCCGGGCAGGGTAAAAATGGAAAAGGGGCGTTTCAGTAGGAATGTCAAAAAGTGTCGGATGCAGTTCATGACAAACAAAAGGCATCTGCAGCGGTTTCGGTCAACGAAACAGCGCCGCAGATGCCTTTCTCATTTTGTTCTTATCTGCACCACTTGGCAAACTCTTCGTCGGTGCACTTGACATAGTGGCTGCCGCTCACAAGGTGATCGGTGCCCTTATTGTAGTCGATGCCGGAAGATGCGTAGTCGTAGGTCTCAGCCACGCGGCGTTTTTCCACCACCGGGTTCGGCAGCGGGATGGCCGACAGCAGGCTGCGGGTGTAGGGATGGATGGGGTTCTCGAAGATTTCTTCAGTGGTACCCGTCTCCAGCAGGTGACCCAGATGCAGCACGCCGATGCGGTCCGAAATGTACTTGACCATGGAAAGGTCATGCGCGATGAACAGGTAGGCCGTGCCGGTCTCCTGCTGGATATCCTTCATCAGGTTGACCACCTGTGCCTGAATGGACACATCCAGCGCCGAGATGCACTCATCTGCGATGATGAGCTTGGGGTTCATGATGAGGGCACGGGCAATGCCCACGCGCTGGCGCTGGCCGCCGGAGAACTGGTGGGGATAGCGCTCAGCATGTTCAGGCGCAAGGCCCACCTTGGCCAGAATTTTCTCCACCTTTTCGCGGCGCTCTTCGCGGGTCTTGTACATGTGGTGGATGTCCAGACCCTCGCCGATGATATCCTCCACCTTTTTGCGGGGGTTCAGGGACGCCATGGGGTCCTGAAAGATCATCTGCATCTGGGTGCGCAGGGTGTTGTTCTGGCTGTGGTTCAGCCTGCCGCTGATATCCTGCCCCTCAAAGGTGATCTTGCCGGCAGTGGGGTCATACAGGCGGATGACGCTGCGGCCGATGGTGGACTTGCCGGAACCGGACTCGCCCACCAGACCATAGGTCTCGCCGGGATAGATCTCAAAGCTGACATTGTCCACAGCCTTGACGGTATAGCTCTTGCTCACGCGGAAATACTGCTTCAGGCCCTCGACCTTCAGCAGCGGAGCAGCATTCTGTCCTGCCATTTATTCCGCCTCCTTGATCTTTTCTGCCTCGGCACGCATGCGGGCGATGCGCTGAGCAAGCTCAGGCGGCATGTCCACCTTGGGTGCGCGGGGGTCCAGCAGCCATGTAGCTGCATAGTGGGTGTCGCTGATCTTGAACATGGGCGGGTCCACTTCGTCGTCGATGTTCAGGGCATAATGGTTGCGCGGCGCAAAGGCATCGCCCTGCTTCTCATGCAGCAGGTTCGGCGGCGAACCCGGAATGGTGTACAGACGGTCGTCTGCGGTGTCCAGATCGGGCATGGCGGAAAGCAGACCCCATGTGTAGGGGTGGCGCGGCTCGTAGAAGATCTCGTCGATGGTGCCGGTCTCTACGATCTTGCCCGCGTACATCACGTCCACATAATCGGCCACCTTTGCCACAACGCCCAGATCGTGGGTGATGTAAATGACCGAGATGCCGCGCTCACGCTGGATGCTGCGGATCAGCTCCAGAATTTTGGCCTGAATGGTCACATCCAGTGCCGTGGTGGGCTCGTCACAGATCAGCAGATCGGGGTCGCAGGCCAGTGCAATGGCAATGACCACGCGCTGGCGCATACCGCCGGACAGCTGGTGCGGGTAGCTCTTCATGCGCTTTTCGGCATCGGTGATGCCCACCTCTTCCAGCAGCTGCACAGCCTTTTTGTAGGCGGCATCCTTGGGCATCTTGTAGTGCCACAGCATGCCCTCCATGATCTGCTTGCCGATGGGCATGGTGGGGTCAAGGCTGGTCATGGGGTCCTGAAACACCATGGCGATGCGCTTGCCGTTGATGTGGCGGCGGATCCACTTTTTGTCCTTCTGCAGCAGGTCCACCGTCTCGGGGCTGCCGTCGGCGTGATGGTAGCTGAACTGGATGGAGCCGCTGTTCACAATGGCGTTCTGTGCCAGAATGCCCATGGCGGCCTTCATGGTGACGGACTTGCCGGAGCCGGATTCGCCCACCAGCGCCACCGTTTCACCCTTGTACAGGTCGATGTTCACGCCGCGGATGGCGTGCACCGGGCCTGCGGTGGTCTTAAAGGTGATATCAAGGTCTCGCACCGACAAGACCTGTTCTTTTTTCTTTTCAGGCATGGGGTGTTCCTCCTTACATACTCTTCATCTTGGGGTCCAGAGCCTCGCGCAGGCCGTCGGCCACGAGGTTGAAGCTCATCATCAGCAGACTCATGACCACCATCGGCGGGATGATCTGATAAGGATGGGTGGTAAAGCTGTTGTACAGCTCGCTGATCAGAGAACCCAGCGAGCACTGCGGCACCGGGATGCCCAGACCCACAAAGGACAGGAATGCCTCGGTGAAAATTGCGGTGGGGATACTGAACATGACCTGCGTGATGATGGGTCCGATGATGTTGGGCAGCACTTCCTTGAAGATGATAAAGAAGCTGCCTGCGCCCAGCGTGCGGGAAGCCAGCACGAACTCCTGATCCTTCAGCTTGAGCATCTCAGCGCGGGCAATGCGGCTCATGCCCACCCACTCGGTGAGCATCAGGGCAAAGATAATGGTGATCATGCCGGGCTTGAGCACCAGCAGAAGCAGCGTGACGATCACCAGACGGGGGATGCCGTTGGCAACTTCCAGAAAACGCTGCATCATCATATCCACTTTGCCGCCAAAGTAGCCGGAGATCAGGCCGTAGCTCATGCCGATGACCATATCGATGATGGCAGCGGCAACCGCGATGATCAGGGACACGCGGGCACCCTCCCAGGTACGGGTCCAGATATCGCGGCCATAGGTGTCGCTGCCGAACCAGTAGTAGACATCCTCCTTGCCCTTTTCCACATAGGCATTGACCGTCTTGGAACCGGTGGTGGTGCTCATTTTCTCGTCACCGTTGAAGATGCCGAAGTTTTCCAGCACCTGCACGCGGGGCGCAAAGTTTTTCTGGCTCAGCTCCTGACCGGAGTAGGTATACTCGTTCATGCCGGGGCCAAATGCCGCCAGCAGCACGATAAAGACAACGAGGATCAGGCCGAGCACCGCGCTCTTTTTGCGGAAGAAGCGCACCCGCACATCCTTCCAGAAGCTCTGTGCGGCAAAGTTCGAGTCCATTGCGATCTCTGCGTCGTTATGCTTGAGCGCAAAGTCCTTCTCGTTGAAGGTATGCTCGGAATACATGGTATCCACTGCGCTGACGATGGCATCAGCCGTGGCTTCACCGCCCAGGTGAATCGCTTTTTCTGCCATATCAGTCGTCCCCCTTTGCCAAGCGGATGCGCGGGTCGATGATGCCGTACAGCAGGTCAACGACCAGCATGATGCCAATGTACATGGCGCTGTAGATGAAGCTCAGGCTGATGACCACATTGTAGTCGTTGGACTGGATGGCCGTCACCAGCAGGCTGCCCACACCGGGAATGGCGAAGATCTTCTCCACCACCAGCGAGCCGGTCATCAGGTCCACGATCAGCGGGGCCAGCACGGTGATAATGGGGATCAGCGCGTTGCGCAGCGCGTGGCGGAAGATCAGCGCCGGGCCGGAAATGCCCTTGCTCTCGGCCAGCAGCATATAATCGGAGTCCAGAACTTCGATCATTTCACTGCGGGTAAAGCGGGCAATGGAAGCCATGGTGAACATGGACAGCGAGATGCTGGGCAGCACACTGGAGCCGAACACATCCTTGGCGGAGAACAGCATGGGGAACCACTTGAGCTTGAAGCCAAAGGTATAGCTCAGGGCCAGTGCGATCACGTAAGACGGCACCGACACGCCGATGACCGAGATGATGGTGGCCAGAGTGTCGAAGATGGTGTCCCGCTTGAGGGCTGCAATGATGCCGAGCACAAGGCCCACAATGGCACCCAGTGTGACAGCCATGCCGCCCACACGGATGGAAATGGGCAGACGGGACTGGATCAGCTGGGAGATGGGCGTGTTCTTGGAGATATTGTAGCTGACGCCGAAGTCACCGCGCAGCATGTTGGTCACATAGCGGAAGAACTGTACATAGATGGGCTGATCCAGACCGTACTTTGCGTACAGGGATGCGCGCATTTCCGGCGTCAGCTTTTCATCGTTGAAGGGCGAACCGGGCATCAGCTGCATGAGGATGAACAACACCAGCAGGATGGCCAGCAGCGTAAACAACGAAGTGATGATACGCTTGAGCGTGTATTTTTTCACGTTGGGTAGACCCCCTTAAAGTTTCTCTTCTCCGCCCCGCACGGGGCAGAACTGCTCCCGCCTGCCGCAGTCAGCCGTGCGCCGCACGCGGACAGTGCAAAAGCCAAAAAGTCGCACAGCGGCAATCACGCTGCCACTGTGCGGCATTTCAGTTCTCGATCAGGATCAGACGCTCTTCTTTGCGTCCTTGTAGACGCGGTTCAGAGCAACCGGGTGGAAGTCCACGCCGGTCACGGCAGAAGAGATCATCTCGGCGTTGCACTGACCATACAGCGGGAAGATGGCGGCCTGCTCCAGCACGATGGACTCAGCGTCATACATGGCTTCCCAGCGGCCCTCGGGATCGGTGCACAGATCACCGGTGGTGCACTCTGCGATGATGGCATCGTAGTCAGCGTCGCTCCACAGACCGTAGTTGTTGGAGTTGCCGGTGACCCACATGCCCAGATAGGTCATGGGATCGGCGTAGTCGGGGCCCCAGCGGGTCAGGCCGATCTCAAAGTTGCCGTCCTGCATATCCTGCACGCGCTGCTTCTTGGGCTCTACCTTCAGCTCCAGAGTGAAGCCGGGCAGAGTGGTCTGCAGCTGCTCCTGAACGACCTGAGCGACCTTCTGAGGAGCATCGTCGGCATCGACGACCATGGTGAAGGAGAAGGAATCCTTGCCCAGCTCAGCCTTGGCCTGCTCGTAGTACTCTGCAGCCTTGTCGGGATCGTATGCGCAGAACTCTGCAAACTTGGTCTGGTCGGCGCTGAAATCGCTGCCATCCGGGCCGGTGGCGAACTGTGCGGGCACTGCGGTGTAGGCGGGAGAAGAGCCGTCCTTCAGCACGTCATTGGTGATGGAATCACGATCCAGTGCAAAGGTGATGGCACGGCGCAGGTTCAGGTTTGCCAGCTCCGGCACAGCGTCCATGTTGGGGCTGATGTACCACAGGTAGCCGGCGCCCACGCTGGTGAACTCGGGGTCTTCCTTGACCTGCTCGACCTGCTCACCATTCAGCAGGGTGATATCCAGATCGCCGTTCTGATAGCTCATCAGAGCCTGCTGGCTGTCCTTGATGACCTGATAGTTCAGGCCGTCCAGAGCAATGCGGTCAGCATCGTAGTAGTCGGCGTTCTTCACCAGCTCAAAAGCGGTGGCGGCCGGCTCATAGCTGGTCAGCACGAATGCACCGTTGGACAGCACGGTGTCTGCGCTGGTGCCGTAGGTATCGCCGCAGCTCTCAAAGAACTTCTGGTTCATGGGGTAGAAGGTGGGGAAGTACATCAGGCTCAGGAAGTAGCTGACCGGAACGTTCAGCTCCACCTTCAGGGTCTTGTCGTCCACTGCGGTGACGCCCAGATCGGTGACGGGCTTGCTGCCTGCAATGATGTCGGCGGCGTTGACCACCTGACCGATATCGCTCAGCATGTAGGCATACTCGGATGCGTTTGCGGGGTCAACAGCACGCTGCCAGCCAAACACGAAGTCGGCTGCGGTAACGGCATCGCCATTGGACCACTTTGCATCCTTCAGGTGGAAGGTGTAGGTCTTGCCGTCCTCGCTCAGCTCATAGCTCTCTGCCAGAGCCTCCACGGCTGCACCGTTCGCATCCATCTGCATCAGGCCGTCGGTGTAGTTGGCGATGACCTCAAAGGAGGTGCCGTCGGTAGCCAGCTGGGGGTCCAGAGACTGGACTTCGGTCTCCAGCATGACGTTCAGCACACCGCCCTCAGCAGAGGCGGCTGCACCAGAAGCAGCGGTGGAGCCGGAAGCAGCGGTGCTGGAAGAGCCGCCGCAGGCAGTCAGAGCCAGTGCAGCAGCCGATACGCCTGCAGCAGCCAGGAAGCTGCGGCGAGAAATACGACGATCGAATTTCATATTTTTTCCCTCTCTCTTACCTCAATGCTTTATTGAGGTAAAGCATTGAATGGTGAAAAATGCACAAAGGTTTTTTGCTCCTCCTCCGGAGCGCTGCACACCTTTGTGCGATATCCGCATTATACGCTGTTCCGCCTAAAAAAGAAAGGCTTCCGGCTGTTTTTCTGTGCTTTGACCAATGGTCAGTGAAAAATATGTTTTTATTTTTGTGCAGATTTGAAGATGTTGTGTATTTCTAGAAAATACAGTTTCATGAAAACATGAGTTTTTTGTGTTTTTCGGGAAAACAGATGAAGAGATTTCACCTGCGTATTTTCATTTTTCGTGCATAAGTCGTACTTTCAACCTGTTTTTTTGTGCACATACCAGACACAAAAAATCCCTGCTGAAAACGCACCGTTCTCAGCAGGGAAACACCGTTTTTTCGGTTTTTAGGCAAACAGCGCCACCACATAGGTCTCGCCGCCGTACTGGATGAACACGGCGCCCATCCGGCTGCAGCCTGCCGCGCAGCGGCTCAGGCTCCGGGCAGCCTGACCGGCAGCCGGTGCATACAGGTAGCCGGTAAAGGCCCGGCTCTGGTTATCCAGCACAAGACCGATGGTCACGCTGCTGGGGATATTGACCCAGATGTTGGAGGATATGCTGGAATGATCGATAAAATCATTCAGGTTCGTATCCGTCATGTTGCCGGAGTCCGCTGTCAGCTCCACCTTGCGGGCAAGCAGCCCGGACTGGGTGCCCAGCTGTCCGGGTTCTTCCACCAGCCATTCTGCCAGACGGCTGGCCGCAGCTTCCAGCTCTGTGCTGTAGGCAAGACCGGTGTCGATCTCCTTCATCAGGGCCGCAGCCTGTTCCGTATCCTCGTGCACCGTACCGGCCAGCACGCTGCTGCACCCGGCCAGCACAGCCAGCGCCAGTGCCGCCGCCATCAGTGCCGTCAGGATCATCCTTGTGTGTTTCATGCGGTGGTCTCCCCTTTCGAGCTGTTTTTCTCCATGATACCCTTTTTGCAGCCGGATCGCAAGTGCTTTCCGCAGCAAAAAGGGCCGCTGCACCCAATCGTACAGCGGCCCTCTGATCCCAAATCTTTATTTTGCGTATTCCACAGCGCGGCTCTCGCGGATGACGTTGACCTTGATCTGGCCGGGGTAATCCAGCGTATCCTCGATCTTCTTGGCAATGGAGCGTGCCAGCAGGATCACCTGATCGTCACTGATGACGTCAGGCTTTACCATGATGCGCACTTCGCGGCCTGCCTGCACGGCAAAAGCCTGCTCCACGCCCTCAAAGCTGGAAGAGATCTCCTCCAGATTTTCCAGACGCTTGACGTAGCTTTCCACATTCTCGCGGCGGGCACCCGGGCGTGCAGCGCTGATGGCGTCGGCAGCCTGAATGATGAAGGCCAGCGGGGTCTTGGGCTCCACGTCGCCGTGGTGGGCCTCAATGGCATGGATGATCTGGGTATTTTCCTTGTACTTGCGGCAGATATCCACACCGATCTGCACATGGCTGCCCTCGATTTCGTGGTCCAGTGCCTTGCCGATATCATGCAGCAGACCGGCACGGCGTGCCATGGTCACGTTCACACCCATTTCGCCTGCCAGCAGACCGGCCACCCATGCCACCTCCATGCTGTGGGTCAGGGCGTTCTGGCCAAAGCTGGTGCGGTACTTCAGTCGGCCGATCAGCTTGATGAGGTCGGGGTGCAGGCCATGGATGCCCAGCTCCATCACGGCACGCTCGCCCTCGCGCTTCATCTGCAGCTCCAGATCGTGGCGGCACTTTTCCACCGTCTCCTCGATGCGGGCGGGGTGGATGCGGCCATCGCCGATCAGTCGTTCCAGCGTCATGCGGGCGACCTCGCGGCGGGTCTGGTCGAAGGAGGACAGGGTGATGGCCTCCGGGGTATCGTCGATGATCAGGTCCACACCGGTAGCCGTTTCCAGCGCACGGATGTTGCGGCCCTCGCGGCCGATGATGCGGCCCTTCATTTCGTCGCTGGGCAGCGGCACCACGCTGACGGTGGTCTCGCTGCAGTGGTCGGCAGCGCAGCGGCTGACGGCCTGACCGATCAGATTGCGTGCAATATTGTCGCAGTTCTCCTTCAGGTCGGTCTCATAGGCGGCAACGCGCACTGCCTTTTCATGGGTCAGCTCCTCGTCCACCTTGTGCAGCAGCACTTCGCGGGCATCCTCCTGGCTCAGACCGGCCAGCGTTTCCAGCCGCTCCATCTCCTTGGCACGCAGGGCGTCGATCTCCGCCAGACGCTCTTCGGCCTCAGCGGAACGCTTTTTCAGCTCTTCTTCCTTGCGTTCCAGCGCCTCGGTCTTGCGGTCAAGGGCGGTCTCCTTCTGGTCGATGCGGTTCTCCTGACGGCTGATCTCCGCACGGCGCTGCTTGATCTCCTTATCGGCTTCTGCCTTCTGGGCATCCACCTCGGCCTTCAGCTTGAAGGCCTCGTCCTTTGCTTCCAGAACCGCTTCCTTGCGCTTCTGTTCTGCGGTCTTGATCGCTTCGTTCACCAGACGGGTGGCCTCGGCTTCCGCGCTGCCGATCTGGGCTTCAGCGGTCTTTTTACGGTTGTTGTAACCAATAAAATAGCCTGCACCGATGCCCGCAGCAAGCGCGACGATCAAGATCACGATCCAGATGATCGTGGACATCGCATTTCACTCTCCTTTGTTAAAATTCAAAATTCTGAATCATAAGCAGGAGACGCTGTAGGGCAGGTGTAGGCTGCAAACATTTTTTATAAGTGAGCTTTCAATGCAAAAAGTGGCAACAAGACCACACGCACGGCAAATGCCGCACGGACAGGCTGCAAGCTTTTCTATCTACGGTTCTATCTTATATAAAAACAGGCAGGCTCTGCCTGTAAGGGACACGGGTCACGGGAACGACCTGCACACAGCGTCTTTTATTCCATACTACTATTTATATTACGAAACAATCGTGCGATTGTCAAGGGAGAAAGGCCTCCTGCAGCATCATTTTATGCAAAAAAACAGGGCGGCATCCGCTGCGGAGCACCGTCCCTGTTCTATTTTATTCCAGATACATCCTGCGCAGGCGCATCAGGCGCGCCGGGGTCAGGCCGTACTCTGCCTCCAGATAGTTCTCCGCGCTGCCAAACTGGCTGCGGATCGTATCCAGCACAAAGGGGGCTGCTTCCGGGCTGACGCCCGCCATCCTGTAGTAATGATTTCTGCAGGATGGGTCTGCCGCGATCTCATCGGCATGCTCCTGCATCACAGCTTCGATCTCTGCCCTGCGGCAGACATTGGTCTGCGCGTAATCGGCACAAATGGTCTCATCGGACGCGCCCAGTGCCAGCAGGATGAGCATGGCCGCCACGCCGGTGCGGTCCTTTCCTGCCGAGCAGTGGAACAGGATGGGGGTCTCACCCGCTTCCAGTGCGCGGAACAGCTCCTTGAACGCCTTGTTGCCGGTCAGCATCCGGCGGTACATTACCCGCGGCACATTGTACCCTTCCGGAGCCGAAGCCATCAGCCTGTCGATGTCGCCGGGGGCAAAGGCGATCTCGTGCCCGTCTTCTGCGCACAGGCCGCAGATCTGCACAAGTCTTGCGCCGTCCGGCACATAGTCCGGTTCTTTTTTTGCCTCTTCGACGCTGCGCAGGTCAAGGATCAGCCGCAGGCCCAGCGCATCCAGCTTCGCGCGGTCGGCCTCCCCGGTGAGCTTGCAGGTAGGGATGCCGCGCCAGATCTGGCCCCACTTCACATGCTTGCCCTCGTCGGCTTCATAGCCGCCCAGCTCCCGGAAGTTGGTGCCGCCGGCAAAGTCCAGCTGGGTGCCGGGCACCGGGTGGGCCGGTGCAGCCTTTGCCGCAGCGCTGGACAGCACCGGGAAGTTGTAGAACGGCTTTGCGGGCCGTCCGCGGCGGGGCGGCAGGCTGGCCGAACCACCCAGCATCTCCATCAGGTAGCCGCGCAGCAGGTCGATGTAGGCAGAGGAATGATCCCGCCGCTGCACCAGAGAGACGCACAGCGGGGGCAGGTCTTCCAGCAGCACATCCCGCACGCGGTCCAGCTCTCGCCGGGCACCCGGCTCGTAGCGGGTCAGACAGGTGCACAGCTGCTCCTGCACAAGGTAATAGGCCTGATAGAAGCTGGGGCCGATCTCCGCATTCGGCGCAAAGCCCGCCCGGGCGCAGGCCGACCACAGCGGGCTGAACAGATCCTGCCGCAGGCTGGGCAGCAGCACCCGCTGACCCCGCAGCTCTGTCAGCGGGATGCTCTCCTTATCCCAGAACGCGTGCCCCCGGGGCACCAGCAGGCAGGCAGGGTCTGCCCGCAGGGTGGTGCGGGCCAGCACCGGCGCAGCGCAGCCCAGATCGATGACCAGACCTGCGTCCAGCTCCCCCTGCTCCACATCGTCCGCCACCGCATCGTTGTCCATCATGCGGAAGCGCATCTCCACATGGGGGTACTGCTGGCGGAACTTGTCC
This sequence comes from Faecalibacterium sp. HTF-F, assembly GCF_023347535.1. Lineage (NCBI taxonomy): Bacteria > Bacillati > Bacillota > Clostridia > Eubacteriales > Oscillospiraceae > Faecalibacterium > Faecalibacterium wellingii. Next base: position 2,628,019 of record NZ_CP094473.1, read on the forward strand.
AGCTGGGTCTCCAGCCCGGGCAGGTAGTCCGGCACCAGCGACACGCTGATGCCGATGCGCACCGGCTGTGCCGACTGGATCTCGGCCCGCAGGGATGCCTGCATCTGCTGGAACTGCTCCACCACCGGCGCGGCATGGCGCTGCAGGCTCATGCCGCGGTCGGTAAGGGTAAGCTTGTGGTGGGCGCTGAGGAACAGCGGCCCGCACAGCTCGGCTTCCAGCGCAGAGATGCTCTGCCGCAGTGCCTGCCGTGACAAAAACAGCCGCTGTGCCGCGCGGCTGTAATTCATTTCATCGCACAATACCAGAAAGTAGTGCAGCTGGCGGATATCCATGGTTTCCTCCCTGAGAAAAGTATCGTATAAAGAATACCGCCTTTTTACGCGATTGTAAAGCCGTTGGCAGCAAAAAACTGCCGCACGGCATTGCACCGTGCGGCAGTCAGAGCGCGGAACGATCAGATCAGGCTCAGAGCTTCCTCATCGCCCACCAGCGTAAAGTCCGGATGCATCTGCAGGATGCTTGCGGGCACCTCCGGAGTGACGGGGCCAAAGAATGCCTTCTTGATGATCTCGGCCTTGCCCTTGCCGTTGGCCACCATGAGCACCTTGCGTGCCTGCATGATGGTCTTGATGCCCATGGTATATGCCTGCTTGGGCACCAGATTCACATTGCCGTCAAAGAAGCGCTTGTTGGCCTCGATGGTCTCGGCGGTCAGGTCCACACAGTGGGTCTCCAGCTCAAAGGCTTCGCCCGGCTCGTTGAAGCCGATGTGGCCGTCGTGGCCGATGCCCAGCAGCTGCAGGTCGATGCCGCCCACAGCGTGGATGATCTGGTTGTACTTTGCGCAGGCATCCTCTGCATCGGGGTTGGTGCCGTCCGGCAGGTTGATCTTTGCAGGGTCGATGTTCACCTTATCGAACAGATTCTTGTGCATGAAGCTCCAGTAGCTTTCCGGGTGCTCCTTGGGCAGGCCGCGGTACTCGTCCAGATTGACGGTGGTCACCTCAGAAAAATCGATGTCGCCCTTGTTGTACCAGTCCACCAGCTGTGCATACGCGCCCACGGGGGTGCCGCCGGTCGCCAGACCCAGCACGCAGTTGGGCTTCATAATGACCTGTGCCGAAATGATATTGGCTGCCTTGCGGGACATATCCGCATAATCCTTTGCACGAATGATCTTCATCACAAACGACCTCACTTATCATCTTTTTTTCCGCTCTGCACGGGCTGCGCAGAGCACTTCTGCGTTTAGTTTATCACATTTCACAGACAAGCGCCAGTCATCCCGGCCATCTTTTCGGCGTGTTTGCACAAAAAGATGCAAAGTTCCACCCTTCGGGCCGGCATTTCCGGTCACGAACGTGCAAAAACGCCGCCGGACGTTTCCACACCGGCGGCGCTGCATGTTGAAAGATCAGTTTCCGCTGCACAGGCCGCAGGCGGCACAGGCGGCGGGGGTGGCGGCACAGCCGCCAAGGGCGGTCTCGCGCAGCTCGGCAGGCAGGCGCTTGCCCACGGCGTACATGGCGTCCAGCATCTGGTCGAAGGGGATCAGCTGGCGGATGCCGCTCAGGGACAGTTCCGCTGCAATGAGGGCGTTGGCCACACCGGCAGCGTTGCGGTTCTGGCAGGGGTACTCCACCAGCCCGCCTACGGGGTCGCACACAAGGCCCAGCATGTTCATCAGCACGGTGGAAGCCGCGTCCAGACACTGCTGCGGGTCGCCGCCCATCAGCTCCACGGCGGCAGAAGCTGCCATTGCGGACGCAATGCCCACCTCGGCCTGACAGCCGCCCACGGCACCGGCCACGGTGGCGTTGCGCATGGCAAGATAGCCCACGGCACCGGCGTTGAACAGGGCATCCACGATGCGCTGGTCGGAGATGCGGTAGCACTCCTGCAGCGCCAGCATCATGCCCGGCACCACGCCTGCAGAGCCTGCGGTGGGTGCAGCCACGATCAGGCCCATGGAAGCGTTCACTTCCAGCACGGCCATGGCGTAGGTCATGGCCTTCTGCAGCACATCGCCGCAGATGTTTTTCTTCTTATTATAATGTGTTTCCAGCTTTTTGGCCTCGCCGCCAATGAGCCCGCCCATGGATTTGATGGGCTTTTTCAGCGGCTGGGTGGCAGAAGCGCGCATGATCTCCCATGCCTTTGCCATGCGGTGATCCACAGCATCCCGGGGTACTTCGCCCAGAATGCATTCCCGCTGGCGCATCACTTCCGAAATGGGCAGTTGGTTTTCCTCGCACAGGTCCAGCAGCTCCTTGGCGGACTTGAAATCCATGTTCATCGCTCGTCCCTCCTTACGGCTGCACGACCATTACATCGTTGATGTTCGGGTTTGCCAGCAGCAGCTGATCCACACCCTCGGGCAGGCGCTCATCCGACTCCACGATGGTGTAAGCCGTATGTCCCTTTCCCTCGCGGAACAGGCGCATGAATGCGATATTCACGCCGCGGTCGCTGAGGATCTTTGAGATATGCGCCACCACGCCGGGCTTGTCCTTCTGCACCACGATGAGGGCATTGTACTCGCCGGTAAAGTCCACCTCCACGCCGTTGATCCGCACGATGCGCACCTTGCCGCCGCCCAGCGATTCACCGCGCACGGTCATGACCTGACCGGCCGCATTCTCCATGCGGATATCCACGGTGTTGGGGTGGATATCGGTCTCCGCCTCATTGGGGGTGAAGCTGTAGCCAAGGCCGCGGTCGGTGGCAATGGCAAAGGAATCCCGGATGCGGGTATCATCGGCCGAAAAGCCCATGATGCCGCCCAGCAGGGCGCGGTCGGTGCCGTGGCCGTGGTAGGTCTTGGCAAAGGAACCGTAGAGGGTAAAGTCCGCCCGCTTCAGCGGCGGGGCGATCATCTTCTGGGCCAGAAAGGCAATGATCTCCGCGCCTGCGGTGTGGGAGCTGGAAGGGCCGATCATGTTCGGGCCCAGAACATCAAAAACACTGATAAATGCCATGGGGTGTCACTCCTGTCAGGTCAAGAACCGCGCGCCGCGCATCAGACGCTTGCGCTGCTCTTGTTGATGAACTTCTGGTAGATGGTCTCCACGATGACGCCGATGGCGTTGTCGCCGGAGACGTTGCAGGCAGTGCCGAAGGAATCCTGCGTGATGTACAGAGCCACCATGATGGCGCAGATGGGGCCATTGGGGTCACCGGCCTCAGCGCCAAAGATCATGTACAGGAAGGGCAGAGCGGTCATGATGGAGCCGCCGGGAGCACCGGGAGAAGCCACCATGGCAACGCCCAGCGTCATGATGAAGGGCACCACGGTAGCAAGGCTGATGGGCAGCTGGTTCATCAGGCAGACGGCAGTTGCGCAGGCAGTAATGGTGATCATGGAGCCTGCCATGTGGATGTTGGCGCACAGAGGCACCACGAAGTTGCGGATCTGCTCGCTCACGCCGTCAGCCGCAGCGCACTGCAGGTTGACCGGGATGGTGGCTGCAGAGGACTGAGTGCCCAGAGCGGTGGTGTAGCCGGGGATCTGGTTGCGGATCATCTTGAAGGGGCTCTTGTGGCTCACAGCGCCTGCAATGCAGAACTGCAGGAAGATGCAGACCAGATGCATGATGATGACCACCAGGAACACCTTCCACAGGATGCCCAGAATGGCGTAGGTCTTGCCGGACTTGGTCATGTCGATGAAGGTACCGCAGACGTACAGGGGCAGCAGCGGGATGATGACGCTGTGCAGCACCTGATCGATGATGCCGGAGAAGTCCTTCATGCTATTATAAAGTGTATCACCGATGGTCTTGCCGCGCAAGGTGGACATGCACAGGCCCAGCACGAAGGCCAGCACCACGGCAGACAGGGTGTCCAGCAGCGGAGGGATGGAGATGGAGATGTAGCTGACCAGAGAGTTGTCAGCCGTGGCGGCGATCTGTTCCAGAGCGCCTTCGCTCATGAAGCTGGGGAACAGGCTTGCGGACACCAGATAGGATGCCGAGCCTGCGATCAGGGTGGAGCCGTAGGCCAGAGCCACCGTGATGAGCAACAGCTTGCCTGCGCCGCTCTTCAGGTCGGCAATGCCCATGGTGACGTAGGCCACGATCATCAGCGGGATGATGAACTTCAGGAACGAGCTGAAGATGCTGGATGCCGTGACGACGACCCGGCAGAACCACACCGGGAAGAACTGGCCGATGATGATGCCCAGCACGATGGCGATGAGCAGCTTCGGCAGCAGTCCGAGCTTGAATTTTTTCTTTTCCATAAGAATAAAATCCTCCTTTTCCTATTCTGACCTTTGTGCGGCACCTGACAGCGCTCTCTCCGCCGCAGCCCGCACGGCCAGCCTTTCACGAAACGTCAAATTTTTACTTGACGTGTTGACACATTTAGTTTAACATAGACATATGCATGATTCAAATTCATAAAAATAAAGTTATAGTTTAAAAATCTTAATAGGAAAGGAGCTTTGCCATGGAAGTGCGCCAGCTGAACACCCTGATCCGTGCCGCCCAGTTCCAGAGCTTTTCCAAGGCAGCGGAAAGTCTGGGCTATTCCCAGTCTGCCGTTACCGTGCAGATCAAGGCGCTGGAAGAAGAGCTGGGCGTGCGCCTGTTCGACCGCATGGGCAAGCGGGTGATCCTGACCGCACAGGGCCAGTGCTTTCTGGAATACGCCAACAGCATTCTGGACACCATCCACAACGCCCGCCGCGCCCTGAGCGAGGACGCCGAGCTGGAGGGCTGCCTGCACATCGGCACGCTGGAATCTCTCTGCTTTTTCCGTCTGCCCGGCCTGATGCATCAGTTCCGGCTGGAGCACCCCAAGGTCAGCCTGCGGGTCACTACCGGCTCCCCGGAGGAGCTCATTGAAAAAATGGAGCGCGGTCAGGTGGACCTGATCTGCATTCTGGACGAGCCCCGCTACTCCAACAGCTGGCACAAATGCAACGAGATCCCGGAAGAGGTGGTGTTTGCGGCATCGCCGGACATCGATCTGGGCCACCCCGGGCCCTACCGGGTGGCAGAGCTTCTGGACAAGCCCTTTTTCCTCACCGAACGCAATGCCAACTACCGCCGCACCTTTGACCGGTTTCTGGCTTCCCGCCAGATCGAGCTGACCCCCAGCCTTGAGATCAGCGATACCTCCTTTATCATCAAGATGCTGGAGCGCTCCTCCGGCATTTCCCTGCTGCCGCGCTTCGCTGTGGCCGAGCCTGCGTCCAGAGGAGATCTGCGCATTCTGGAGGTGTCGGACTTCCGGCTGACCATGTACCGCCAGATGTTCTACCACAAGGATAAATGCTGCACCCGGGAAATGGACGCCTTTATCCAGCTGGCCTCCGGGCCGGACCTGCCTCTTTTATAATACAGAAAGCAGCAGACCCCCGGGCGGTTCACCGCCCGGGGGTCTGCTGTGCTGAGGAGATTTCAGGAATTTGCAAAGCATTGCGCAGACTGTGTGCAGGCACAGCCCCGCAGATGAGGATGATTAAGCAAAGAAGGAGATGACCAGTGCCACCAGGAAGCCGACGACGCCCACCAGAGTTTCCATGATGGTCCAGGTCTTGAGGGTGGTCTTTTCATCCATGCCCACCAGGCTCTTCACCAGCCAGAAGCCGGAGTCGTTGAAGTGAGAGCAGACGGTGGAGCCGCCTGCAATGGCAGCGGTGACGCAGGCCAGATACAGCGGGCTCAGCTCGCTGAGGCCGGGCATGGCGGAGATGATACCGGCTGCCATGGTCATAGCCACGGTAGCGGAACCCACCGAGATACGCACCAGAGCAGCCACGATGAAGGCCACCAGCACCAGCGGCAGGCTGGCGTTTGCCACGGCGTTGCCGATGACATCGCCCAGACCGGAGTTCTGCAGCATATAGCGCAGCACGCCGCCGCAGGCAGTGACCAGCAGGATCATACCGGTGGGCTCAAGGGACTTGGTCATGATCTTTTCCAGCTGGGCATTGTTATAGCCGTGACGGGTGCCCAGCAGATACATAGCAGCGATGGTAGCCAGCAGCAGCGCCATGAAGGGCTCGCCGAGGAAGGCCAGAACGGGCTGGATGCCTGCCAGTGCGGGCACTACCTTTGCCACGGAGTTTGCGATGATGAGCAGCAGCGGGATCATGATGATGCCCACGATGGTGCCGAACTTGGGCAGCTTGCTCTCGTCAATGTCTGCCTGCTGTGCAACGTGCTCAGGCACCGCGATCATATACTTCTTGCCGCAGATGGAGCCCCAGATGGGACCGGCAGCGATCATGGCGAAGATGCCGCAGAAGATGCCGATGAGGATGACCCAGCCAAGGTCAACGCCCAGCATGGTAGCCACCAGAACGGGGCCCGGCGTGGGCGGGATGTAGGCGTGGCCGACCGCCAGACCGGCCAGCAGGGGGATAACATAGTACAGGACCGAGCGCTTGGTGCGCTTTGCCAGCGAGAAGGCCAGCGGGATCAGGATGATCAGACCGGCGTCAAAGAACACCGGCATGGCCACCACCAGACCCGTGATGCCCAGCGCCCATGCGGCTTTTTCGTCGCCGAACTTGCGCACCATGGTCACGGCCAGCGTCTGTGCGCCGCCGGATTCTTCCAGAATGGCGCCGAACATGGAGCCAAGGCCCACCAGAAGGGCGATACCCTTTAAGGTGTTGCCGATGCCTTCGTTGACCGAGCCGATGATGTCAGACAGGGGCATACCGGCCATCAGGCCGATGCCCACCGCACCGATCAGGATGGAGATCATGGCATGCACTTTGAACTTGATGATAAGGATGAGCAAAAGGATCAGGCCCGCCACTGCGGCGAACACGAGCCGCGCGGCGTCCGGGGTTGCAACAGCTGTCATAAACATATCCTCCATTTTTGATGTTATGTTTGCTTTGGGTCTTATTTCAGCGCCGTCCCCGCAGACGGACGCCGGATTCCGATGGATTTTTATAGACGAAGCAATATCCGCTTTTTTATTTTTGGCGTAACTTTCACCAGACCGTTCAGCAAAGCATCGCTGAGCAGTTGATTTTTGAGTTTGTGTCCAGCCTCCGCAGGAGCGTCTCTTACTCCATGTAGGCGCCCTTCATGGGGCTGACGGCGTGCTGAGAGTAGAGCTTCAGCAGGCCCTTGGTGTACTTGGGAGCCTTGGGCTTCCAGTTGGCACGGCGCTGGGCAAGGATGGCCTCCATCTCTTCGGGGGTCTTTTCTTCACCGTTCACGCCCACGATGGCCAGCTGACGGTTCGGCACATCGATGCGGATGAGGTCGCCCTCTTCCACCAGAGCGATGGGGCCGCCCACTGCAGCCTCCGGGCTGACATGGCCGATGACCGGGCCGCGGCTTGCGCCGGAGAAGCGGCCGTCGGTGATGAGGGCTACGCTGGAAGCCAGCTTGGGGTCGGCGCAGATGGCCTCGCCGGTGTAGAACATCTCGGGCATGCCGCTGCCGCGGGGACCTTCGTAGCGGATGAAGATGGCGTCGCCGGGCTGGACCTGCTTGTTCAGAACAGCGCTGATGCACTCTTCCTCGCTGTCAAAGGGCTTTGCGCGCAGGGTGGCGTGGAACATGTTCCTGGGGCAGGCAGTGTGCTTGATGACGCTGCCCTCCGGGGCCAGATTGCCCTTCAGGATAGCGATGCTGCCGTCGGTGCCCTTGGCGTTGTCAAAGCTGTGGATGATGTCCTCGCGGGTGACCTTGATGCCCAGACCCTTGGTCTTTTCCTGCAGGATCTCGTCGCAGTGCTCGTAGAAGCCGTTCTTCTTCAGCTCTTCCAGATTTTCACCCAGCGTCTTGCCGGTGACGGTCATCACGTCCAGATGCAGCATGGACTTGATCTCTTCCATCACGCGGGGCACGCCGCCTGCATAGTAGAAGTACTGTGCGGGCCAGTCGCCGGAGGGACGGATGTTCAGCAGATAGTGTGCGCCGCGGTGCATCCGGTCAAAGGTGTCGGCGTCGATCTCAAAGCCGAACTCGTGGGCAATGGCGGGCAGGTGCATGGTGGCATTGGTGGAGCCGGAGATGGCGGCGTGCACCATGATGGCGTTTTCAAAACTCTTCATGGTAACGATGTCCTTGGCCTTGATGCCCTCGGCCACCAGCTTCATCACCTGAACGCCGGCGTCATAGGCGGCCTGCTTCAGCTCCGGGGCGGTGGCAGGCATCAGGGCGGTGCCCGGCAGCATCAGGCCCAGTGCCTCGGCCATGATCTGCATGGTGGAAGCGGTGCCCATAAAGGAGCAGGCACCGCAGCTGGGGCAGGCGTTGTGCTTGTAGTAGTCCAGCTGTTCGTTGGGGATGACGCCGGTCTTTTCCCATGCGTCGAACTTGCCGATCTGTTCCAGCGTCAGCAGGTCGTTGATGGCGCAGGCGGGGTCGTTGACCACGTACTTCTTGGGCAGGGTGTGGGCTTCCATCACGCCGCCGGTGACCACGATGGCGCTCATATCCTTCAGGCGACCAATGCTCATCAGCATGGCCGGCATGGACTTATCGCAGCTGGCGATGAACACACCGCCGTCGTACACGGTGGCGTTAGCCTGAGCCTCCACCAGATTCACGATGGCGTCGCGGTGGGGCAGCGAGTAGTTGATGCCGTCGTGGCCCTGTGCGATGCCATCGCACATATCGGTTGCAAAATAACGTGCAGCCTTGCCGCCGTGGGTGTTGACTGCCTGTACAGCCTCCTTCACGAACTGATCCAGATGGGCGCTGCCGGGGTGGCTGTCGCCAAAGGTGCTCTCCACCATGATCTGGGGCTTGGAAAGGTCGTCCACCTTCCAGCCCATGCCGATCTTCAGCGGATCGTTTTCCGGTGCCAGTTTACGCACTGCCTGAGAACGCAGTTCCATGATCATACCTCCAAAATGCTCTTTTTTCTGCTTTGCAAATCGTCCTTTTGACTGTCGAACATCTTACATGTTCATTCTAATCGAATCCCGCCTCGTTTGCAAGTTGTCGCAGTCAGAACCCACTTTATGACAATAACCGGCCCAGTTTTTCGTGCATACTGCTCTGAAATCTTGGATACATCATACAATCCGAACCATTTTCCAACTTTTCCGTGTCATTCGTCCTAAAAAGTCATCAGACAACTTCAGACATAAAAAGTCCCCGCACAGCCCTTGCGCTGTGCGGGGACGTAAAATGCAGCGGCGTCAGGTTTCCCATTCGCCGTCGTAAAGCTTTCTTGCGGTTGAAATTCAGGTGCATCACCATGGCAGACCGGGCACCAATGGGGTCATGCCGGGCAATGGCTTCGGTGATCATGCGGTGGGTCAGGATGGTCTCCTCCGTCAGCTTTTTGTGGGTGACGTTCACGAACATCATGACCGCCGTATCGATAATGGGGATCAGCTGTTCCACCACCATGTTCTTGCTGCTCTCTGCGATGCAGGTATGGAATGCGATGTCGTCCTCAATGTACAGATCACCGCTGTGGATCTTGCTCTCCACCCGGTCGCACAGGCGCTGGATGCGCTCGATATCCTCGTCGGAAGCGTTCAGCGCTGCCATCTCGGCCATGCCCGGCTCCAGCAGCAGGCGCACGTTCACCAGATCCAGCGCCAGCGCGTTCTTGTCCTGCACGCTGCGCAGGTTCAGTGGGTCCGAAAGGCCCTTGGCGGTCGTGACCACATAGGTGCCAGAGCCCCGCCGCACCTCCACGATGCCCTTGCTGGACAGCAGCTTCACCGCTTCGCGCACGGTGCTGCGGCCCACGCCAAACTTTTCGCCCAGTTCAAATTCGTTGGGCAGCTTGGTGCCCGGTTCCAGCGGCGTGTCCAGAATATAATGGTAGATCTCATCCTCCACCTGCTCGGCCAGAAGCTTGTTTTTCAGATGGGAAAATTCGCTCATGGGTGCTCCCTCCCCTTTTTTGAGCTTATTATAAGGCAGCCGTGCAGGCAAAAGCAAGGGCCGTCCGCTTTTTTCAGGGGAATCAACTTTCCGCATGAAGACTTCCCCCGGAAGGAACCAATGAGAGCGCAGGCGGACAGCCGCGATTGGTGAAACCCTCTCAGTCAAAACCTGACAGTTTTGCCAGCTCCCCCGAGGGGGGAGCTTTTTGCCATCTTCCGGTCAGCACAGATAAAGCTCCCCCTTTCGGGGGAGCTGGCATCGAGCAAAGCGAGATGACTGAGAGGGTCAGTCCTCCCCGGGAAGCTGGCGCGGCGTTTTTAGCTCCGGGTCAAATTGCAAAAATTGATTTCCGTAGCTTTTTTGTTCCTGCGCAGCAGACCCGGCAGGCAGAAACACCACTGCCCCCGCCCGCCGGGGGATAGGAGAAGTCCGGCAGACGAGGGCAGCAGTGCTGTATCAGGATAGAGAGATCGCTTAGTTTTTGCCCTTGGGCAGCAGACCGGCGCGTTCCAGAGCCGGACGCAGGGCAAGGTACAGGATCACCACGCACACGGTGGAAGCCACACTGTTCACAAAGGTGACACCGCCTGCGATTTTGGTCAGCGCCTGTGCCACAGTGTATTCCTGACCAAAGATGTACACATTGCGGAAGTAGCCAAGGAAGGGGTCGGTCAGCACGTTCAGCAGCAGGCCGGAACCGGCAGAGACGATCACCTTTGCCAGATAGCCGGAGCTGCGCCTGTCCAGCTCGCGCAGCTTGAAGACCTTGTGCGCCACAGCACCGCAGGTGATGCCGATGATGAACTTCAGCACAAAGGTGGTGACGGCGTAGCCCGGGTCACCGGCCAGGATATCGGCCAGCGCCAGACCAATGGCACCGGCCAGACCGCCGGATACACCGTCCAGCAGCAGTGCGGTCAGGGCGGTGAAGGTGTTGCCCAGATGGAACGACGAACCGCCGTAGAACGGCACACGGAAGAACAGATAGGCCACAAGGCTCAAAGCGGCCATGACGCCGGTGAGGGCCAGTTCCTTGGTGGTGAAGGTGCGCTTGTACAGCACACTGCCAATGACGATGGCGATGACAACGACTGCCAGCAGCAGCCACATTGCAGTAGTAGACATGATTTACTTTCCCTCCAATTTTCCGTTCCCGCGGAGCCAAAGCCCTAAAACCTACATGGAAATCAACTTTTGCAGTTTAACCCAGAGCGAAAGCCTTCACCCCTTGGGGACAGATTTCCCCGTAAAACCTACAATCCTACTTGACATTTGGGTGTCCAGCGGGTATGCTCCTATTATACGCAGAACTGACACCATGAAAATACCCAGAACAAAGTTTTTTTATGGTATCAGTTTGGTGCAATACCCAAACAGGAGGGATGATTTATGGTCCATCTGACCACAGCGCTGGACCCGTCTTCCAGCGTGCCGCTGTACGAACAGCTGTACCACAGCCTTGCCGGAGAGATGCGCAGCGGTACGCTTTCGGCAGGCGTCCGGATGCCCGGCAAGCGGCGTCTGGCGGCAGAGCTGTCCGTCTCGGTGAACACGGTGGACGCCGCCTATCAGATGCTGGCGGCGGAAGGATATCTGGAGTCCCGGGAGCGCAGCGGCTTTTATGTACAGGAGTATCTGGCCCTGCCCTCCCGCCCGGCCGGTCTGCCCCAGCCGCCGGCGCCGCCGGTGCCGCCCCCCCCCGCCGCCGGTGCGATACGACCTTTCCACCCGGGGCGTGGACCCGGGGCTGTTCCCCTTCCGCACATGGGCGCGGCTGCAGAAGGAGCTGCTGTACTCTTCGCCGGAGCTGCTCACCCACGGCGATGCGCAGGGCGACCCGGCCCTGCGGCGGGCACTGGCCGAATATCTTTCCGAATACCGGGGCGTGCAGTGCGGGCCGCATCAGATCGTGGTGGGAGCCGGTCTGGAATACCTGCTGAGCCTGCTGGCCCCGCTGCTGCCGGGCATGGCCGCAGTGGAAACGCCGGGCTACCCCCGCGCAAAACAGGTGCTGGAGAACAGCGGCGTGCACTGCTGCTGCCTGCCGGTGGACGGCGACGGCCTCTCGGTGGAGGCGCTGAACCGGTCGGATGCGGCGGTGTGCTACGTCACGCCCAGCCACCAGTTCCCCACCGGCGTCACCATGCCGGCGGGCCGCAGAGCCGAGCTTCTGCACTGGGCGGCCCGCAGGCCGGGCGGGCGGTACATCATAGAGGACGACTACGACTCCGAGTTCCGTTTTGACACCCGTCCCCTGCCCAGCCTGCAGGGCATGGCGGGTGCAGACGGCCCGGTGGTGTACCTCTCCACCTGCTCCCGCAGTCTGGCCCCCAGCATCCGCATTGCCTATATGGTGCTGCCGGAGCACCTTCTGCCCGCATGGAGAGAAAAGTACCGGCTCTATTCCGGCACCGTGAGCCGCTTTGAGCAGCAGACGCTGGCCCGGTTCATCACAGAAGGCTATTTTACCCGGCATCTGGCCCGGGAGCGGGTGGCCTACAAGGCCCGGCGGGACGCACTGGCTGCAGCGCTGACGGCAGCCTTCGGGCCGGAGGAGCTGACCCTTGCGGGCCTGCACACCGGTCTGCATCTGCTGGCAAAGCTCAGGGACCCGCCGCCGGACGACGCCCTGCGCCGCGCCGCCGAAGCCGAAGGCGTGCAGCTGGGCCTGCTGAGCGACTATGACCTGACCGGCGAAGCCCCCTCGGCGGCGGGCACGCTGGTGCTGGGCTACGGCTCCTTGAAGGACGAGGCCTGTGCCTCGGTGGGCGAAACGTTGAAAAAGGTCTGCACGGCGGCGTGGGAAGCGTCCGTGACCGTGTAGGTGCCGCTGGCGGCATCCCACCGGCCGGGCAGAGCCTGCGCTTCCACGGCGGCGCCGTTGTTGGCCAGAAATTCCAGCGTGCGGCCCAGCGCGTCGTAGTCCAGCGCGGTCAGGTCGGTAAGCAGCAAAGAGCTGACGCCCCGCAGCGCGTCCGGCAGGGTGGTGGGCAGCAGCTCTGCATTCTGCCGGAAAAAGGCGTCCCATGCGGCTGCACGGGCCGCCGCAGTGCGCTGGGGCGAAAGCGCAGTGTCCGCCTGCAGCTGGCACAGAAACGCATGGGCGTCCCCGGCAGAAATGCCCTGCACCGCCCGGCTGCGGCCATAGCGGGCAAGCTCGTCTTCGGTCAGTGCACCGGAAAAGCCGATCCGGACCGGTCCGTAGCGGCTGGCAATGCGCTCCAGCACATCGGGAGAGAAGGCCAGATACCGGGTATCCTCCGGCAGGGCAAGCACCTGCATCAGTGCTTCCCGGCAGCGGGCCGGGCCTGCAGCGGCATAGCACTGCGCAAGGGCCGCCTGCTCATCGGCAAAGGGCACTGTGAGCACGGCGGGCACGCTGAGCAGATGCACACAGTTCTGGCTGGCGTTCAGGTAGGCCAGCACGAAGCCGGGCTGATCGCCAGAGACGCACAGCAGCACCGTGAGCTGATCGGTCGTCCGGGGCAGCTGAACGGGCACGCCGCTCTCGCTGCGGGCCGCCTGCCGCAGCTGGGCACGCAGCTGCTGGCGGGACAGCAGCACCGTGCCGCCCACCAGCGGGACCAGAACCAGCAGCGACGCCAGCAGCGATGTCCAGAAAGGTCTCCAACCTCCACTGCGCATGGTACATACCGCCTTTCGATTTTTGCATAAAGCTTTGGCCCGCAGGCAAGACTTTATGCAGAAAAGGAGGCGTTTGCAGATGAAAAACAACAAAGAGACCACACCGATCACAGAGAAAGAGCGGGAGGACTTCTGGCTGGAGATCGGCCCGGCCAGTGCCTATTACGGCACAGATTCCTATGAAACAGCCAGAGAAAACGGCGATGCCAGCCCGGACGGGAAGCGTCTTGGCTTTGACGGCGCAGAGCCAGGCACCGGCCCCCGTGGAACTGCGCCGGATAGCCCCGCACTGGAACCTTGGGATGATCTGCCGCCCATCGACCGGCCCTGAAAAGTCACACCAAAATAAAATTCATCTGTCTGCATAACAGATGAAAAAGCAGCATATGATATATAAAATGTCTTGCTTACAAGGACAGAATATGGTATAGTCTTTCTATCGCGCACAGCTGTGCGCCGAAAGAACTGAAAAAGACGTGTACGGCAGGCAGTGTCCGTGCACTCTGGAGAAGCCCGCGTTTCAGAGCGGCGGGTGCCGAAGGTGTAAGGCCGCAGGGAAAGGCGGCTGTATCTCTCAGGCAAAAGGACAGAGCCATCGTCTTTGCGCAATGGGGCGCAGCCGGGAATGCGGCGCGCCCCGGCTGCGGAAAATGAGAGCGCTCCGAATTTTGCGGGCAGAGCCTTTGGCGGGTTCTGTCCGCTTTTGTTTTGTGTATAGGGGGAAAAGAAAGAATGGTCGAGATGATCACACAGGTGAACAACGCCGTCAACGGTGTGGTGTGGGGGCCCTTTGGTCTGGCGCTGCTGTTCTGCACCGGCTTCTGGATGAGCGCCCGCACGGGCTTTTTCCAGTTCCGTAAAATGGGCTACTGGCTCCGGCACACCATCGGTGCGATCTTCACCAACAAGGACATCACCGCGCACACCAGCAAGGAGGATATGGCCATCAGCCAGTTCCAGAGCATGTGCACGGCGCTGGCGGGCACCATCGGCACCGGCAACATCGTGGGTGTGGCAACGGCCATCGTCTCCGGCGGCCCGGGTGCCATCTTCTGGATGTGGGTCATGGCATTGCTTGGCATGATGACCAGCTTTTCCGAGAATGTTCTGGGCGTCTACTACCGCCGCAAAAACGAAAAGGGCGAGTGGTCGGGCGGTGCCATGTACTACCTCACCGACGGTCTGGGCGCAAAAAAAGGCTGTCGGCAGATCGGCAGAGTGCTGGCGGTGCTGTTTGCCTGCTTCTGCATCCTTGCATCCTTCGGCATCGGCAACATGAGCCAGATCAATTCCATTGCCGGCAATATGAACGCCGCCTTCGGCGTGCCGACCCTCGTCACCGGCCTGTGCCTGATGGCGGTCACAGCCCTCATCGTCATTGGCGGACTGAAGCGGGTGGCCGCTGTCACCGAAAAGCTGGTGCCGCTGATGGCACTGTTCTACATTGCAGGCGCACTTATGATCGTGGTGCTCCATGCAGGCAATATCCCGGCAGCATTTGCCGCCATCTTCAAGGGTGCCTTCAACCTGAACGCCGCAGGCGGCGGTGCGCTGGGCTACGGCATCAGCCAGACCATCACATGGGGCTTCAAGCGCGGTGCCTTCTCCAACGAAGCTGGTCTCGGCTCTGCCGTCATGGTCAACTCGGCCTCCAACGTCAAGGAGCCGGTGCATCAGGGCATGTGGGGCGTGTTTGAGGTGTTTGCGGATACCATCGTGGTCTGCACGCTCACCGCGCTGGTCATTCTGACCACCGGCGTTGTGGATCTGCAGAGCGGTGCGGTGCTGGTCGGCGTGCAGGACAACGCGCTGGTGGGTCAGGCGTTCACCGCAGCCTTTGGCAGCTTCGGCCCCAAGTTCATTGCCATCTCCATCCTGCTGTTCGCCTACTCCACCACGCTGGGCTGGAGCCACTACGGCACCAAGGCTGTGGAGTACCTGTTCGGCGCCACCGGAAGCCGCATCTACAAGGTGGTGTTCGTGTGCATGACCGTGGTGGGCGCTACCATGAAGCTGGGTCTTGCGTGGGACCTCTCCGATACCTTCAACGGCCTGATGATGATCCCGAACCTCATCGGTGTGCTGGCCCTGTCCGGCACCGTGGTGGCCATTACCAGAAACTACTTTGACCGCAGGGTGAAGGGCAAGGACATCGAGCCCATGTGGTCGGCCTTCCCCGAATACCAGAAACAGGAAGAAGCGGAAGCCGCTGCAGAGGAAGCCGAGCTGGAAAAGGCCGCGAACAAATAAAAAAGAGACGCAGGGGCCGTCCACGATTTGTGGACGGCCCCTGCGTTTTAGCATCATTCTTTTTCCAGCAGCAGGAACCGGAACGAGATCTCAGTCTCCAGCTCCGGCAGGGCGGCAAGACGTTCTGCACCGCCGCGGGGCGTTTTCCAGTAGTAAGGCGTCATGGCGAACAGGGCTTCCAGCTGGTCCTGCGGCACCGTGATGCGGCCCGACACCTCCCGCTCTCCAATGGCCCGGAAGCCTGCGTAGGCGATCTGCTGCACCGGGTTTTTATACGGCTTTTCGTAAAGCACCGCTTTCATCTGATAGAGGTGCTCCGCACCGGGCACCACGTAAATCATCCGCCCGCCCGGGCGCAGCACCCGCAGGAATTCCTCCTGCGCAAAGGGCGAAAAGCAGTTCAGCAGCAGGTCGGCCCAGCCGGTGCGCACCGGCTGGCTGAAGCTGGACGCCACCGCATACTGTGCCGTGGGCAGGGCCTTTGCAGCCAGACGCACCGCAGGCTTTGCGATATCAAAGCCCGCCAGCTGCACCCGGCTGCCCTTTTCGGCAAAGGCCTGTGCGATGCAGCGGTCGTACCAGCCCTCGCCGCAGCCCGCATCCAGCAGGTGCAGCGGCGCATCCGGCGCGGCAGGCAGGCCGTATTCCAGACACAGCTCTCCCAGCGCCCTGCCGAAGATGCCGTAGTATCCGGCATTCAGAAACGCGCGGCGGGCCGCCACCATCTCTTTGCTGTCGCCAGGGGCCTTGGTGCGCATGCTCTGCACCGGCAGCAGGTGCCAGTAGCCCTCCTTTGCACGGTCGAAGCAGTGGCCCTTTGTGCATTTCAGGGTGCTGTCGCCGGTCAGTTTTTCCCCGCACAGCGGGCACTGCCATGGGGCAAACGGTTCATTTTTGCTCATACTTCGTCGCTGTGGTCCTCAATGGGGGCAGTTGCGCCGCCGTGGGCATTCATATATTCCTCAAAGTTGGTGAACTTCTGCTGCGGCGGCCGGCGGCTGATGAGCACCAGACCCGGGTCATCGTCCCGTACAGCGGCACGGCTGCGGCGGCCGGACTCCGTTTTGGGTGCGCGGGCCGCTGCGGGCTGGGCGCTGCGGGGGCCGTTCTGACGGCTGCGGGGGCCGTTGTTTGCGCTGCGGCCCTGCTCCGCGTTCTGGTTCTGGGCGGCAGGCTGACCGTTCTGGCGTGCCGGGCGTTCATTGCGGCGGCCGCGTGGACCCTGACTGCCGCCGGACTGCTGTGCAGGCTGCGCGGCGGTGCGGATGGCCGGGGCGGCAGGTGCAGCCGGGGCCTTCTTGGCCGGGCGCAGCGGCGTGGCCTCCGGCGCACTGACAAAGTGCGGGTCAAACTTGGGCTGTGCATTGCTGCCGCGGGCAGGAGCATTCTGTTCCCGGCGCGGGCGGCTGCCAGTATTGGAACGGCGGTCGCTGCTGCGTCCGCCGGAAGTGCGCTTGGTATCATCCATGAGTGGTTCCTCTTTTTCGATTTTTACAGGCTTCGCCTGCACTTTGGGTGCGGGTGCGGCCTTTTTTTCAGGCTTTGCTTCGCTCTTTGCAGGCTTTGCCTGTTTTGCGGCCTGCTTTTCTGCCGGTTCGGCGGCAGCGGCCTTGGGCTTTTTGCCGCGCACGGGCGGCTCCGGGCGCACCGGCGCGGGCACGCCGTCCCATGGGTGGCCGCTCACCACAGGGATCTTGCGGCGGTTCAGCTTTTCGATGCCTGCCAGATACTCCTGTTCCTCGGGTGCGCAGAAGCTGACCGCCGTACCGTCGGCACCGGCACGGGCCGTGCGGCCGATGCGGTGCACATAGGTCTCCGGCACCTCGGGCAGGTCGTAGTTGAACACGTGGGACAGCTCGCTGATATCGATGCCGCGGGCGGCGATATCGGTGGCTACCAGCACCTTGGTCTTGCCGGCCTTGAAGTTTTCCAGTGCGGCGACGCGGGCGGTCTGGCTCTTGTTGCCATGGATCGCCGCAGCCGGGATGCCCTGCTTGGTGAGGTCTTTTGCGATCTTATCCGCGCCGTGCTTGGTGCGGCTGAACACCAGCGCATTCACCACCGGGGGCTGCAGGTTCTTGATGAGCCAGGGCAGCAGGAATTTCTTGTTGCCCTTTTCCACATGATACAGGCTCTGCTGGATGCGGTCCACGGTGCTGGACACCGGGTCCACCTTCACAAAGGCGGGCTTGCGCAGGATGCCGGCCGCCAGCTGCTCGATCTCGGTGGGCATGGTGGCGCTGAACATCAGGTTCTGGCGCTCCCCGGGCAGCTTTGCGATCACCTTCTTCACGTCGTGCACAAAGCCCATATCCAGCATCCGGTCGGCTTCGTCCAGCACAAAGATCTCAAGGTCCGACAGGTCGATGAAGCCCTGTCCGATCAGGTCGTTGAGCCGTCCCGGGCAGGCAATGAGGATGTCTACCCCCTTTTTGAGCGCTTCCACCTGCGGTGCCTGCCCTACGCCGCCAAAAATGACGGTGCTGCGCAGCTTGAGATACTTGCCGTAGGCGTCAAAGCTCTCGCCGATCTGCAGGGCAAGCTCACGGGTGGGGGTCAGGATCAGGGCGCGGATGGCCCCCTTTCTGCGGGGCGCATTGGCCGTGAGCCGGTCCAGCATGGGCAGCGCAAAAGCAGCCGTCTTGCCGGTACCGGTCTGGGCACAGCCCATCAGATCCCGGCCGGACAGCACCGGCGGGATCGCCGCCGCCTGAATGGGCGACGGGGTCTCATAGCCTGCTTCCTGCACAGCGCGCAGGAGCGGGGCGGACAGATTCAATTCTTTAAAAGTCATGGTTCTCCTAATTATTTCTCATGTGATTCGTTCGGCACACAAACCCTCTCCGGCTCGCGTTCGCTCGCCAGCTCCCCCGAAGGGGGAGCTTTTACAAGAAGGATCACTTTTGTGCACATCCCGAAGAGCTCCCCCCTTTGAAGGAGCTGGCAAAACCGTCAGGTTTTGACTGAGAGGCTTATTCCGTAATTTTCCGGCACTCCACGTAGTACCGCTTTTCTTCGGCGTGGCCCATGCTGAAGGTCTTGCGGGGCAGCACGCCGCCCATCACAACGCCCTTGAACAGGTCGCTCTTGGCAAACGGCGGCATCAGAAAGGCCACAGCGCCCTTTTTGCACAGGGCGCGGACGGCAGGCTCATCGTGGACGTAATCCACCCGTGCCTCCGTGTGGCGTTCCATATAGTCCGCAATAAAATCGTCGATGGTGCCCACGGTCAGCGGCTCGGTGGGGTTCTCGAAGCTGAGCACGTTGGACATGTGCGGCCCTGCCAGCGTGAAGGGCTGCTGCTTGCCGCCGCCGAAGCAGCAGCCGACCATATTGGAGTCGCTCCACGTGATCAGGCTCAGCAGCACCGTGGCGCAGTCCACATTGAACAGCACCCGGTGGATGGGCTCGATCTCGATGGCGGGCGAGTGCACATTGCACACCTCGGCCAGACACCAGCGGGCGGGATGCACCGCGGCCTGCTCCGGCGTCAGGGTCTTTTTCAGCTCCTCCCAGCAGGCCTTTGCGGTGGCCAGCGAATGGTTGCCGTCGCCCACGGCCAGCGTCAGCGGGTCGCGGCGGGTGGCATCCGGGTACTTTTTGTCAAACTCTTCCTGACTGCCCAGCACGGCCAGTGCATCCTCGATCTGCGCGATGAGGGCAGGGTCTTCCACGGCCCAGCCCGCAATGTGGCCGCCGTTCAGCATCAATTCGCCCTCGTATACCTTGGGCAGCTCCTGCTTGTGCGCTGCCACCGGCTCGATGAGGGTGCAGCCCGGGTCATCGGCCAGCATCATGATGTGAGGCGTTTCCAGGCTGGCGCCGGTGCGCACCTTCATGCGAGGTGGGATGCGGCTTTCCACGGTGCTCTCGCTGGGGCGCACCGTGCATTTCTCGCCCCGGCGGTAGCTGTAGGCTTCCAGATCCACCATGCCCACAAGGCCCTGCCGCACCTTGCCGCTCTGCTCGGTGCGCTCTACGTAGATAAAGCCGTCCACCGCGCGGGTAAGCACATTCTGTGCGTAATCGTCCATGGCGGCGTGAATCTTTTCAATGCGGGCGTCCGCATCGCCGTCCTCCAGATAGACCTCCGGCAGGATCAGGTTCAGGGTGCTGGGACTGCCCGCTGCAGCGGCCTCGGCCTTCTGCCAGTAATCCCGGTCACTGGTGAACTGGTCGCAGGCGATGCAGCCCCACTTTTCCAGCGGGATCTGTGCCGAAGGCAGAAGGATATGGGCCGGTGCAAAGCAGGATTTGGTATTCATAGCAGATTCCTCCCTCTTATAAAACCAGAGACGTTACTGGAAGATGTCGGCGCTGTGCAGCACCAGATGCTGCACGCCCTGTCCGGCGGCAGACTGCTCCAGTGCGGTGCGGCTGTCGGCGTCCACCGCCTTGTCTGCCGTCACCAGCAGGTTGTCCATGCCCAGCGTCACAGCAGGCACATCCAGCGACACGCTGTTGGTATTGCACTGATCCAGCGTGTAGCTGAACCACAGGGTCATGCTGCCCGCAAAGCGGCTCTGCAGGGCGGCGATATCCGCCTTGAGCTGATCCGCGCGGGAAACGCCGCTGGTCTCGCCGTAGTCCTGTTTGCGGCTGAGCTTCGGGAACTGGACATTGGTCAGGACCACCTGCTCAAAGCCCATGCCCTGCACCTCGGCCACAAGGTCGCCTACATATTCCACTGCCGCAGCGGAGTAGGGGTTCAGCCATGCATTGCCGTCCTTCTGGGCGTCCAGCCACAGGCCGTCGCCGTAGTGGATAGCCATGCTGCGGTCGGTGCGGGAGGAGATGGGGTCCTTGAAGGCTGCAAGCTGGGCCACAGGGATCACGCCCTCTTCCCGGAAGATAGCCGCGATGCGGGCCGGGTCCACGGTGGTACCGGCAATGCTCTGGGCGGCAGCCGGCACCTGCGAAGCGTAGCAGATGCTGCCATCCGGTGTTTTCAGGGTCACAAGGCCGTAGTCTGCCCCCTGTGCCTTGAGCTGCTGTGCCGCCGCACGGATGGATGCGTCATCGGCAAGGGCACTTACGTCCACCGCCGCCCAGCTGCCGCCGGTGACGGCCCTGCCGTCCAGCCCCTTGGGCTGTTCCGGCTCCGGCTGGGACGAGGCCGCTTCCTCTGCCGCCGCAGATGCAGCCGCTTCGGAGGAAGCCGCTGCGCGGGATGCAGATTCCGCTTCCAGATCCCGGTTCTTCACCACGGTGTACCATGTGTGCGTGGCCCAGTCCAGCACATGGGGTGCCGCCAGCCATGCCGCGCCCAGCACCACCAGCACCAGCACCAGGATGCCAACGCCGCGCTTGATGCGGGCGCCCCGGCTGTAGAAGCTGCGGTGGTAGCGCTTGACCTTCTGCCGTTTATACTTTGCCATTGTCGATCCTCCTCCCTGCAAAAATCACAGGATCACAGAATGTCCGGTAAAACCATAGATCGCCAGTGCCAGCACACCGATGTACACCAGCGTGATGGGCAGGCCGCGGAAGGCTTCCGGGATGGCCTTGCTGCGCAGGCGGTGGCGGGCTTCCGTTACCAGCAGCACCGCCAGCACATAGCCAAGGCCGCTGCCCAGACCAAACCCGAGGGACTGGCCCAGCGTAAAGCTCTGGGTGCGCTCCACCAGCACGGTGCCCAGCACACAGCTGTTCAGGCCCGCCAGCGGCACGATGCGCAGCAGTGCACTGCGGTGCGGCAGGCCCTTTGCCAGCCACAGCACCGCGTGTTCCAGCAGGCACACCACGGCGATGCTGGCAATATAGACCAGCGGGCGCAGCTGGGCACGGTTTGCCAGCGGCGCGATCCGGCTGCCGGCATACCATGCAAAGGGCGTTACCAAAATCTGGGTGATGCACAGCTGCATGCCGAACAGCCAGCTGCTGATGCGGTCATCGCCCACCAGCTGCACCAGACGGGACACGCCCAGCGCACGGGTAAAGACGGCGTTCTGTGCGAACACCGCCAGCAGTGCATAGTTGAAGAACACTGCACTGGTCGTAACAACATCTTTCATCCTTCGCGGTCCGCCTCCTTCTGGGAATGCACATCCACAAGGTTGCCCGCCTCTTTGGTGAGATATGCCCTGCGCCTTGCGGCCAGCGCACGCCATACCGCGCAAAGCACGCCCAGCACGATAAAGCCGCCCGCCGGCATCCCGGCCATGGGCAGCACCGGGCGGCTGACTGCCACGCCGAACACAGTGCCTGCGGCCAGCCATTCACGGATGCAGCCCAGCAGCACCAGCAGCAAAGCATAGCCCACGGTGATGCGCAGGCCCTTGGAAACGGCCTTGCGCACCGTCTCCTGTACGCGGCCGAAACGGTAGGTCAGCAGCGGCTCCACCGTGAGCATGGGCAGATAGATGCCAAGGCTCAGCAGGCCGGTGCCGAACAGCATGTTCAGGATGGGGTACACCGCCAGATACACCACAGCAGTGCTGAAGCCGTACACCAGTGCACGGGGCAGCAGCTTTTTCTGCAGCGTTTCCGGGGCAGGGTCCTCGTCGTACAGGGGCACAAGGCGGCTCAGCAGGCAGGCCAGCACGCGGGAGGGCACCAGCAGCAGCGCCACCGCCGCCGCCAGCATCACCGCATTCTGGCCGCTGGTGGCAAGCACCACCAGCGGGGCCAGACCCATGCCCTGCATGACCACCGGGTTATTCAGGAACACCCGGTCATGGTGGGCAAATTTGCCGGAGTCTTTTACGATCAGTTCAGCCGTTGCGCGTCTCATTGTGCTGCCCCCTTTCCGGCATCTGCCTGCAGATGGGTCAGGTGATACAGCTTTGCCTCGGTGCGGTCGATCCATGCCGACACACTGTTGACCACCAGCAGCGCAAAGCATACACCGGTCTCATACACGCCGTAGTAGCGGAAGCCCATGCTCACAACACCCACCAGCACACCGTACAGGATGCGGCCCATGCGGTGATGCACACAGGTATAGGGTTCGTTGAGCAGGAACACTGCACTGAACAGGATCGCGCCGGTGAGCAGCTCGTCCCGCACGCACCGCAGGCGGGGCAGCACATTTGCCAGCACGGCACTGTCGGCCAGACCCGCCTGCCGCGGGAAGAGGAAGGCGATCAGCGCACAGGTGAGCAGAAAGCTGACCGAGGCAGACATGTGGGCGTCCTTCTGGGTCCACAGAAACAGGCCGCAGGCCAGGATCACCAGCGCCGCGCCGGTGCCCATGGGGGCGGCATACTCGCCCAGACTCAGCACCAGCGAACGGATGTTCAGCATACCGCCGCTGCGCAGGGTGTCCTCAATGGTGCTGGACACCGGCACCATGGAAGCGTCCCACAGGGGGATGCTGGTGTAGGGCTGGGGGTAGCGGAACACCTGCTCCGGCCATGACACCGCCGCCACCACATAGCCCACAGCGGCGGGGTTGAAGGGGTAGCTGCCGTAGCCGCCGAAGATCTCCTTGCCGATGAGCACACCGGCAAGCACCGCGGCGATCAGAACATAGATATCCACCGTTACCGGCATCAGCAGGGCAATGACGAGTGCAAAGCTCTCGTTGGAAAAGTCACCGGCCTGATACACGCGGCGGCGCAGCAGCGAAACAAGACGGTCGCACAGATTTCCGGTGAGCACCGCGATGCCGCACAGCAGCAGAGGACGCACACCGTACAGGAAGCAGGCCATCCACAGCACCGGCACCGCCATAAAGCAGATATGCTTATAGTAGCGGCCGGTCTTCTGGAGCTGCGCTTCCTGTTCCCGGATCAAAGATTCATCCATAAATGGTTTTCCTTTCAAGGGTCAAAGGCTGGCGAGGTGCTGCACCGCTGCAGCAGGGTCTGCTGCACCGAACACCGCACTGCCCGCCACCAGAATATCGGCACCCGCTTCCACGCACTGGGGCGCGGTGGTGCTGTCCACACCGCCATCCACTTCCAGCAGGTAGTGTGCGCCGCGTGCCGCGCGCTCCGCCTTGAGCCAGCGCAGCTTGTCCAGCGCCGAGGGCATGAACTTCTGCCCGCCGAAGCCGGGCTCCACGCTCATCACCAGCACAAGGTCCAGCTGGTCAAGATAGGGTGCCAGCGCCTGCGGGTCGGTGCCGGGCTTGATGGTCAGGCCCACCTTGCAGCCCAGCGCCCTGACCGCATCGATGGTGGCCTGAATATCGTCCTCACACTCAAGGTGGAAGTTGTACAGGGTGGCACCGGCCTTGATGAAGGCTTCCGCATACTGCAGCGGGTGGCTGATCATCAGGTGCACATCATAAAAGGCATCCGGCAGGTTTTTGTGCAGGCTCTTGAGCACCGGCACGCCAAAGCTGATGTTGGGCACAAAGTGGCCGTCCATCACATCATAATGCAGCATCTGTGCACCGGCGTCCAGCACCATGCGGCAGTCTGCACCCAGTTTGCCAAAATCAGCAGAAAGAATCGAAGGACTTACGATCGCCATATTCTATCTTTACGCTCCGTTATTTTATAGTTTATTATTCCCCATTGTCCCACCATTGTGCCGGTTCACGGCCTTTGAAACAGCATGGACATGGTTATCTTTTAGTTTACATGAAAACGCCCAAAAAATCAAACCCGCCAACGGCTTTTTCACCGAAATGACGTATTTGGAAAGATCTGTCCATTTGCGAAGTAAACTCCCTCAGTCGCCGGGAAAACCCTCTCAGTCATCGCTGCGCGATGCCAGCTCCCCCGAAGGAGGAGCTTTTACGCATCTCACGGTCAGCACGAATAAAGCTCCCCCTGAGAGGAAAGACTTCCCCCGGCCGGGGGAAGATGTCGCGCAGCGACAAAAGGGGGAATCTGACAAAGCCATCAGGCTTTGACTGAGAGGGTTCGTCCCGCGCAAGGCACCCCCAGCGGCAAAGGTTCCCCACGCCAAAACAGCCAGACCACCCCGCTCCATGGGACAGTCTGGCTGGAAGTTCATTCTACGGGCTTCATGCTGGCGGGGTCTTCCACAACGGGCTCTCCGCCGGCCTCATCCGGCAGGCGCTTCATGCCGCCGGGGTTCGGTGCCACGGTGGGCAGGGTGAACACGAACCGGCACCACTCGCCCTGCTGGCTCTCCACCCGGATCTGCCCGCCGGAAAGGTTCACCAGCACCTTGCAGATGTTCAGGCCCAGACCCGCGCCCCGGGCATGCAGGCCGCGGGAGCGGTCCTCCTTGTAGAACCGCTGGAACACGTAGGGCAGCGCCTCCGGGCTGATGCCCTGACCGGAGTTCCAGATGGAGATCTCGGCTTCCGGGCCCAGCTTTTCCACCCTGAAGCGGATGGTGCCCCCTGCCGGGGTGAACTTGATGGCGTTGTCCAGCAGGTTATACACCACCTGATGGATCAGGTCGGGGTCGGCGTAGACCAGCACCTTTTCGTCCATGGTCAGGCCATCGATGTCGATCATGCCGTCGTTGATGCGCTGCTCTGCCGACAGCGCCACGCCGGTGATGGTCTCCCAGATGTTGAACATCCGGGCGTTCACCTGATATTCGCCGCTTTCCAGCTTGGAGAGATCCAGCATATTCTGGATGAGCCGTGCCAGACGGCCCGTTTCCTCGCTGACCAGCTGCAGGTAGTGGTTCTGCATATCCGGCGGGATGGTGCCATCCAGAATGCCGTCCACAAAGCCCTTGATGGTGGTCATAGGGGTGCGCAGCTCGTGGGCGATGTTGCCCATGAACTGGCCCCGGGAGTTGTCGTTCATCTGGATGTTGTCCGCCATGCGGTTGAAGGTGCGGGCAAGGTCTGCCACCTCGCCTTCGCCCTCCACGCCTTCCACGCGGACCGAAAGATCCCCGCCGCCAAAGCGCTGGGCGGCGTCCGTCACCTTCTGCAGCGGGTCGGTGAGCTGGCGCATCAGGATCTTGGTCAGGATGCTGGCGCACAGCAGCATCACGCAGGCCGACAGCAGGAAGTTGGACCAGAACTGCTGCTTGAACTGGGTCAGCTGCTCGCCGGAAGAGCACAGGAACAGGTAGCCGCTGGGCTGGCCGTGCTCATTGCGCATTTCGCTGACCGTGATGTAGCTTTTCCCGTCCAGCATACCGTCCAGCGTGCCGAACACATGGTAGTAGTCCGCATCGGCAGTGCCGATCTTCTCCATCATTTCTTTCGGCACGGTCAGGCTCTCCAGCTTGTCCGGGCTGGAGGCGATCATCACCCGGCCGTCGTTGTCGGTAAAGAACAGATAGGCCTCTGCGCTCTCGCCGATGATCTCCAGCTTGGTGCTCAGTGCGTCCAGCTCATCGCCTTCCGGCAGCTCCGCCTGCTGGACCAGATACTGGGCCGTGCGCTGGGTGACGCCCACCACCTGATCCAATGTTTCGTAGCGGTCCTTGGCGAAGTAGTTTTTGAACAGCACCCACTCCGAAGCTCCCATCAGCACGATGCCCAGCACCATCAGGGTGGACACCAGCGAGAAGAACGCCACCGAGATACTTTTGCGCATTACTGACGCACCTCGAACTTATAGCCAACGCCCCATACGGTCTTCAGCTCCCATTTATCGGAAGCACCGGCCAGCTTCTCGCGCAGGCGCTTGACATGCACATCAATGGTGCGGCTGTCGCCGTAATACTCAAAGCCCCACACCTCGTCCAGCAGCTGGTCGCGGGTGTAGACACGGTTCGGATGGGAGGCCAGGCAGTTCAGCAGTTCCAGCTCCTTGGGGGGAGCCTCCACCACCTTGCCCTTGACCCGCAGCTCATAGCTGTTCATGTCCAGACGCAGGTTGTCGAATTCGATCACGCCCTCGGTGCTCTCGGCAGCGGCAGTGGTGGTCTGGCAGCGGCGCAGCACCGCCTTGATGCGGGCCACCACTTCCTTGGCGTCAAAGGGCTTCACCATGTAATCGTCTGCACCCAGTTCCAGCCCCAGCACCTTATCAAAGGTCTCGCCCTTGGCCGTGAGCATCATCACCGGGGTGTTGCCCGCCTTGCGGATGCGGCGGCAGACCTCCAGACCATCCATCTTGGGCATCATCACATCCAGCAGCACCATATCGGGCTTGACCTGATTGAACTTTTCCAGACCTTCTTCGCCATCGTTTGCCACCGTGACCTGATAGCCCTCCTTGGTCAGGTACAGCCGCAGCAGCTCGCAGATATTGGTATCGTCGTCCACAACGAGGATCTTTTCGTTGGCCATAATGATTTCCTCCCATTTTATCGGATGCCCGCCGGGACGGGCAGAGCAGCAAAGTATTCCACTTCTTATTATACGGAAGAGTTATGACAAAATAAAGAAGGATTTGTATGATTTTTTCACGATTCCGGCCCGGCCTTACTCGATCATCAGCCGGATGATCTCCTCATTGGTCTCCTTCATGCCGTCCTTGCCCAGACGCCCGATGCCCTTGATGGTGGTCTCGATGTCCTTCATCACGATGCCGTCGCCGCCCTTGAACTCCTGATGGCACTTGTACATGTTATAGCCCAGCAGCGCCGCGTCCACCGAGGATGCGATCTTTGCCGCGCAGGAGGCCTTTGCGCCGTCGCACACGATGCCGGACACGATGGCCAGCGCATTGACCACCGTGTGGATGGCGGCCTGATAGCCGTCGCCGCACAGATATACGATGCCCGCGCCTGCGCCCGCACCGGCGCTGACTGCGCCGCAGTAGGCGGACAGGGTGCCGATGCCGGTCTTTTCGTGGATGGCCACCAGATTGGAAATGATAAGGGCACGGTAAAGCTTTTCCTTGCCGCTGTGCAGCTCCTTGGCGTATTCAATAAGCGGCACCGAGCAGGTGATGCCCTGATTGCCGCTGCCGGAGTTGATGATGACCGGCAGCTCGCAGCCGTTCATGCGGGCGTCCGAACCGGCGGCCGCCTTGGCCTTGGCCCGGATGGACACATCATTGCCGTAAGTAGAAAGCAGCACCCGGCCGATGTTCGCGCCATAGTCGCCCAGAAGGCCCTCCTCTGCAATGGCGTTGTTGTAGCGGATCTGGCGTTCCAGCAGGTCCGCCACATCCTGCAGGTCGGCGGTCTCGGCAAAGTCCCAGATGTCCTTCATGTTCAGCAGGCTGCGGTCCGCCCGGCTGTCCCGCCGGGCCTCCTCGTTCAGCAGCGGCTTTTCGTAGAGCACCCGGCCGTTCTTTTCGATCAGGCAGATGTTGGTGTGAAAATCCGCAATGCGCACCTTTGCGTAGGAATCCCCGCTGCGCTCGGTAACGATGATATCGAACACATGCCCCTGCTCGATGTGCTGGATGGAAATGGGCACCGTCTGCAGATAGTCCCGGATGGCAGCCTTCTTGTCCTCGCTGACCTCCGAGATCACTTCCAGCTCCTTTTCTGCCGAGCCGGCGATGATTCCCGCCGCCACAGCGGCTTCCATGCCTTTCAGGTGGCCGGTGTTGGGCACGATGACGCTCTTCACGTTTTTGATGATGCTGCCGCTCACCTGCAGCTGCACGCTCTCGGGCAGTGCGCCCAGCACCTCGCGTGCCCGGGCCGCAGCATAAGCCAGTGCAATGGGCTCTGTGCAGCCCATTGCCGGGATGAGCTCTTCTTTTAATATTTCTACATACGCCTGATAGCGCGGATCACTGCGTTCCATGACGGTTCCCTGCCTTTCCTGTCGATTCGATATTTACCAACAGGAGTAGTATACTATAGAACCCGCGCAATGTAAAACAAATTCTTCCCCGCCCGCAGGACCGGCTATTGCAAAGCGCAGACCGCAGAAGTAGAATAGGAGCATCCAAACCGATAAATCCACGGAGGTTCTTCCAAATGATCGAAAAAGAAGTACAGGAACTGCTGTCCTTCATTGACGGCAATCCTACCGCATACCACACCACTGCATCCGTCCGGAACATTCTGCTGAAGGAAGGCTTTTCCGAGCTGCTGGAGAGCCGCCGGTGGCAGCTGGAGCCCGGCAGGAGCTATTTCGTCTGCCGCAACGGCTCCAGCATCCTTGCGTTCCGCATGGGAGAGCAGCTGGAAAACTACAGCTTCAACGTGGCTGCTGCCCACACGGACTCCCCCTGCTTCCGCATCAAGGAAAACGCCGAGATCCACATGGGCCGGAAGTACACCAAGCTGAACACCGAGGGCTACGGCGGCATGATCTGCTCCACATGGATGGACAGGCCGCTGTCGGTGGCAGGCCGCGTGCTGATAAAGGAGAACAATGCCATCACTTCCCGCCTGCTCACGCTGGACCGCGACCTGCTGATGATCCCCAGCGTAGCTATCCACATGGATCGCGAAGTCAACGACAAGGCTTCCTACAACAAGCAGGTGGATATGCTGCCTTTGCTGGGCGGTGCCGCCGAGGAAGGCGTGCTGAAAAAGCTGATCGCCGCCGAGCTGCAGGTCGCAGAAGAGCAGATCCTTGGCAGCGACCTGTTCCTCTGCATCCGCGAAAAGGCCGCCGTCTGGGGCTGCAATGAGGAGTTCATCTCCTCCGGCCGTCTGGACGACCAGCAGTGTGTGTTCGGCATCCTGAAAGGCTTTCTGAACGCGCACTGCGCCCGCTCCATCAATGTTGCCGCCTTCTTCGACAACGAAGAAGTGGGTTCCGGCACCAAGCAGGGCGCAGCTTCCACCTTCCTGTACGATGTACTGCACCGCATCGCGCAGAACGTCTGCCCCGGCGATGAGGACTTCCACCGTGCGGTGGCGTCCAGCTTCATGTTCAGCGCCGACAACGCCCACGCCGTGCACCCCAACCACCCGGAATACACCGATGTGAACAACTGCACCTACATGAACGAGGGCGTTGTGGTCAAGGTCCACGCCGGCCAGAAGTACACCAGCGACGGCATGAGCATGGCCGTGGCAAAGGAGCTTGCCGCCCGCGCCGGTGTCCCGCTACAGTACTTTGCCAACCGTTCTGATAAGGTCGGCGGCAGCACGCTGGGCAACCTTGCCATGGCGCAGGTATCCATGAACTGCGTGGACATCGGCCTGCCGCAGCTGGCCATGCACTCC
Organism: Faecalibacterium sp. HTF-F; assembly: GCF_023347535.1. Classification (NCBI taxonomy): domain Bacteria; kingdom Bacillati; phylum Bacillota; class Clostridia; order Eubacteriales; family Oscillospiraceae; genus Faecalibacterium; species Faecalibacterium wellingii. The sequence continues at coordinate 2,657,664 of NZ_CP094473.1, forward strand.
TGCTACGAGACCGCCGGTGCCCGGGACACCGTTTCTCTCATCCGGCTGATGGAGGAATTCTACGCCAGCCACTTTGAAGAGACCGCATCCGGCACTCTTACCATCAGCAAGTAAGGCCCGTACAACTCAAATTATAAGGACCGCTCTTGGAAAAGCAGCACTGCTCTTCCGCGGGCGGCTTTTCGTTTCCACTTAAGTGAGTATTGAGAAAAAACGTCCATTGTGCTACAATTATCCTGTTATAATATCGCTTTTTACCGCAGCGTAAAATCTTTTTCGCAAGGAGTATAATAAAATGAAATTAGGTATCGTCGGCCTGCCGAATGTCGGCAAGTCCACTCTGTTCAATGCCATCACCTCCACCAAGAATGCAGAAGCTGCAAACTATCCCTTCTGCACCATCGAGCCGAACAGCGGCATCGTGGCCGTGCCGGACAAGCGTCTGGACAAGCTGGCCGAGATCTGGCAGACCAATAAAAAGACCCCTGCCATCGTGGAATTCGTGGATATCGCAGGTCTTGTGAAGGGTGCCAGTCAGGGCGCGGGTCTGGGCAACAAGTTCCTGGGCCACATCCGCGAGTGCGACGCCATTGTGCATGTGGTGCGCTGCTTTGACGATGATAACATCATCCATGTGGTGGAGGATGTTTCCAAGGCCGAGGCCGTGGACCCCATTGCCGACATCGACGCCATCGACTACGAGCTGATCCTGTCCGACCTTGAGGTGGTGCAGAACCGCGCAGGCCGCATGGCAAAGGCTGCCAAGAGCGGCAACAACAAGGGTGCTGCCGCCGAAGCCGCATGGCTGCAGCAGCTGGCCGATCACCTGAGCGCAGGCAAGCCTGCCCGCAGCTTTGATTTTGACGAGAGCGATGCCGAGCAGCAGACCGTACTGCATGAGATGGGTCTGCTGAGCGCTAAGCCGGTGCTGTACGCCTGCAACGTGGGCGAGGATGACCTGATGGAGGGCATCGAAAACAACAAGTATGTCCCGCTGGTGGCCGCACGCGCCAAGGAAGAGGGCGCACGCTACATTCCCATCTGCGCCAAGACCGAGGAGGATATCGCCGACTATTCCCCCGAGGAAAAGAAAGCTTTTCTGGCTGAAATGGGCATTGAAGCCAGCGGTCTGGACAACCTCATCACCGCCAGCTACGACCTGCTGGGCCTGATCTCCTTCCTGACCGACGGCAAGAAGGAGTGCCGCGCATGGACCATCCGCAAGGGCACCAAGGCACCGCAGGCTGCCGGCAAGATCCACAGCGATTTCGAGCGCGGCTTCATCCGTGCCAGCGTCATTGGCTACAGCGATCTGGAAGCCAACAACTTCGATTATGCCGCCGTCAAGGCCAAGGGCCTGCAGCGCACCGAGGGCAAGGAGTACGTTGTCAACGACGGCGATGTGATCGAGTTCCTGTTCAACGTCTGATTTTCGGCAAAGATGCCGCTTCCGGTTTCGCCCCTTCCCGTGAAAAAGTAAGTTCCAAAAGCCCACAGGCTTTTGGAACTTACAAAATCAAAAATAAATTTCCGCTATATATGGCCAGAGCGCACGCGTCGGCCATTTAAAATCGTAAAAGAGGTTTCCTATGATTTTCGGTATTATGGGCGCAATGCCCGATGAAGTCGATCAGCTGTGTGCAAAGCTGGAAAACGTCACCGTGGAGCCCTACGGCGGCGTGGATTACCACAAGGGCACGCTGGCCGGTAAACAGGTGGTGGTGTGCTGTGCCGGCATGGGCAAGGCCAATGCCGCCGCCACCACGCAGGTGCTCATCACAAAATTCGGCGCGGAGAAGATCATCTTTTCCGGCATCGCAGGCAATATGACCTCGAAGATCGGCATTGGTGATGTGGTCATCGGCAAGACCGTGCTGTACCATGACGCCCAGCTGGACATGATCTGCCAGAACCCGCCGTTCCTCAAGGAATACACCGGCGACCCGGAGCTGATCGCCGCCGCCGAAAAAGCCTGCGCCGAAGCAGGTGTGAAGGCTCTGGTGGGCAAGATCGCCACCGGTGACCTGTTTGTGGGCGACAGCGAGACCAAGGCTGCCATTGAAGCCAAATGCGCCCCCGACTGCGTGGAGATGGAGGGTGCCGCTGTGAGCCAGATCGCTGCCAAGAACGGTGTGCCCTGCGTCATCCTGCGCGCCATGAGCGACAACGCCGACGAGGACGGCCACGAGGTGCTGGTGGTGAAAAAGTTCAGCATTGCGGAATATGTAGCCACCGCCACCAGGATCGTGGCAGCAATGGTGGAAGCACTGTAAAAAAGAACCCTCTCAGTCAATGCTTCGCATTGCCAGCTCCCCCAAAAGGGGGAGCTTTTGACATTCCGGAAACGTTTTCCGTTTTGCCAATGGCTCGCCCTTCGGGAGAGCTGGCGAACAAAGTGAGCCTGAGAGGGTTTTCTTTTACAAGAACTGCTCCAGCTTTACCCGGCTGTCCTCCTGAAACTCCTGCAGCCTTTGAGCAAGACGCTTTGCGCCGGGCGCGGCATTGGGGTAATCCTTCTGGGCCTTTACGCAGTCCACCACCCCCATGCCGCTGCCCTGCGTGAGCATTTCGGCCAGATTGCGGGTGGATTTGTCCGTCAGGGTCTTGATGCCAATGCCCATTTTCGTGTTCAGCTTTGCCATGGCGCTCTGCCCCTGCGCGGTGCCGCCGCAGGCCTCGATGGCGGTGTGTGCTTCCTGATTGAGCTGGTGGTACACATTGCGCTGGCGCAGCAGCTCGGCCTTGAACTGCACATCATCGGTCATCGGCACGATCTGTTCCAACGTATTCTTGCCCATCTCCGTGTTCTGCACCACGGCTTCCAGCAGGTTCAGGTTGTCGTTCTTCTGGTTTTCCATACAAAAAATCCCCCTTCTGGCCTTAGTCTGCGCCAAAAGGGGGATTTTATACACTGGTTTTATTCTGCACGCATCTGATCGCCGCCGGCGTTCTGTGCCTCCCGCAGGCGTGCATCGCACAGCTCGTACAGCGCCTGCCAGTTCTTTGCGGAGACATCCTCCAGCCCGGCTGCGCCGCAGCTCAGGGTAAAGGGCACCCGGCGCATCATGCCGGTGGTGGTGATGCATTCCCGGGGCATCTGCTGATACAGGTTCCGCATCTCCTCTGCCAGCTGTTTGCCGTCGGTGTCCAGACAGCCCACCGCAAAGATGCTGCCGGTCAGGCGGCAGACTACGCGGGTCTCAGGGGTATCAAAGCTCTTTTTCCACTGGTTGCCCACAAAGCAGTGCAGCTGGTCCATCACAGGCTGGCCGTAGGTGTCCCGCAGCTTCTGGCCGTTGTCGATGCTCACCAGCGCCACAGCCGCCTTGCGGCCCTGCGCTGCACACTGTTCCAGCTTTTGGGCAAACACCGTTTCCAGATAGCGGCGGTTGTACACGCCGGTAAGGAAATCGTGGCTCATATCCTCGCGGCACAGCTCCCGCTCCCGGGGCGTCATGCGCTCTTCCGGCAGCACATTGCCTGCCAGCGGTGCGCACATTTCCAGCTCCCAGCATTTGCCGTCCGCTTCCACTCTGCGGTGCAGCACACAGTCCACACGGCCATTGCGCAGCTCATAGTCCACCCGCAGGCCATCGTCCTGCCAGCCGTCACAACGCGGCGCTTCGGTCAGGGTCACTGCCTCAAATACGGCCTGCGCTGAGCGCGCAAGTTCCCGCAGATCCTGCTCGGTACATTCTTTCTTCATGTAATTTTCCCCATCATCTGCGCACGCGGCGCTCCCGTATCCCGCGTGCAGTCGCCTGTTCCCCATATGTTCAGGAACCATCTGCCGCATTATGCATCCCGCGCCCGCCGCTCTGTTTCCGGGAATCCCGGGAACGCATCAGGTAAAGAAAAATGGTATAATGCCGCTTTAGCAACATTATACCATTCAGCTTCCGATTTTACCAGCAAAACGCACAATTTTCTGCCGGAGTTTTTACATTTTCGTCAAATTGCTAAGCGCCCACCGCTCTGTGCCTTCTGTTTATACGCGGCAGTACACACTGCACTCGTCGTGGATGGTCTTGGCCAGTGCCTTGGCGGCAAAGCCGCCGGCGGCGCGCCATGCCCAGTTTCCGCCCAGCTTGCCGGGCGTGTTCAGGTGTGCTTCCGCGCCCAGACCCAGCCAGTCGTACATGGGGATGATAGCCCGGTCGGCCACCGACCCCAGCGCTGCGCGCAGCAGAGCGATGCGGACATCATCGGTCCGGATGGCCGCCAGCTCCTTTGCGGTGGGCTTTACGCCGGTCAGGTGCAGGTAAGCGGCAGCGGCAGCCTTTTCCTTTTCGGAAGCGCCGTTCTCCCACCAGTCGGTCAGGGTGGTGTTATCGTGGGTGCCGGGATACACCACGCTGTTCTTGACGTGGTTGTGGGGCAGATACTCGCTGTCCCCACCGCTGAAGGCGAACTGCAGCACCTTCATGCCCGGGAAGGTGCTGTCGGCCAGCAGCTTTCGCACGCTGGGGAACAGTTCGCCCAAGTCCTCGGCAATGATGGGCAGCTTGCCAAGGGCAGCTTCCAGCGCATCGAACAGCTCCATGCCGGGGCCGTTCTCCCACTTGCCGGTGCGGGCGGTGGTGCTGTCCGCCGGGATGGCCCAGTAGGTATCGAAGCCGCGGAAGTGGTCGATGCGCAGCAGGTCGTAGATGCCCAGTGCGTGGCGCACCCGGCGCACCCACCACGCGTAGCCGGTCTTTTTGTGGTAGGCCCAGTTGTACAGCGGGTTGCCCCACAGCTGACCGTCTGCAGAGAAGTAATCCGGCGGGCAGCCCGCTACACGGGCAAAGCCGCCGTCGGCATCCAGCTCAAACAGCGCGCCGCCCACCCATGCATCCACCGAGTCGGCAGAGACGTAGATGGGGATGTCGCCCAGGATCTGCACGTCCTTTTTGTTGGCGTAGGTCTTCACCGCCTGCCACTGGGCCGCAAACTTGTACTGCACGAACTTCCAGAAGCCGATCTCGTCCTCGTTTTCGGCGGCAAAGGCGGCAAGGGCCTTCTTGTCGCGCAGACGGTAGGGCTTGTCCCACTCCACCCAGTTCTTCATGCCGTTGGCTGCCTTCAGGGCCATGTACAGGGCGTAGTCGTCCAGCCACTCCTCGTTGGCAAGGGTAAAGGCATAATAATCATCCGGGAAGTAATATGCACAGCCATGCAGCCCGGCGCACTGCTTGCGCCATGCGGCGTAAGCGGTGCGCAAAACCTTAAAGCGGCTCACGTACAGGGTGCCGTAGTCCACCTCTTTGGGGTTCGTGCCCCATTTTTCGGCCTTGAGCTGGGCGGCGGTGAGCAGCCCCTCTTCCTTCAGGGTGTCAAGGTCGATGAAATAGGGGTTGCCCGCAAAGGCCGAGCAGCTCTGATAGGGGCTGTCGCCGTATCCGGTGGGGCTCAGGGGCAGGATCTGCCAGATCTTCTGGCCCGCTTGTGCCAGAAAATCCACGAACTCGAAGGCTTCCTTGCCAAAACAGCCGATACCGTAAGGGCCGGGCAGGCTGGACACCGGCATCAGGATTCCACTTTCACGCATGCTATTACCTTCCTCATTTTTAACATTTTATGGGAATATCGTTGTTTCTTATCATAACATATCCGCAGACTATTTTCCACAGGCAAAAAACGTGGTATACTTAATTTTACGGGATAACCGTCCTTGCCCTCTCCGTCACGGCTTGCGCGGGAGCGCCTGAGAGGGCGAGGACGCTAAAGGTTGCAGCGGCTGTTTCCCTTTACGACCCCACCCGTGAAAATGGGATTCAGGAAAGTCCGCAGACTTTCCTGAATCCCGAAATAAAAATAAATTTTCCGCTGAATATGGCCAGAGCCTGCGGCGGCCATTTTAAATCGTCAAACTGCACCCTGAACAGGAGGTACCCGCGCCATGCAGCGCACAGAAAAATACTTTGAACCGGACGCCTTCCGCACCCAGTGCGAGAGCGTCATCCTTGCCGCAGAGCCGGACGAAAAGACCGGCGGCGGGCGCATTGCGCTGGACGGCACAGTGTTTTACCCGGAGGGCGGCGGTCAGCCTGCCGACCGGGGCACCCTGACCCTGCCGGACGGCACCACGCTGAATGTGACCGATGTGCACGAGCGCGACGGCATCCTCTGGCACAGCGTGGACGCCCTGCCGGAAAGCGCTGTTCCCGGCACTGCCGTTTCCGGCTGCATCGACTGGGAATGGCGCTTTGACAAAATGCAGCAGCACACCGGTGAGCACATCCTCTCCGGCATCCTGCACCAGATGTTCGGGGCCGAGAATGTGGGCTTCCACATCGGTTCCGAGGCCGTGCGCATGGACACCAGCGTGCCCATTTCTGCCGAGGGCCTGCGGGCAGCCGAGCTTGCCGCCAACCGCATCGTGTGGCAGGATGTGCCGGTGCTGGTCAGCTACCCCACCCGGGAGGAGCTTGCCGCCCTTGTCTACCGCTCCAAAAAGGAGATCGAAGGGCAGGTGCGCATCGTGACCATCCCGGGTGCGGACGTCTGCGCCTGCTGCGGCACCCACACCCGCACCACCGGTCAGGTGGGACAGATCAAAATTCTGGCATCTGAGAACTACAAGGGCGGCGTGCGGCTGAGCGTGGTGTGCGGAGCCCGTGCGCTGGAAGCGGCACAGGCCATGCGTGCCCGTCAGGCCGACATCGGGGCGCTGCTCTCCGCCAAGGCCGACCAGACCGCTGTGGCGGTGCATCGCGTCTACGACGAGTATACTGCGCTCAAGTTTACACACTTTGGCGTATGTTCTCAGCTGTTCGATGCACTTGCCCAGCTGGCAGGCCCCGGTGAGGACGCCATCCGCACAGTGCCCGGCCTTGACCCGGACGGACTGCACCGACTGGCGGTGCGCCTGACCGAAGCCACCACCGGTCTCTGCGCCGCCCTGACCCCCACCGAAAAGGGCACCGGCTACTGCATCGCGCAGGCAGACGGCGATGTGCGCGCCCTGACCAAAGCCCTGAACGCCGCCCTGAACGGACGCGGCGGCGGCAAGCCCGGCATCTGTCAGGGCAGCTGCGCCGCCGCACCGGAACAGGTGGAGGAATTTTTGCGGGAGCAGGAATAACCCTCTCAGTCAACGCCTGATGGCGTTGCCAGATTCCCCCTTTTGTCGCTGCGCGACATCTGTTCCTCTCTTTGTCACCTGCAGTGACATTTCTCCCCGGCGCGGGGAGAATCTGTCCCGACCGGGGGAAGTCTTTCCTCTCAGGGGGGCTTCTATTGCAAAATCGAATAGCTTTCCCTCTTATGGTCAAAAAGCTTCCCCTTTCGGGGAGGCTGCCGAGCGAATGCGAGGCTGAGAGGGTTCACAACATCAAGGAGAACAACAAACTATGAGAATGCGTTTCAAACCCTATGCCCACGACGAGCTGATGGCAGCCGACTTCCATGTGCATGAGCCGCTGATCTGGGGCGGCAAGTGGCACGGTCAGTACGCCCGCCCGGAGCAGCCCTTTGTGCTGGAACTGGGCTGCGGCAAGGGCGGCTTCATCTCCCAGCTGGCCTGCGCCCACCCGGAGAACAACTATCTGGGCATCGATATCACCGATAAGGTGCTCATCCTCGCCAAGCGCAAGATCGAAGCCGCCTATCAGGCTGCGGGCCGCCCCATCGACAACGTGAAGATCATGAGCACCGACATCGAGCGCATCAAGGGGGTCATTACCGCCGAGGATACGGTCAGCCGCATCTACATCAACTTCTGCAACCCGTGGAGCAAGAACGGCTCTTCCCACAAGCACCGCCTCACCTACCCGCGCCAGCTCATCAACTACCGCGAGTTCCTCAAGGACGGCGGCGAGATCTACTTCAAGACCGACGACGATGATCTGTTCCGCGACAGTCTGGAATACTTCCCCGCTTCCGGCTACGACATCGAGTGGATGACCTACGACCTCCACGAGAACGAGCCGGAGTGGAACATCCGCACCGAGCACGAGGGCATGTTCACCGAAATGGGCATCAAGATCAAGGCCCTGATCGCCCGCAAGAACCCGGACCCCGCCAGCGTGACCTGGATCGAGCCCAAGGTCCTCAAGCGTCAGGCCCGCGAAGCCGCCGAGGCCGAAGCCCGGGCTGCACAGGAAGGCGAAGGCAATGAATGACCCCTGCGAGATCTGCCTGAACAATGTGCAGGACGAGTATGGCAGCTGGTACTGTGCTCAGGGCGGTTGTCTGGACGAGGACGAGATGGCCCGCTATCTTTCCCGCAGCACGGCCGCCTGCCCGTTCTTTGAGCCGGGCGACGAATACAAGATCGTACAAAAGCAGAACTGACCTGCGCAGCAGCATGATTCTCACAGGAGGTGTTTTATGCTCAACTTTCTCACGACCACCACAGTGTGCGGCTTTTCGCTGTACCATGTGCTGGCCTTCTTCCTCATTTACTCCTGCACTGGCTGGTGTCTGGAGGTCATCTTTGCCGCCGCCACCACCGGTCAGCTGGTGAACCGCGGCTTTCTCAACGGCCCGGTGTGCCCCATTTACGGCTTTGGCATGATCATCGTGCTGTTCGCCCTGACCCCTCTGCAGGACAGCGTCCTGCTGCTGTACATCGGCGGCGTCATCCTGCCCAGTGCGCTGGAGCTGGTGGGCGGCTGGGCACTGTATAAGCTCTATCACACCCGCTGGTGGGACTACAGCGACTTTCCCTTCAACATCGGCGGCTATATCTGCCTGCAATTCAGCCTGCTGTGGGGCGTGGGCACGCTGGTGGTCATGCGCATCGTCCACCCGGTCGTCGCCGGTCTTGTGGACATGGTCCCGCCCTTTATTGGCCTTGTCGTCATGTGTGTGCTCTATGCGGTCTACGCGGCAGACGTGGTCGTTACGGCCTTTGCCGCCTCCGGTCTGGCCCAGACACTGGACGCCATGGAACAGCTGGCCGACAGCATCCATGCCGTTAGCGATGCCATGACCCAGCTGCTGGGCACCACCGCCCTGAACGCCGACCAGAAGCTGGACGAGCAGCGCCTGCAGCTCAAGCTTGCTGCCGCCGAGGCCCGTGAGGCCGCACCGGAAAAGCGCGCCCTGCGTGAAACGCTGGCTGCCGTCCGCGCCAAGACCGATGAGGCCCGCGAGGCCGCAAAGCGTGCTTCCGAGATCGCCAAGCTCAACACGGCCGAAGCCGCCAAAGCCGCACAGCTGGCCGCCAAGGGCACGGTGGAGCGTGCTGCCGAGCTGCTGCGTCTGGAACAGCTGGCCGAGGAGCTGCAGGCCCGCAGCGACGAAATGCAGGCCCAGCTGCTGCGCACCCCCCGCATCGTGGGCCCGCGCCGCATGCTGCGCGCCTTTCCCGGCCTGAAGCACGGCGTGAAAAAGACCACCCTCAAGGCCCTGCGCCTTGGTCTTGCCCGCCGGGAAACCCCCAAAGAAGAACCGAAGAACGACGGCTCCGACACCCGCAGGGACGCCTGAGACCGCCGCCCAAAAGACCGCTGCATCCCGTGCAGCGGTCTTTTTATGCCCTGTCTTCCGGACCAGACCGGCGTTCCGTTCTCTTTTGTTATAAAGTTTTAAATATCTATTTCCAAAGGTTTAAAATCGTGTTATACTGTTCTGCAGAATGACACATTTTGTCGAAAACGTCTAACAGCGAGGGGTTTACAATGTCCGAAGAACTAAAGTTGAATAAAAATGTCAGCGCACCGCAGCCCGATGCGCTTGCACAGATCGCTCGCAAAGACGACTTCCTGCAGCAGCTGCAGGAGTTTCTGGCGCAGCACAAAGGCGAGAACTGGTGTGTTGCCGCCATCGATCTCGAGCATTTTAAACTGTATACCGAGCTGTACGGTGCTCCGCAGGCGCGCAACCTGATGCTGTCCCTTGCCGCCCTTCTGCTGGAGCACAGCAAGGTGACCGGTTCTCCGGTGGGCTACTTTGGCAGTGACGATTTTGTGCTCTGCCTGCCGGACGACAAGGAGCAGCAGCTGGCCATCATCAGCCAGCTGCAGACCTGCGTGAACAACCACAGGCAGGACGTCACCTCCTTCCTGTCTTTTGGTGTGTGCCCTGTGGCCGAACATCCGGACGCAGACGCACAGACCCTGTGCAGCTATGCGCAGATCGCGTCGGTAGACCCCTGCCCGGCCGTGGGCGGTGTGCACCGCTTTACGCCGACCATGCTCAGCCGGATCAAGGAGCAGCGCCAGCTGCTGAGCGAGCTGGAACACGGCCTGAAAAATCACGAGTTCTGTTTCTTTCTGCAGCCCAAGTGCAACAGCATGACCCGCGCCATCGTGGGCATGGAAGCACTGGTGCGCTGGAACCACCCCACCCGCGGCTGCGTGCCCCCGTCTGAGTTCATGCCCCTGCTGGAAAGCACCGGCCTTGTGACCCAGCTGGACCAGTACATCTGGGAATCTGTCTGCAAGACCCTGCGCAAGTGGCAGGAGAGCGACAGCAATCTTGTGCCGGTATCCGTGAACGTTTCCGTGGTGGATATCGTCAATCTGGATGTGCCGCAGATCTTCTCCGACCTTGTGGAAAAGTATCAGCTGGAGCCCAAGCTCCTGCTGGCCGAGATTACCGAGACCATGCTGGCCGAAAATGCTTCTCTGGTGGAAAACGCCATTCAGGGCCTGCACCGCAAGGGCTTCTCTGTGATGATGGACGACTTCGGCAGCGGCTATTCTTCGCTGAACATGCTCAAGGACACCAATGTGGACGCCATCAAGCTGGACATGAAGCTCATCGACATGAACCAGCAGAACCGCAGCAAGGGCGTGCAGATCGTGGAATCGGTGGTGGATATGGCCCACCGCCTGAACCTGCCCATCATCGCCGAGGGCGTGGAAACGCCGGAGCAGGTCTCCATGCTGCAGGCCGCCGACTGCCTGTATACGCAGGGCTATTATTTCTACAAGCCCATGCCGGTGGAGAACGCCGAGGCCCTGCTGGCCCAGCCCAACAGCGAGGATTACTGGGATATGCGCCGCGACCTGCTGCGCCGTGACCGCCGGGTCCCCGTCTCCGACAGTGAGCAGACCGCACTGGCACTGCAGGCCTACCAGATCTTTGCGGATAATGTGCTGGAGCTTTCCCTGCTAAATCTTTCCACCGGCGAATACCGGGTCATCAAGCGGGATCCGCGCCTGCCCGGTGCGGGTTCGGACGCCGAGGAGGACTTTGCCGCCTACTGTGAGCGCATGGTGACGAACAAGGTGATCCACCCGGACGACGCGGAGATGTTCACCGACCAGACCGATCTGGAGGCCCTGCGCTCCGCTGTTTTCAGCACCCAGCAGCCGGAGGCCTACCGCTTCCGCAAAAACGTGTCCGGCCAGTTCGTGTGGATCACCATGGAGTTCCTGCCCTGCCGCAACTGCTGCGCCCAGAACCCCTGGGCCACCGTGGTGGTGCGTGAGGATGCACAGGCCGACCAGCTCAGCGAGGAGCTGGACTTCTCCTACAGCCACGACACCCTGACCGGCCTGCTGAACCGCAGCCTCTTTGAGACCGATCTGCGGACGCTGCAGTCCAGCGAATACGACTCCATGGTGTGCACCTACATCGACGTGGTGGGCCTGCACGAGATCAACAACCATCTGGGCCACCGCAGCGGCGACTCCATGCTCTGCTTCATTGCCAATGCGGCCCGCAAGTTCTTTGCTTCCAGCCGCATCTACCGCATCGGCGGTGACGAATTTGTGATCCTCACCCCGAACCAGCCCCCCTACAGTGTGTGGGTGTCTGTGGACAGAATGCGTGCTTTCCTGCGCGAGAAGGAGTATGAGATCTCGGTGGGCATCCAGAACACCAATGACCTGCACCGGCTGGACGACGCCATAAATCAGGCTGAAGCTGCCATGCGGCAGGACAAGCAGGCCTATTACGCCCGCAACGGTCAGGAGCGCCAGCTGCGCGGCCTGAACGAGAAGCTGGAGCAGACCCTGACCGAAAAGCGGGATGCCGAGCACTTCCTGCGGGTCCTTGCCCCCAAGTTCAAGAGCGTGTTCGTTGTGGACCTGAAGACCGACCGTATGCGCGGTGTGATCGTCCCGGACTATTTCCAGAAAATTCTGGGCACCTCCGGCGGCTCTTTCCTCGCCGTTCTGCAGCAGTACCGTGATACGCAGGTGCAGCCCGCCTACCGCGAGAGTCTGGCAGACCTGCTGGACTACAACTATATCCGCAGCAAGGTCCTGACCGGCGATATCGTGGAGCACACCTATAAAAAGATCGACAACACCACCTTCCGCGTCAAGGTGACACCCTACTCCAGGAGCGGCTCTCATATCGATGAAACGCTCTGGATCTTCTCGGATGAAGGGGCATCCCTTACCCCCCCCCAGTCAAAATAAATGATTAAACGTTAAAAAAAATCGGAAACGACCGCGGTCGTTTCCGATTTTTGTTTTTACAGAAAAGTTGTGCCGGGTGCCCAGAGCAAAGCGGAGGGCATTTTAAATGGTCAGACCCACAGATTTTCCGGGTACTGGCCCTCTGCCGTTTTGCGGGCGATGGCTTCCACCACCAGCGGCTTGTCCTCGCGATAGGTGACGCCGTACCATTTATCGGTGCTGCGCAGCACCTGGATCTTCGCTTTGCCCTCTTCGATGAGCTCTGTGACGACCAGCGGCAGGAAATACTCGCACTTGAGCGGGTTTTTGGGCAGATTCTCGGTCAGCCAGCCTGCAAAGCGCTGCTCGGCCTCATCCAGAAAGCTTTTGCCGAAGCCCCACAGGTTCATGCTCACCGGGGTATCGCCGGGCAGGTCGGTCCAGCTCTCGCCGCCGTCCTCGGTAAAGTGCACGCCGTTCTCGTACGTTTCAATGCGGGTGCGCTCGGTCACGCTGTGCAGGGTGCCGTCAGGGTCGGTCACGCACACGCCGCGGGCCACGCTGCCGTTCTCGGAGACGGTGTTCCGGAGCAGATAGCTTACCATGCAGTAGTCGTAATAGCTGCCGTCCTCGTGGGTGGACAGGTAATCATACATCACCCGGAAGGCCTCCGGGCCGTAATAATCATCGGCATTGATGACCGCAAACGGGCCGTCGATGAGGTCCTTTGCAGCCAGAACGGCGTGGCAGGTGCCCCAGGGCTTGACGCGGCCCTCCGGCACGGCAAAGCCTGCGGGCAGCTCGTCCAGCTGCTGGAAGGCGTATTTCACCTGCATCGCCTTGGACACCCGCTCGCCGATGGCCGCTTTGAAGGCGTCCTCGATCTCATGCTTGATGACAAAGATCACCGTCTCAAAGCCTGCGCGGCGGGCATCGTAAAGGGAATAGTCCACGATGACCTGACCATTGGGGCCCACCGGGTCGATCTGCTTCATGCCGCCGTAACGGCTGCCCATGCCAGCCGCCATGACCACCAGTACCGGTTTCTTCATATAAAGTTCCTCCCGTATCTGAGCCGCAGCCGCGGCAGAATATTCATGGCTCCATTATACTCCATTTTGGACAGAAAAACAATTTGAAATAGCTCCGCTTCAGGGAAATCAATTTTTGCAGCTTGACCCGGATCAAAAGCGCCGTGCCAGCTCTCGGGTGACTGCCCTCTCAGTCATCTCGCTTTGTTCGATGCCAGCTCCCCCTGAGAGGAAAGACTTCCCCCGGCCGGGACAGATTCTCCCCGCGCCGGGGAGAAATGTCACTGCAGGTGACAAAGAGAGGAACAGATGTCGCGCAGCGACAAAAGGGGGAATCTGGCAAAACCGTCAGGTTTTGCCTGAGAGGGTTCCACCAATCGCGGCTATCCGTTTGAGCCTCTGTGTGAAAATGAGTTTGTCGCGGCCCGCAGGCCGCGACAAACTCAAAAATACAAAATTCATTCCGCTGATAATGGCAGAGCGAAGCGGAGCCATTTTTCAATGGTCTCTTCGTTCCGCAAGCCAAAATTTCCAAAATATGCAATTTATACTTGCAAAGTATTGTTTTTACGATGTAAATATTGTATATTGGTATCATTCACCGCAGGTTTTGCCTGTCAAAATGCGTCTCAAAAAGAAAGCACTGCTTTCCAATCCAACCAAGAAAGAGGTATTTTATTATGAATGAAGCCGTTACCAAGCGCTTTCTGCTGTATTTCCGCCTGATGCTACTGGTGTGGATCCTGATCGCCAACGCCATCATCCATGTGACCGGCATGGAGTACAGCTGGCTGATCTTCCTGAGCAATATCATGATGTTCACGCTGGAGGGCGATGTAAAAGATCGCTTCGTCACCGTTGAGCTGGGTGGTCTCGTGGGCCTGATCCTCACTGTGATCGCCCTGCTTTCCATCACGGCCCTGACCCCGGTGCTGGGCGGCTTCTTCGGCTTCCTCATCCCGCTGGCCGTGGTGCTGTTCATCCTCATCATCCTGCACCCCTACGCACCCAAGGTGCTGAACAACGTGGGCTTTGCCTACCTGACCGTGGCCTGCATCGACACCACCGCTCTGGCCACCCACCTGCCCCAGTTCTTCATCACCTTCATCGTGGGTTCGGTCCTCTTCAACGGCGTGTGCGTGCTGCTGATGAAGCCCGCCAAGGCTCTGGCCGTCAAGAGCGTCCAGAAGGAAAACGCGTAACTCTCTTTACGGAGTATATACATAAGCGAAGGCCCCGTTCCCATCGGAACAGGGCCTTCGCCGTTTATGTGTTGTTATTTGCCGAAAATTGCACACTGTCGATTTTTGTGCTATACTGGTCACGCTGCCCTTCCCATTCTGGCATCAGAAGGGGGTGAGGACCGATGAACTCAATTTTAGTCAACTTTCTCGTGGCTGTCGCAGCGCAGGTAACGGCAAACTATCTGTGCACGTGGCTTGATAGTCACCGCAAGGGCAAGTAAGCACAAGAACCCCCTTGGAGCGGCAACTCCGAGGGGGTTCACTTTTGTGTGAGACCGATGCAATTCTCAATCTCTATCAACTTTCTCTACCCTTATTATATGCATCCTTGCAAAAAAGTCAAGGCAGCGGTATTTTTTATTTTTTCAGTTTGCGGCATCCATACAGATTCTTACATTCGTTGTTGCCATGCAAAAAAGCGCCGCTCTCCCTTGCCGGGAAAGCGGCGCTTTGTGTTTTGCAGTGTCTGCTTACAGGCTGCGGTTGCGGATCTCGGCAGTCACCTTTGCGATGAATGCATCCAGTTCCATCGTGGTGGTCTCGCCCTTGCGGTCACGCACCGAGATGTTGCCTGCCTCGGCTTCCTTGGCACCCAGAACCAGCATATAAGGCACACGGTCCACCTGCTGTGCCTCGCGGATCTTGTAGCCGATCTTCTGGTTGTCGTCGTCCAGCACAACACGGACACCGGCTTCCACCAGCTTTTCGGTCACGCCCTCGGCGTAGTCCAGCGTCTTTTCGGAGACGGGCAGCACCTTGACCTGCGTGGGAGCCAGCCAGGTGGGGAACTTGCCCTTGGTCTCTTCGATCAGGTAGGCCATGAAGCGGTCCAGAGAGCCCAGAATGGCGCGGTGCAGCACCACAGGGGTCTTTTCGGTGCCGTCCTTGTCCACGTAGGTCAGATGGAACTTGGCGGGCAGGCAGAAGTCCAGCTGGCAGGTAGACAGGGTGTACTCGGCACCCACGGCGGGCTTGACGTTCACATCCAGCTTCGGGCCGTAGAAGGCAGCCTCGCCGATCTCCTCGGTGAAGTGGATGCCCAGCTCGGTCAGCACTTCGCGCAGGGCCTGCTCTGCATGGTTCCACATGGCATCATCGTCGTGGTACTTCTTCTTATCGGCGGGATCACGCAGGCTCAGCACGCAGCGGTAATCGGTAATGTTGAAGTCCTTGTACACCTCAAAGATCAGGTCGCACACGTTTGCGACCTCGCTCTTGATCTGCTCCGGGGTGCAGAACAGGTGAGCATCGTTCTGGCAGAAGTGACGGCCGCGCTCGATGCCCTTCAGGGTGCCGGAGGACTCGTAACGGAAATCGTGGGCGATCTCACCGATGCGCATGGGCAGGTCACGGTAAGAATGGGGACGATTTGCGTAGATCATCATGTGGTGGGGGCAGTTCATCGGGCGCAGAACATAGCTCTCGCCCTCCATCTCCATGGCGGGGAACATGTTCTCACGGTAGTGATCCCAGTGACCGGAGGTCTTATACAGGTTCACAGTGCCGATGCAGGGAGTCATAACGTGCAGGTAGCCGCGTGCACGCTCCTTCTCCTTGATATAGTTCTCCAGCTCCTGCCAGACAGTGTAGCCTGCGGGCAGGAACATGGGCAGGCCGCGGCCAACCAGATCGTCGGTCATGAACAGGCCCATTTCCTTGCCGATCTTGCGGTGATCGCGCTCACGGGCCTCCTGCTGCTCCTTCTCCCATGCGTCCAGCTCTTCCTGATTGCGGAAGGCCACGCCATTGATGCGGGTGAGCATCTTGTTTTCCTTGTCGTTCTTCCAGTATGCGCCGGACTGCTGGGTGATCTTGAAGGCCTTCAGCGCCTTGGTGTAGGTCAGGTGGGGTCCGATGCACATATCCACGTACTCGCCCTGCTGGAAGAAGCTGAACTCGGTCTCCTCGGCCAGATCCGCCATGTGCTCGATCTTGTAGTTCTCCTTGCGCTCTTCCATCAGCTTCACGGCCTCGGCGCGGGGCAGGATGAAGGGCTTGATGGGCAGGTTCTCCTTGACGATCTTGCGCATCTCTTTTTCGATGTTTGCCAGATCCTCGTCGCTGAGCTTCTGGTCGCCCAGATCAACGTCGTAGTAGAAGCCGTTCTCGGTGGCAGGGCCGAAGGCAAAGTCAGCCTGCGGATACAGGCGCTTGATGGCCTGCGCCATGATGTGGGCTGCGGTGTGGCGGATAACGTGCAGCTCCTGGTCCTGCGGGCACTCGTCCACATGGCCGTCCTTATAGATGATCTTCATAATGCTTGCTCCTTTGACAGATAAAGTAAAACAAAAAAGCGCTTCATCCCGCACACTTACTCACGGGATGAAGCGCCTGAAAAAATCAGAAACGTTCCACGGTTCCACCCGAATTGCACGCCTCTGCGTGCCACTCGCTGTGCTGTAACGGGCGCACCCGGCAGAGGTTCTCCTCTGCGCTCTGCGGTGGTAGAGCTCCGGCACATGGCAGGCTGCTTGCAGCACCCTTGCGGGGCAGCCCTCTCTGGGTCATGGAGAAACGGGAACTCAGTTTGTCCGCATCATCGCTTTTACAGGATGAAACTACGCTGATTGTAGCACGTCCCGCTGAAAAAATCAAGAGACGCAGCCATGAAATTTTTTCTTCATTTTTCTTCCTTCGGCTGCAGAAATTCCGAAAAAAGCTTGCTGGTGCGGAATCCCTGACTGGAATACAGGCTGTGATAGCCGGAGAACATATAGCTCAGGCCGCAGGCCAGCGCCATCAGCTCAAACCCGGCACCGCTGAACAGCTCAGCCGCCAGCACAATGGAAGCCACCAGCGTATTGGTCGCCCCGCAGAACACGCACACCAGACCCACTGCAGCAGAAAAGCCCGCCGGGAGCCCCAGCAGCGGTCCCACCACGCAGCCAAACGTTGCGCCGATGTAAAAGCTCGGCACCACTTCGCCGCCCTTGAAGCCCACGCTCAGGGTCAGCACCGTAAGCACCATTTTGCACACAAAGTCCCACGGCAGAGCCTGCTCCAGCTCAACGGCATCCATAATGACATCCATGCCGGCACCGTTATAGCGGCCCACCCCCATCAGGTAGGACAGCGCCACCACAGCCGCACCGCCTGCAGCAGCCCGCACCCACGGGTTCGGCAGCAGTTTGGGGATTTTATGCTCAAAAAAGTGCAGCATCTGGCAGAAAATCACCGCCACCACCGCACAGCACATGGCCAGCACGGCGGTGCGCACCACCGTCCGGGCATCCAGCGGCGGTGCTTCCATCACAAACCGTGTGGGCGCAATGCCGGCCTTCAGCGAGATGCTGTATGCAATGAGCGCCGCCAGAAAGCCCGGCACGAACGCCACGGTCAGCATCAGACCCACATCCACCACCATCATCGCAAACAGGGTCGCGGTCAGCGGCGTACCGAACAGCGCCGAAAAAAATGCCGCCATACCGCACACGGTAGCCGTGCGGCAGTCATGATTGTTGAAGTGCAGCACCCGGCCGATGTTCCAGCCGATGCTGCCGCCCATCTGCAGCGCTGCGCCCTCGCGGCCGGCCGAGCCGCCGCACAGATGGGTGAGCACAGTGCCCAGAAAGATGGCCGGGACCAGCCACGGCGTCACCGAGCTGCCGTCCTGCACGGCCCGCAGCACATCGTTGGTGCCCTTGCCGACACAGCCCGTCGCCTTATACAGAGCCGTGATGGCGATGCCTGCCGCAGGCAGAAGCCATAGCAGCCAGACATGCTCTGCGCGCTGCTCGGTCACCCATTCCACTGCCAGATGGAACAGCGTTCCGATACCGCCGCACAGCACGCCGGTGCACACAGCCAGAAGCGTCCACCGGAACAGCGCCAGAAGCGAGACCCGGATCGCTTCCTTATAATGCAGGAACCATTCCTTTATTTTCCACATGTTTCTTCCCCACACCTCTCTTAATTTCGATCTGATTTTGTCTATACGCGCCAAAACATAACATGTTTTTCTATCAATGTCAACCAAAGAACGGCAAAGGATCTTATACAACTTTCACATGCCCGGTAAAACAAATGCCAAAGGCCCCGCTTCTTTGTGCGCAGAAGCAGGGCCTTTGATCTGGTTGCCGTTTAAGATTTTGGATCAGAAAAAGGAAAAAGGAGAACAACGGGCGCTTGTCGGGGCGAGGCCCCTCCATCTGCTTTCGCAGACCGTTTGGTCACTCGAAAGCCCCACCGGGGCTTTCGCTGCTGACGCAAACGCGATCATCACGCTGCTGCGCAGGGGCCGGTGTCGTGCCGGTGCGCCTGCACCGCAGCGGGACAGCTGTTAGAATCCGGGAGTTTTACTCCACATCCTGCAGGGCGGCAAAGTCCTCTTCGCCGGTGCGGATCTTGACCACGCGGGTCACGTTGTACACAAAGATCTTGCCGTCGCCGATATGGCCGGTGTACAGTGCCTTCTTGGCTGCCTCCACCACAGCGTCCACGCTGATGCGGGAGACGATGACCTCCACCTTGATCTTGGGCAGCAGGGTGGTATCCACGGGGACGCCGCGGTATTTCTCGCTGGTGCCCTTCTGGATGCCGCAGCCCATCACCTGCGTGACCGTCATGCCGGTGACGCCCAGATCGTTGAGGGCGGTCTTGAGCTGGTCGAACTTGGAAAGCTTTGCAATGATGGACACCTTGTGCATACCGGTGTCGTACACGCCATCGTGGATCACGGGAGAAGCTTCCCGCACCACAGGAACGGCAGCGCTGATCTGCTTGTCGGTTGCCTTGGTCACATCGTCCTCGCCGAGGTCGGTGTTCTCGTTGGGCACCATGACAGCAGAGTTTGCATCGGAGATGGAGAAACCGGCGTAGGCAGATGCCAGACCATGCTCGTGGATGTCCAGACCGTCGATCTCCACCTCTGCGGGAACGCGCAGGCCGATGAACTTATCGATGAGCTTGAAGACAACGAACATCACCACCACCACATAGATGTCAACGGTCACGAGACCCAGCAGCTGGGTGCCCAGCTGTGCTAGACCGCCGCCGTAGAACAGACCGGCGTGCTCGGTGTTGGCACCGGTGGAGAACAGGCCCACCGCAATGGTGCCCCATACGCCGTTTGCAAAGTGGACGGAAACTGCACCAACAGGGTCATCCACCTTGGCGATGTTATCGAAGAACTCAACGCTCAGAACAACGAGCAAGCCGGCCACAAAGCCGATGAAGAATGCGCCGAAGGGAGAAACGGTATCGCAGCCTGCGGTGATCGCCACCAGACCGGCCAGAGAACCGTTCAGGGTCATGGAGACATCGGGCTTGCCGTAACGCAGCCAGGTGAAGATCATGGTCACACAGGTGGCAACGGCTGCGGCAAGGTTGGTGTTGAAGCAGACCAGACCGGTCATGGTCATGGCCTCGTCGGTGGCAAGGCTCAGAGAGGAGCCGCCGTTGAAGCCGAACCAGCAGAACCACAGGATGAACACGCCCAGAGCACCGGCGGTCAGGTTGTGGCCGGGAATGGCGTGAGGCTTGCCGTCCTTGTCGTACTTGCCGATGCGGGGACCCAGCATCCATGCGCCCAGCAGAGCGATGACACCGCCCACGTTGTGGACTGCTGCGGAGCCTGCAAAGTCATGGAAGCCCATGCTCTGCAGCCAGCCGCCGCCCCACATCCAGTGGCCGCAGATGGGGTAGACCACCAGCGAGATCGCAGCAGAGTAAACGCAGTAAGCCTTGAAGTTGGTGCGCTCGGCCATGGAGCCGGAGACGATGGTGGCAGCCGTTGCGCAGAACACGGTCTGGAACACGATGTAGACCCACAGCGGGATATCCAGACCCAGATGGCTGTAATCGCCCTGAATGAACGGATCGAAGCCGCCGATCAGTGCGCCGGTGCCGCCGAACATCAGGCCAAAGCCGATGATCCAGTAGCACGGGGTGCCGATGCAGAAGTCCATCATATTCTTCATCAGAATATTACCGGTGTTCTTGGCACGGGTGAAACCGGCTTCACACAAGGCGAAGCCCGCCTGCATAAAGTAGACGAGGAACGCTCCCACGAGCGTCCAACAGGTGTTGATGGAGCTGAACATAACTTTTCATACCTCCCACGAATGTGATGCCGCAAGGCCACCAGAACCTTTTGGCGTGTGCGGTGTTCCCCGTGCCGATCGCACGTAGGAACGCTTCATTTGCACTCAGGAGACCCTCTATCTTCCCCCGAGCGGCAATATCCCCGAAAACACAAAAGGCGCTGGCGGAATCAATTCCGTCAGCGCCTTTGCTTTCGATGGCAAGAGTATAGTCCCTTTGTGCAAAAGTGTCAAGGGCTCATGTCAAGGTTTTACGTTTTTCACAACACGAAGAAAGGGAATGCGGCAAAAGTTTGGCAAAACTTTGTTTTCCGATACACTAGTCATTCTTTTCCGCTTCTGTGTCGTTTTCTGCTTTTTTGTGACCGGAGCGGTGTCCGCCCTGCATTTCCCAGTGCAGCATCAGGCTCATCATGGCGCGCAGCGCAAAGGTGGCAGCCAGCGGCACCACCGACTCCAGATTCTGCAAAAGGAAGGTCTTGGCGATCTCCGCCGACATCAGGAACTCCAGCGCCGTGGTCAGGCCGCTGCTCATCTCGTGGTGGAAATCATGATGATCGTTGAAGAATATCGTCCGGATATAGTGGTAGGTCGCCTTGGCCAGACTGGTAATGATGATGAACAGTCCGATCACTTCGGCCAGACCCGCGATCATGGGCACTGCCGTCACCAGAAATCCTTCCAGAACTTCCGTGACAACGGTGTTCAGATGATAAAGCCATCCCATAGCGGCATCCCCTTACAGCAGGGTCTTCACGTATGCTGCCAGCTCCTCATCCTTGCAGGAGGCGAAGAACAGCTCGCTGAACTTTGCACCGGCGACAGCGCCCTTCAGCAGGTCCTGATCGATGCTCTTCAGGCACTCGATCAGCGGCTTGAAGGTGGCGGCACGCACGCCGTCCAGGATCTTCTTGTTGCGCTGCTCAGGCTCCACGCGCTCCTTGGGGTAGCCCTGACCGTGGCCGAAGCCGAACAGCTTCTCGAAGCAGTACTCGAGGTTCAGCTCACCGCCCCAGCCGAAGCCCTTGGCAAACGGCATAGCAACGGCGTTGCCGTCGTTGACGTGGGCAAAGGTGTAGGCGTCCACGGGGTCCTCCACATGGCCGCAGATAACACCGGGGAAGCTGTTCAGGGCCAGCATGGCACCCTCGCCGGTGCCGCAGCCGGTGATAACGTAGTCGGCAGCGCCGCTGTTCAGCAGGATGGCGGCCAGAATGCCGCACTGCACATAGGTCAGCTGTGCAGCGTCATCGGCGGCGTACATGCCGTAGTTGACCACCTCGTGGCCCATGGGCTCCACCACCTTTTTCAGGGCGGCTTCAATGATGCCATTCTTGGCTGCCTGACTGTTCTCGTTGATGAGTGCGATCTTCATAGTAGTTTCTTCTCCTTTTATGATCTTCTCCTGCAGGTGCAGGTGTTATACAAAGTCCTCCCGCATGGGGGTAAAGAAGTCCAGCAGGATGCCGGCTTCCAGACAGACGCAGCCGTGCATCACGCCGTCCTGCTTGAGCAGGGTGTCGCCGGGGCCCACCTCCCGGGTCTCGTCCCCGATGGTAAAGCGGAAGCGGCCCGACACCACATAGGTGATCTGGGTGTGGGGGTGGCAGTGCATGGCACCCACGCCGCCGGTCTCAAAGGTGTTTTCCACACACATGGCGTCCCTGCCGTAGGCCAGGATGCGGCGCTGCACCCCGGGGCCGCAGGGTTCCGGGGCAATGTCGGCGTGGGGCACCCATGGCATGTCCTGATGGTTTTTCTCCATTCTATTATATTCCTTCCCTGTGAAAAAGCAAAAAACTATCCGCAATATTTCCTCCGTATTGGAAAACCTCGAAGAAAAACATAGCAGATAGTTTTATTTACAGCGTGCTCGCCCTCTCCGTCAGCGCTCACGCGCTGCCACCTTGTTCCCCTTTCTGTCGCTCACGCGACATCTTCCCCCGGCCGGGGGACGTCTATCATAGTGAGAGGCCTTGGCAGTCTACGTAAAGTTACCGGTTTCGCCAGAGGCTCTCCCTTTGGGAGAGCTGTTGAGCGAATGCGAAACTGAGAGGGCGAGGATGCTATCCTTCTGAATTACTGGGGCTGCTTGCCGATGTAGGCCAGAATGCCGCCATCGACGTACAGGATCAGGCCATTGACAAAGTCAGAAGCCTCGGAAGCCAGGAAGACAGCGGGTCCGCCCAGATCCTCTGCCTCGCCCCAGCGGCCTGCGGGGGTCTTGGCAACGATAAACTGGTCGAAGGGATGACGGCTGCCGTCGGGCTGGATCTCGCGCAGGGGTGCGGTCTGCGGGGTAGCGATGTAGCCGGGTCCGATGCCGTTGCACTGGATGTTGTAGGCGCCGTACTCAGAAGCGATGTTCTTGGTGAGCATCTTCAGGCCGCCCTTGGCAGCAGCGTAGGCGGAGACGGTCTCACGGCCCAGCTCGCTCATCATGGAGCAGATGTTGATGATCTTGCCGCCGCCCTGTGCGATCATGTCGGGGATGATGGCCTTTGCCACGATGAAGGGAGCGTTCAGGTCAACATCGATGACCTGACGGAACTGAGCAGCGCTCATTTCGGTCATGGGGATGCGCTTGATGATGCCGGCGTTGTTGACCAGAATGTTGATGTGGCCCACTTCCTCGGTGATCTTTGCCACCATGGCGTTGACGGCGTCCTCATCGGTAACGTCGCAGACATAGCCGTGAGCCTTGATGCCTGCTTCTTCGTAAGCAGCGATGCCCTTATCCACCAGCTCCTGCTTGATGTCGTTGAACACGATGGTTGCACCGTTGGCTGCCATTGCCTTTGCAATCGCCATGCCGATGCCATAAGATGCGCCGGTGATCAGCGCGACCTTGCCGGTCAGATCAAAAGATTTGGGAGTGCACTGTGCCATAATAGAGTCCTCCAATCAAATTGTTCCTTTGCGGGGAAGCCCCGTTCTTGCCTTGCAGGATGCCCAAAGCCGAACCTCGGTTTTAGCATCCTTCTTGTATACAGGGTAGCATTCTTTTTGGGCTCTGTCAAGGCATTTTCTTCCGCATTTTTGCTGTATTTTTATTTTTCCGGGAAAATTTTTCGTGAAAAGTCGTGCAAAGCCGCAAAATCCCGGTTTTATCTTGTATACACGGTTTCAGTCATTAGCGGTGCGCACAATTTCGGCGGAAAAATTTGGGCTTGTTGACAAGAGCCATCTTAAGTCATCCAGACAAGGTTGCACCTTTTCTGCTGCGCGAACGCTCCCACAGGGAGCCAGCGCAGGCAGATGCCGTTTATCGTTACGACCTTCTCCGTGAAGAAGCAAATCTGGAAAATCCGCAGATTTTCCAGATTTGCAAATATAAAAATAATTTTTCCGCTGAATATATTACCCCAGCTTCTTTTTCTGCTGCCGTGCCACAATGGGCATCAGCAGGGAGGCGGGCAGCAGCTTCTGCGCCGTGGTGCACGCCCGCATAAAGGCCGAGGGCACGATGATGGTCCTGCGGTGCATCATGCCGTGCATGGCTTCCTGTACGCAGAACTCCGGCGTGATGCCCCGGAGGGCAAACACCACCCCTGCCCGGTCGTTGAACTCGGTATCCACCGGCCCCGGGCAGAGCGCACACACATAGACCGGGCTGTGCAGCTCCTGCAGCTCCCGGGCAACACCCCGGGTCAGGCTGACCACATAGGCCTTGCTGGCATAGTAGCCCGCCATATAGGGCCCGCCGGGCAGCAGCCCCGCCGAGGACGCCACGTTCAGGATGGTGCCGCCGCCTGCCGCGTGCATCCTGCGCACCGCAAAGCGGAACAGCCGCGCCATGGCTTCCACATTCACCCGGATCATTTCCTCTTCCCGGGCGTCGTCGGTCTCCAGATAGCTGCCGCACACGCCAAAGCCCGCGTTGTTGATAAAGATATCAATGGTCTCCCCCTCCAGCTCCTTGAAAAGACGCTGGCAGTCCTCTTCCCGGGCAAGGTCTGCGGGCAGGATGCGGCAGGGCGTGCCCAGTTTTGCGGCCAGTGCTTCCAGCCGGTCGGTGCGGCGGGCGGTCAGGATGAGCCGGCAGCCCAGCTTTGCATAGCGGCGTGCAAACTCCTGCCCGATGCCGGAGCTTGCGCCGGTGATCCATACAGTCTTTGACATATCTTTTCTCCTTCTGAACCCTCTCAATCAATGCCTTTCGGCATTGCCTGCTCCCCCGAAGGGGAAGCTTTTGTACAGCAGGCCTTCTCGGTTTGAAAATGTAAAAGAAAAGAGTGTCCGAAACGGCTGCGGTGTTTCGGACGCTCTCATAGATTTTATTTCAGCAGGTTGTCGTTCTCGAAGTAATCGATCCGCATGGACTTGCGCACCTCGGCCAGCGTGGCGGCGGCAGTCTTTTCCGCGTAGGCGCTGCCCTCTTTCAGGATCTCCACCACCTCGGGCAGGCGCTGCTCCCACTCTTTGCGGCGGGTGCGGATGGGCTCCAGCTCGGCCTGCATGACGCTGTTCAGGAACTTTTTCACCTTCACGTCGCCCAGACCGCCGCGCTGGTAGTGCGCCTTCACCTCGTCGAGGTTCTGGTATTCCGGCCAGAACTCTGCAAAGTGCTCCGGGCGGCAGAAGGCGTCCAGATAGATGAACACCGGGTTGCCCTCCACCTTGCCGGGGTCCTGCACCCGCAGGTGGTTGGGGTCGGTGTACATGGACATGACCTTCTTTTTGATGTCCTCCGGTTCCTCGGACAGGTAGATGCAGTTGCCGAGGCTCTTGCTCATCTTGGCCTTGCCGTCGATGCCGGGCAGGCGCAGGCAGGCGGCGTTCTGGGGCAGCACGATCTCCGGCTCGGTCAGGGTATCGCCGTAAACGGCGTTGAATTTGCGCACGATCTCGCAGCACTGCTCGATCATGGGCTTCTGGTCCTCACCGGCAGGCACGGTGGTGGCGTGGAAAGCGGTGATGTCCGCAGCCTGACTGATGGGGTAGCAGAAGAAGCCCACCGGGATGCTGGTCTCAAAGTTGCGCATATGGATCTCGCTCTTGACGGTGGGGTTGCGCTGCAGGCGGCTCACGGTGACGAGGTTCATATAGTAGAAGCTCAGCTCAGTCAATTCCGGCACCATGGACTGGATGAAAATATGGGTCTTGGCGGGGTCGATGCCGCAGGCCAGATAATCCAGCGCCACCTGCAGGATGTTCTGGCGCACCTTTTCCGGGTTGTCGGCGTTATCGGTCAGGGCCTGTGCATCGGCGATCATAACATAGATCTCATCGTACTCGCCGGAGTTCTGCAGGCGCACCCGCTCCTTCAGGGAACCGACATAGTGGCCCACATGCAGGCGGCCGGTGGGACGGTCGCCGGTCAGAATGATTTTTTTCATGATGTTCTCCTTTTTTAAAGGGCAAACTCCCCCAGTCACGGCTTACGCCGTGCCAGCCCCCTCGGAGATGGGGCCTTTGGCGGTGCGGCAAAGTTTCCGGTTTTGCCAAAGCCTCCCTCATAGAGAAAGGTGGCATTGCCGCAGGCAATGACGGAAGGAGTTTTCTCTTGTTTCGCTTATTATTTTAAGTATATCCCGCCCTGCATTTTCTGTCAACAAAAGCAGCGGAAAAAGAAAAAAGCGATGGAAAACTTCCATCGCTTTGCTGGCGCCTCTTGCCTGACTCGAACAGGCGACACCCTGATTAACAGTCAGGTGCTCTAACCGACTGAGCTAAAGAGGCATCTATATAAAACGGCACATGACCGTTTTACTACTATAAAATGGTGACCCGTACCGGAATCGAACCGATGTTAAAGGCGTGAGAGGCCTCTGTCTTAACCGCTTGACCAACGGGCCATACGTCCATTTTGCATCGGGCGTTCGCTCCCGACTCGATTATTTTAGCATAGCGCAGCCGCTTTGTCAACACAAAATTTCATTTTTTTAAAAAATCGCCCGCACCCGGGCCGCGCCGGTGTGGAACAGGCCCAGCGCCAGCCCCAGATATACGCCGATCACCGTATCGTTCTGGTCAAATTCCATCTGCTGGCGCTGCGGCAGACCGGCCAGTGTGCCCCTGTATACGCACCGCAGCTCTTCCAGCCGGGTGTAGTCGTTGGGGTGCATCAGGGTGCTGTGCTTGGGCAGCTCCATGGCACCGCTCTTTTCCAGTACCTCGCTGACGAACTGGGAGCAGAAATAGTGCCGGCGGCGCTTCCAGCGGATATGCATCCCGCAGAGCGCAAGGCCGATGACGTTGAACCGGTAAAGGCTGCCGTGGGCCATCATGTGCTCGGCACGGCGGCGGGCACGGACATAGGCTTCATCGCTCACATCCAGCGCATACAGCGCGCAGGGCACATTCTCCC
The DNA here is from genome assembly GCF_023347535.1 of Faecalibacterium sp. HTF-F. Lineage (NCBI taxonomy): Bacteria > Bacillati > Bacillota > Clostridia > Eubacteriales > Oscillospiraceae > Faecalibacterium > Faecalibacterium wellingii. Next base: position 2,684,571 of record NZ_CP094473.1, read on the forward strand.
GCAGACGGAACACACCCCGGTTCAGGTATTCCCTGCTGGGCCCCGCTGGGAACATGGTATAGCCGTTTTTGCGGGTAGAGCTGTACAGGCAGCTCAGGTCTTCGTCAAAAGCCAGCGAAGCGTGGGTATAATTCGCACCGGTAGCAGCGTAAACAAGGTTTGAAAGCAGGGTACCCGACCGGGTGAGCAGGATGTAGATGGTCTTCATGATCTTTTTCCTTTTTATATGTAGCACACAGAAAGCGCGGGGCTGTCCTTTTATCAGATACAGTATACCACAGGCAAAGCTTCTTTGCCATGAAAATCGTCAAAATCTCGTAAATTTTGCACAAATCGGGCTGTGGATCCTGTTCCGCTCTTCCCCGCCGCGCCGTTTTGCGGGAAGGGCCGTTTTTGTGCGCGGTTTTTTATGCATCCCGCCATGCATCCCGGCTCGTCAAAATTTTATCAAAAAATTGTTTTCCCGCCGTTCCACCTTATTTTTTCAGGTCTCGCCCCCTGCTTTTGTTTCCTGAAATTGTTTCAGGCAGATAAATTTCTTAATGAAATTTGTTTCTTTTCTGCAAATAGTACGGTTTATTTATTGATTTTGCAAGGCTTTTATGTATAATGATATACAGGAGAATTTGCATTTACAAACTGCAAGCCTTCTGCGCAGCGCCCGGCCCGCCGGGAAACGCTGTGCCCTATACAGGACGTATGGATCAAACGAAAGTAGAGGTATAGCGAATATGGCAAAGTTGGATCTTACCAAGTATGGCATTACCGGCACGACTGAGATCGTGTACAACCCCTCCTACGAGCAGCTGTTCGAGGAAGAGACCAAGCCCGGTCTGGAAGGCTACGAAAAGGGCCAGGTCAGCGAGCTGGGTGCTGTGAACGTTATGACCGGCATCTACACCGGCCGTTCTCCCAAGGACAAGTTCATCGTTATGGACGAGAACTCCAAGGACACCGTGTGGTGGACTTCTGACGAGTACAAGAACGACAACCACCCCGCTTCTCAGGAAGCATGGGCTGCTGTAAAGGCTATTGCTCAGAAGGAGCTGTCCAACAAGCGCCTGTACGTGGTGGATGCATTCTGCGGTGCCAACAAGGATACCCGCATGGCCATCCGCTTTGTCATGGAAGTTGCATGGCAGGCACACTTCGTCACCAACATGTTCATCAAGCCCACCGCTGAGGAGCTGGAGAACTTTGAGCCCGATTTCGTTGTCTACAACGCATCCAAGGCCAAGGTTGAGAACTACAAGGAGCTGGGCCTGAACTCTGAGACTGCTGTTGTGTTCAACATCACCAGCAAGGAGCAGGTCATCGTGAACACCTGGTACGGCGGCGAGATGAAGAAGGGCATGTTCTCCATGATGAACTACTTCCTGCCGCTGAAGGGCATGGCTTCCATGCACTGCTCTGCCAACACCGACCTGAACGGCGAGAACACCGCTATCTTCTTCGGTCTGTCCGGCACCGGCAAGACCACCCTGTCCACCGATCCCAAGCGTCTGCTGATCGGCGATGACGAGCACGGCTGGGACGACAACGGCGTGTTCAACTTCGAGGGCGGCTGCTACGCAAAGGTCATCAACCTGGATAAGGACTCCGAGCCCGATATCTACAACGCCATCAAGCGCAACGCTCTGCTGGAGAACGTCACTCTGGATGCTGAGGGCCACATCGATTTCGCTGATAAGAGCGTTACCGAGAACACCCGTGTGTCCTACCCCATCAACCACATCAAGAACATCGTCCGCCCCATTTCTTCTGCACCCGCTGCAAAGAATGTCATCTTCCTGTCTGCTGACGCATTCGGCGTTCTGCCCCCGGTCTCCATCCTGAGCCCTGAGCAGACCCAGTACTACTTCCTGTCCGGCTTCACTGCAAAGCTGGCAGGCACCGAGCGCGGCATCACCGAGCCCACCCCCACCTTCTCTGCATGCTTCGGCCAGGCCTTCCTGGAGCTGCACCCCACCAAGTATGCTGAGGAGCTGGTCAAGAAGATGCAGAAGAGCGGCGCCAAGGCTTATCTGGTCAACACCGGCTGGAACGGCACCGGCAAGCGCATCTCCATCAAGGATACCCGCGGCATCATCGACGCCATCCTGAACGGCGACATCAACAATGTGCCCACCAAGAAGATCCCCTACTTCGACTTCGAGGTTCCCACCGTGCTGAACGGCGTGGACACCGGCATTCTGGATCCTCGCGACACCTATGCTGACGCTTCCCAGTGGGAAGAGAAGGCCAAGGATCTGGCAAGCCGCTTCATCAAGAACTTCAAGAAGTACGAGGGCAACGAGCACGGCAAGGCTCTGGTCTCTGCCGGCCCCCAGCTGTAAGCTGATCTCTGCCTGATACTGAAGCGATAAAAAAGGACGTGTTCCCGCAAGGGAGCACGTCCTTTTTGTTTTGTAAACCGGAAGGTAAACGTTCCGTCGGTTGTGTTTTCCACATTTCTGTGTTATCCCGTGGAAAAGGATGTGAGCAGAATGCAGTTTTCCTCTGCGACCTCATCCGTGAAAAAGCAAAAGAGCAAAGCCCGCCGGCTTTGCTCTTTTGCATAAGGATCAATCATTTTTCCGCTGCTATGCCCAGAGCACAGCGGAGGGCATTCCCAATCGTTTTTACTTGGCAGCATCGAACTCTGCCTCGATCTCTGCCGAGGGTGCCGGGGTAACAAGGCTCACCACAACGCAGACCACCAGAGACATCAGGAAGGCAGGCAGCAGCTCGTAGATGCCAAACACGCCGCCCAGCGGGCTGATGATGTACTTCCATACAAAGACCATCAGGCCGCCGGAGAGCATACCGGCCAGAGCACCCTGCCAGTTGCAGCGCTTCCAGAACAGGGAGCACAGCACCACTGCGCCAAAGGAGCCGCCAAAGCCGGCCCATGCAAAGCTGACGATGCCGAACACGCTGGAGTTGGGGTCGCGGGCCAGCACCACGCCCACCACGCTGATGCAGATGATGGTCAGGCGGGCAGCGAACAGGCTCTGCTTCTCGGTCAGCTTCATGTGGCCGAACTCCTGCAGGATGTTCTGGGATACGCTGGAGGCCGCTGCCAGCATCTGGCTGTCGGCGGTGGACATGGTAGCGGCAAGGATGCCGGCAAGGATCAGACCTGCCAGAATGGCTGCCAGCACGCCGTGCTGGGCGATCAGGCTGGCCACCCGCACGATCAGGGTCTCGCTGGAAGAACCGCTCAGGAACTCCAGTGCGCCCGCCTTGGTCATGCCCAGACCCACCATGCCGATGACGATGGAAGCGGTCATGGCAATGACCACCCACACGCTTGCAATGCGGCGGCTGAGCACCAGCTTCTTTTCGTCCTCAATGGCCATGAAGCGCAGCAGGATGTGGGGCATGCCGAAGTAGCCCAGACCCCATGCCAGCGTGGACGCGATGTCCAGCAGACTGTAGGAGGTGGCGGTGTTGTCTGCCGCATTGTGGCTTGCAGCCATGGTCAGGTAGCCGGGCAGGCTGCGGGCGTTGTCCAGAACCACGTCCCAGCCGCCTGCCACATTGACGCCATACACCAGCACCGCAATCAGCGCCATGCTCATGACAACGGACTGGATCAGGTCGGTGGTAGACACAGCGCGGAAGCCGCCCATGATGGTGTAGCCCACGATGACCACAGCGGACAGGACCATGGCCGCCATGTAATCCACGCCAAACAGGCTGTTGAACAGCTTGCCGCAGGCGGCAAAGCCGGAAGCGGTGTACGGGATGAAGAATACGATGATGATGACCGCGCCCAGCGCGTTGAGCAGGTTGCGCTGGTCATGGAACCGCAGGGAAAGGAACTGCGGCACCGTGATGGCATCCAAATTGGCCGAGTAGCGGCGCAGGCGGCGGGCCACGATGAGCCAGTTGAGCCATGTGCCCACAGCAAGGCCGATGGCCGTCCAGCCCGGCGACGCGATGCCGGTGAGATATGCAAGGCCCGGCATACCCATCAGCAGCCAGCTGGACATATCGCTGGCTTCGGCGCTCATAGCCGTGACCAGCGGGCCCATCGTACGGCCGCCGAGGTAGAAATCGCTGCTGTCCTCGTTGGACTTGCTGTAGACAAAGCCAACCAACAGCATTCCCACCAGATAAATCACAATGGTGGCAATGATGCAGATATTGATCATTTGATTACCCCTCTCTTTCTTCCCCTCAACGGGAACACATCTTAAATATTACCACAAAAACCTGCATTCCTGCAAGCTTTTCGGGCAATTCAAGGGCACAAACTGCTGTTTTTCCGGTTTTTGAACAGAAAAAGCAGCATTTCTGATGCAAAATCCATCAGAAACACTGCCGGCTTGGGCTTACTCTGTCGGTTGTTCTGTGGCTTCATGCCCCAGAACACGGCGTTCAGCGGATGGAGCATGGTGCGGCCATCCAAATTTGCAACTATTCTGATAAACGCTAAAAATCAAAAGGAGATTCCGCCATGAAAATCGCAGTTCCGTACAAAAACGGTCAGGTATTTCAGAACTTTGGTCACTCCGCACAGTTCAAGATCCAGGATACAGAAAACGGCAAGATTCTGAGCAGTGAGATCGTTTCCACCAATGCAGCAAGCGCCACATTCCGAAACCAAATCGACATCTGGAAACTCATGCTGTTCCATATGCAACGAGCGGGTCATTTCTACGGACTCCCAGTGCAGTGGTCTCATACAAAATCCGCCCCGCAAATCTTGCACGGACCTCGCAGCTCTGCGTCCCATCGGAGCTTTTCCACCTGCCCAGCAGTGCATCCTTTAATACTTCCTGCCCCGCACAGCAGCCACGCTTCCAGCGGTGCACCGCCGGGAACAGGCAGTTTCACCTGCCGTTTTTCACCGGGAGCGATTTCAGAGCCGCACAGTGTCATGCCGATTCCTCCGTATCAAAGACGACAATGGATTCCAGCAGCTTACGGGCATGTGCTGAAACTGGCGGCACAGGTGGAAGACTTTCCGCCCGTCACCGACCGTATCGCACTGGCAAACGGCACCCTGTATCTGGACGGCACTTTTCAGGAGGGTAAGCTGGAGATCGTCCGCAACCGGCTCCCGGTCAAATACGACCCGAAAGCTCCACAGCCCTCCCATTGGCTGCGGTTCCTGTCCAACCTGCTCTACCCGGAAGACATCCCCACGGTGCAGGAGTTCATCGGGTACTGCCGTAAGAAGTTCCTGAAATGGCAGGATGCACACCCGGAATTTCCGCGTATCGTATTTCACGGTCTGCAGCATTCCAGTGCCACCTATCAGCTGATGATCTCCGGCGGCGATGTGAAGGCCGTTCAAGGCACCACAGGACACGCTACGGCAGATATGCTGGTGAACACCTACGCCCATATCCAGCAGTCCTCTCGTGTAGAACTGGGCAGGAAGTTCGAGGAAGGGTTCTATGCTAAACAGGAAAGCCCCAGCCCGCAGGCTGTACCCGCCGCAGGCGAACCGACCATCTCTATGACTGCTCTGCTGGAACTGCTGAAGAATGCAGACCCCGAAGTAAAGGCTCAGCTCCGTCTGGCTCTGTTGACTTGATGCAAAATTTACCACGCATTTCAAAGCAATTCCAGCCTATGCAGAGGATTCCTATGAAAAAGCCAACCGTGCAAAAACCGTGCATTGACCGTGCAGATCCCGATTTTTCGGGGTTACATAACAAAAAAGAACGCCAAATCTTACGATTTGACGTTCAATATCTGGTGCACCTCCAGGGACTCGAACCCTGGGCCCACTGATTAAGAGAAACCAACGTGCAACAATCGTCAATTTCCAGAATTGCGTAAAATCGCTATTTTTATCGTTTCACCGTAAATTTGCATTTTGCATCTGCTGCATTCTTTGCACCTGTTATCCCCTCTTGCATCCGTTATCCAGCCGTTCCGGTGTGCAAAAAGTGTGCAAAAATGTGCAGAGCCAAAATCAGCACCTTAAAACAGGTATCGGATTTTTATGCAATGGGGTGAAAACAGGTCTGTTTCATCCGGCGAAAGGCACACTCTATATCACCAATTTATACCACACATCAAATGTACATCAACAATTTGATTCTTGGCAGGGATATGGACAATCGAACTGACACCACCTTATATAAAAGGAGTTTTCCCATGAACAAACTGCTTTCCTGCCGCTACAACATGGACACTAACCGGGTAGAAGCCCGGTTCGAGGGTGGCACTACCCTTGCCATCGACTGCATCGCCGTGGAGGACGAATACGGCAACACCCCGGCACAGCGGGCAGAACTGGACTGGCTGCTGTACCATAAGCCTTTGGAGTATGCACAGCTTGTGCTGGGTGGGGAGATTGAGCATTATCTCTCGCTTGGTTGCGACCATGGAAGAATGGAAGATTGATTGACAAGGTTACATAACAGTTAACACAGCTTGCATTTGCCCTGCAATTTTTCAGAATGGAACGCCCCAAGGGCATCCGGTCTATATCCGGCAGATTTTTCATAAAGAATCTGCCGGGTATTTTTGTTTGTCATAAAGGAAGTCTTGCTTTTTATTGTAAAATTGGATACAATATAAAAAAGACATTTACACGGAGGGCTCTATGGAATATATCGGCATCCAGAAGAAAAACGGCGGTGTGGTGGAAGCCCTGCAGCAGGCCATTTTATCTGGGCAGATCCCGGCGGGCACTGAAATGACCCAGAACGAACTGGCAGAGAGTCTCGGTGTCTCTCGGATGCCGGTGCGGGAGGCCTTGATGATCCTTGAATATCAGGGTCTTATCATCCGCCTGCCCAACAATCGGATAAAAGCGGCAGATTTGACCGAAGAGACACTGCGCCAAATTCTGGCATTGGGGGCTCAGTTGGAACGGCAGGCTATGCGTGCGCTGCCGCAGGATGCGATGTTGGCAGGCGGCGAGATGCTGCAGCACCGTACCCTGCGGACCGTCCTGCCATATCCGCTGCATCGCAAGCTGCTGGAGAGCATCCAGGAGACCTACATTGCCTTTGCCGTGAGCGCACGTCCTACGCCGGTGAACGACCGGCTTGCCCGCCTGCTGATGCTGGACCGTCAGGGCTCCCCTGATGTGCCGGATGCATGGAACGCCTATGAAGAAGAACTGTTGCATCTGATTTTAACGATAAGGAGTCAATATGCTGGGACTGAAACCCATTAAGCTGCTGCCTGCCCGCGAGCGGGTAGCTTCCGCTTTGCGGAAAGCCATTATCTCAAAAAGCATCCCGGAGGGCGCAGAACTCACGCTGGAAAACACCGCACAGGAACTGGGCGTGTCGGTCACGCCGGTGCGGGAGGCCTTTCAGATCCTTGCCCGTGACGGTCTGCTGGAAGTCAAGCAAAACAAGTGCGCCATTGTGTTGGGCGTAACGGAAAAAACGATTCGGGAGCACTACCAGCTGCGCGCTGCCTTGGAAGGAACGGCATGTATGCTCTGCTGCCAGAACAACGCTGACCTGTCCAAGATCAAAAACTGCGTGGATACTGCAGAGGAGGCTCTTTCTCTTCAGCAGGCCGGAAATTATACTGACTACAACCAGTCCTTCCATTTTGAGATCTGGGAAGCTTCCGGCAATGAAAAAATGCGCAATCTTCTCTCGGAGCTGTGGAACGGCCTGTCCATTGGCGTGGAAATGAGCGAGTTGGACTATGCCCTCAACTCCCAGAGCGAGCATAAAAAGATCTATGCAGCGCTGGAAGCACGGGATGCGCTGGCCGCACGGGCTGAAATGGAAAAGCACATCTACCGCAGTATGGACGATGCGCTGACCTATTATTTATAAGATCAGGGAGGACAAGACAGTGTATACCTGTGCGAACTGTACGGTTCTGGCCTGCGCCAACAACGAGCCGGAAAAGATGCCCAAAAACTGCCCTATGCGGAATGCTTCGGTGATGGAGGCCGCCCGCGCCGGCTACGATCTGCCTGAGAATCACGATTTCTACGTCAACTGTTCGGCCATTGAGGGACTTGGCTACTGTCAATGGCCCCGCCTGAAGGAGACGGTGGAGTTCTGCAAGCGGATGGGCTACCACAAGCTGGGTCTTGCATTCTGCAAAGGTCTGCGGAAGGAAGCCCGCATCGTGGCCGACCTGCTCCGTGCGCAGGGGTTTGAGGTGGTGTCGGTCATCTGCAAGACCGGCGGCATCTCCAAAGAAGAAGTGGGCATCCCGGAAGAGGTCAAGATCCACCCCGGCGAATTTGAGGCCATGTGCAACCCCATCGCACAGGCAAAGTTGCTGAACGAACAGCACACCGATTTCAACATTGAGGTCGGACTTTGTGTGGGCCACGACTCGATGTTTTATAAGTATTCGGATGCCATGGTCACAACGCTGGTGGCCAAGGATCGCGTTCTGGCGCATAATCCCTGTGGTGCCATTTACTGTGCCGAGGGGTATTTCAAAAAGCGGCTGGAATAAAAGAAGGATAAAACGTGCGTTCTCCAAAGCAGATGGAGAACGCACGTTTTTTTGCAGAAAGCGGTAGCGTGAGGTCTTCTTGTGTCCTACTGTTTGTCTGGCGTGCACAAAAATTGGTGCATAATCCGTGCAATGCGACAAAACTCGAAAAAAGGGATTGACAATTCTCTGTTTTGGGTGTATTCTCGTGTCGTCAAGTGGATACATTATCACAGATTAGATATAAAAATTAAAAAAGACGCTGCCGAGATGCCCGGAATTCTAAGGTTCCGGGCAGATCCTTCCAGAACAAAGAAGGGCTGTGAGGGCACAGCACGGCGGCAAAGACTCTGCACAACGAGGTGCAGCTGGGGTGTTCCGAAAGTCAGGGCTGTTATGCTCTGATGAAATGGATACATTATATTTCATTAAAGGAGGACCCCCGGTATGTCAGCAGCAACTATCACCCTACTCTTTCTTCTCTTCGCGGTTGTCATGTTCGTGTTTGAGAAGATCCCCCTCGGCGTAACGTCCATGATCGTCTGTATCGGTCTGGTCGTCACCGGCGTGCTGGACATCAAGACTGCTTTTGCAGGCTTCATCGACAGCAACGTCATCCTCTTTGTCGCCATGTTCATTGTCGGCGGTGCACTGTTTGAAACAGGCATGGCCAACAAGATCGGCGGCATTGTTACCCACTTTGCCAGATCCGAGCGCAGCCTCATCGTGGCCATCATGGTCATCGTTGGCCTGATGAGCGGCGTGCTCTCCAACACCGGCACCGCCGCCGTCCTGATCCCCGTGGTCATCGGCATTGCGGCAAAGTCCGGCTATGCCCGCTCCAAGCTGCTGATGCCGCTGGTATTTGCAGCGGCCATGGGCGGCAACCTTTCCCTCATCGGCGCACCGGGCAACCTTATCGCCCAGAGCGCTCTGGGTGAGATCGGGATGTCCTTCGGCTTCTTCGAGTACGCCATCGTGGGCCTGCCCATCCTCGCCGTCGGCATCCTCTTCTACGCCACCCTTGGCATGAAGCTGCTGCCCAACCATCCCGTCTCCGATGATGACTCCTTCGGCGGCGAGCAGGACTTCAGCAATGTTCCCAAGTGGAAACAGGTGCTCTCCTTCGTCATCCTCGTGCTCACCCTGCTGGGCATGATCTTTGAAAAGCAGATCGGCATCAAGCTCAACATCATCGGCTGTATCGGTGCGCTGGCTCTGATCCTCACCGGTGTCATCTCCGAGAAAGATGCCCTGAAGTCCATCGACCTCAAGACCATCTTCCTCTTCGGTGGTACGCTGTCTCTGGCCTCTGCGCTGGATAAGACCGGGGCAGGCGCAGAGATCGCAAACATCGTCATTGGTGCTCTGGGCAAGAATCCCTCTCCCTACGTCCTGACTCTGGTGGTCTTCCTGCTCTGCTGCGTCATGACCAACTTCATGTCCAACACCGCAACCACCGCTCTGATGGTTCCCATCTGCCTGAGCATCGCACAGGGCATGGGTGCCGACCCCCGCGCAGTCCTGATGGCTTGTGTCATCGGCGGCTCCTGCGCTTACGCAACGCCCATCGGTATGCCCGCCAACACCATGGTGGTTTCCGCCGGCGGTTACACCTTCAAGGATTATGCCAAGGCTGGCCTGCCCCTCATCCTCATCGCAACCGTCGTCAGCATGGTGATCCTTCCCATCGCATTTCCGTTCTTCCCGCAGTAAAGCGGACAGGAACGTTGAATATGAGTGAACCAACGCGCAAAATGTACCAAAGCTAAGGAGGCATTGGAATGAACAAACAGGAACAGGTGCAGCAGATGACGACCTATATGGCCAACTTTGTGAGCCATATCGCCAAGGTGCTGCCGGACGACATCATCAAAAAGCTGGATGAGCTGGGCGCACAGGAGGATGCTCCTCTGTCCAAGGTCATCTACGAGACCATGAAGCGCAACCAGAAGCTGGCCAAGGAGCTGAACCGCCCCAGCTGCCAAGACACCGGTGTGCTGCAGTTCTGGGTAAAGTGCGGCGTGGACTTCCCCCTCATCGGCGAGGTGGAGGGTCTGCTGAAGGAGGCTGTGGTCAAGTCTACCTTTGAAGCACCTCTGCGCCACAACAGTGTTGAGACCTTCGATGAGTTCAACACCGGTTTGAACGTGGGCAAGGGCACTCCCACCGTGTGGTGGGATATCATCCCGAACAGCGACAAGTGCGAGATCTACGCTTATATGGCAGGCGGCGGCTGCACCCTGCCGGGCAAGGCCATGGTTCTGATGCCCGGTGCAGGTTACGAAGGTGTGACCAAGTTCGTCATGGATGTCATGACCAGCTACGGCATCAATGCCTGCCCTCCGCTGCTGGTGGGCGTGGGCGTTGCCACCTCTGTTGAGACCGCCGCTCTGCTGTCCAAGAAGGCTCTGATGCGTCCTCTGGGCAGCCACAATGAGAACGAGCGCGCAGCCTATATGGAGAAGCTGCTGGAGGACGGCATCAACTCCATCGGCCTTGGTCCTCAGGGCATGGGCGGCAAGTACTCCGTCATGGGCGTGCACATCGAGAACACCGCCCGCCATCCTTCTGCCATTGGCGTTGCCGTCAACGTGGGCTGCTGGAGCCATCGCCGCGGCCACATCATTTTTGATAAAGACCTGAACTACACCATTGATACTCATTCGGGGGTGACTTTGTAATGCTGACCATCAAAGACGGAAAGAAAATTCTCACGACTCCGGTTTCCGCAGAGGACCTGAAGGACATCCATATCGGTGATGTCGTTTACCTGAACGGCGACCTGACCACCTGCCGTGATGTGGCGCACCGCCGCCTCGTGGAAGAGGGTCGCCCGCTGCCTGTGGACGTCAAGGACGCTGCCATCTTCCACGCCGGCCCCATCATTCGCCCTCTGGAGGACGACAAATTCGAGATGGTGTCTGTGGGCCCCACCACCTCCATGCGTATGGAAAAGTTCGAGTATGAGTTCGTGCAGAAGTCCGGTGTCCGCGTCATCGTGGGCAAGGGCGGCATGGGCCCCAACACCGAGCGCGCCTGCAAGGAGTTCGGTGCCATCCACTGTGTTTTCCCTGCCGGTAACGCCGTTGTGGCTGCCACCGAGGTGGAGGAGATCGTCGAGGCCCAGTGGCGTGACCTCGGTATGCCGGAAACTCTGTGGCACTGCCACGTTAACGAGTTTGGCCCCCTGATCGTTTCCATCGACGCTGAGGGTCGCAACCTGTTCGAAGAGAACAAGGTCATCTTCAATCAGCGCAAGGATAAGGCCGTCGAGGAAATTTGCAAGCACGTTGGCTTCATCAAATAAGATCCAACTGCGAAGCCAGCGTTGCCTATACCCTGCGGAGAGCAACCATCCATCAAAAGATTCTTCTCCTAAAATGAACTCACTATCACGTTAATTCTAACAACCATATTTGCTTTCACAGATCCAACAGACTTCTTATCATTTACTCCTATCTTCATTACCCTGTTTATCCTGCTTCTCCGCAAAACACCCCGGATGCTGTCTGCCATATCAGCATCCTGGGTGTTGCTATTTGCGGTCAAATATGTGCACGAAAAAAATGCAGACAAAGAAGATCTTGACCGTTCTTTTTGTTCTGCACACCTTTGCCACTGCTTTGCATCTGCAAGGTGGAAGTAATCCACAGGAGGACAACCCAAATGAGCCCATTGGAGATCACACTGGTCATCCTGCTTGTAACGATCATCGCCTTTGTATCCGGTAAAGTCCCGTTCTCGGTCATTTCTACCGGCATCATTCTGGCGCTGATCCTCACCGGCATCAAGACCCCTGCCGAGGCCTTTGGCGGCTTCATCAACACGAACGTGGTCATGTTCGTAGCCATGTTCGTCATCGGTGCAGGGCTGACCAAAACGCCCCTGATTGACAAAGCCCAGAGTCTGGTCATCCGCTACAAGGACAATATGCGGATGCTGATTTTTCTTTCCTGCGTGGCAGGTGCGTTTCTGGGCGCCATCACCAGTGCCACCGCAACTGCCGCTATCATGATCCCGCTGCTGGTAGGCATTGCGAACGACATCGGCGTGAGCCGCAGCAAGCTGCTGTATCCTTCTATGGCCTGTGCCAACATTGCCACCCAGATGACCTTTCTCGGTCAGGGTGCTTCCAACATGGCATGGAACGATGTCATGATGCAGGCCGGCGCACCGACACCGCTGCACATCTGGGATTTCACCATTGCGCGCATCCCGATGCTGACCATCGCCATCCTGTACATGACCTTTGTTGGCTATAAGCTGATGCCGGATATTCCCAACGAGCAGTTTTCAGATGCAGCACATACGGCTTCTGAGAGCGAAAAACTCAGCCCCTTCAAGCGCAAACTGGCTGTCCTGATTGTTCTGGTCTCCATTGCAATGATGCTGCTGGAAAATGTCATTGGTGTCAAGATGTATCTCACTTCCTGCATCGGCGCTGCCGCTCTGGTGCTGACGGGTGTGCTGACCGAGAGGGAAGCCCTCAACTCCATCCATCAGCCGACCATTTTCCTGTTTGCCGGTGTGCTGGCTCTGTCGGACGCCATCCAGACCACCGGTGCAGGCGATGTGGTGGCAGACTGGATGATCCGCCTGCTGGGCGATACTACCAATCCGTACATCATTATGCTGGTGTTCTTCCTTGTTCCCTTCATTCTGACACAGGTCATGTCCAATCTGGCTACCCTGACCATCTTCATCCCACTGGTCACTTCCGCCTGTATCCGCATGGGCGTAGACCCCCGTGCTGCCGTGGTCGGCGTGATCACAGCCAGCTGTGTGTCCATCATGACCCCCATGGCAGCTCCCTGCCAGATCATGATCATCGAGCCGGGCGGATACACCTTGAAGGATTATCTCAAGTGTGGTACCCCGCTGGCGCTCATCCTCATTGTCGTGTCCGTATTTTTCCTGCCGACACTTTATCCTTTTGCCTGATTCTATTTTCCCACCGCAGTAGTATCCGCAAACTGCATATCATAAATATGCCGTTCTGTTCGGCGCTATTTTTGAAAACCGCAATAAAAGCAGCAGAAGTTTTTGAGCATCTCATAATTCTGTCAAGAGGGCCGGCACCGTCCGGCCCTCTCTCTTTTTGCCAAAGTTTCCCTTGTGTTTTCTTGCAAGCTGCCGAAATCAGCGTGTTTTCAAAAGTTCGCGTTTGCGAAGCGTAGCGCAGCAATGAAAGCCCCAGTGGGGCTTTTAAGCGACAGAACGGTCTTGCGTAGCAAGATGGAGGGGCCTTGCCCCGACAAGTTCACGTTGACATGGCTCGATTTTTGTGGTAACCTATTCCAACAATTTAATATAACATATTTTACTTAGAGTTCCAGCTCGGCTCCCGAAGGAGTCGGAGCAAGTTTTTAACTTTCTGATCGCTACATAACGAACCCGAACCAAGGCCATCCCGGAAGGGATGGTCAGGTTCAGGTTGTTGTGTGGCGATTTTTTATTGCCAAATCCAGCACCGCACCTTGAAAATCGAAAGACCGTCTGCATGGGATACACGGCGATGACCCCGCAAGGGAGAGCCTGGAAACGCCGCCGAGAGGGGGCTGGAAAACCATGCAGGGAGAACGGCTAAACGTTGATTCCTCAGTTACCAGAAAACAATGTGGTCAAATCTGAAACTGACACGACACAACGGACGAGCTGGAGCACACGGCACTTACAACCCCAAGCACAATGACCGCAGTTTCAACCTTGCCAACAGTGAGCACATCGACCCGGAACGAGCCAAGGGCAACATCTACTGGGACTGCTTTCACGGTTTCCGTTCGGCTCTCGACCCACAAGACCCGGATAATCTGGCAGCGACCTTCTCAGATGTGGAACGGCAATTCTATGAGAGCCGCTATTCCAACTTTGTGGAAAGCCAGAACGAGCGCAACGCCAAAATCCGGCACACGGAGCGCAACCGCTCCATTCCCGACCTGTTGTCCAGCCGCAAGACCTGCCCGGAAGAAACTATCTATCAGCTGGGAACAATGGACGACCATGCCCCTGCAGAGGACTTGCTGAACATCGTCACCGAGTTCATTGAGGAGTTCAAGGCCAAGTTTGGCGAACACGTTCACGTGCTGGACTGGGCGCTGCATCTGGATGAAAGCACGCCCCACATCCACGAGCGCCATGTGTTCGACTGTGAGAACAAGTACGGCGAGGTTGCTCCCCAGCAGGAAAAGGCATTGGAAACACTGGGCTTCGAGCTGCCCGACCCGGATAAGCCCCTCAGCCGCCGCAACAACCGCAAAATCACCTTCGATGCCGCCTGTCGAAAGATGCTGTTCGAGATTGCCAAGCGGCACGGGCTGGAATTGGAGGAAGAAGCGGAATACGGTAACCGCAAATATCTGGAAAAACAGGACTTCATCCTCGCCAAGCAGAAGGAGCAACTTGCCGCCCAGCAGAGCAAGCTGAACGAGTTGACCCTGAAAGTTTTGGATATGGAGACCCTGCTGGAGAATGTTTCGACTGCAGCCTATGACAAGGCGGTGGAAATCGTGACAGACGTGGTACGCACCGAAACTCGGAAAGAGGATATGCGGATGATCGAGGACACAAAAAAGTGGGTGCTGTCCCCGGAACGCAAGGCTCCCAAAGCCACGAGGGAATATGCCGCCCACCGTTTGGACACCGTGCTGGACAAGTTCCTCAAGACCATGCAGACCACTGCTGCACGTCTGCAAGAGAAGCTGCTGAAGCCGGAAGTCCGACAGAAGGGTAAGGAGCAGGTCAAGGAGAAAGCACGGGATTCCGTTCTGCACCTGTTGAGCCGTTTGCAGGCGGAACAGGCGCAACGGAAGCCGTCTGCGCCGCCTATTGCCGAGAAATCAGAAACACGAGGTGATGTTTATTGAGCAAAGAAGTCAACGAAGAACGCACTCCCCGAACCGTTGAAGATGTGAAAGAGATGCTGACCAAGCACTCCAATGGAGAGATCCAGCGGACGATCCAAAACTGCATCACGATTCTGCAGAACGACCATGTGCTTGCCGATGCCATCCGGCTGAACCTGTTGAGCGAGCGCATCGACATTGTAAAGCCCGTGGGCTGGCCGAGATCTGGCAAGACGCTGAACGACACCGATATGAAGTATATCCTGCGGCGAATGGAGAAGTACGGCATCTCCAGCGAAAAGAAAATCGAATCCGCCATCCACATCGTAGCCAACGAGAACCGCTACCATCCCATCCGGGACTACCTGAACGGCCTGCAATGGGATGGGACTGAACGGATAGCCCACGTCCTGCACCACTTTCTCGGTGCTGCGGAGGACGAGTACACTTGCGAAGCCATGAAGATCTTCCTGCTGGGAGCCATCAAGCGCGTGTTCCAGCCGGGATGTAAATTTGAAACCATGCTCTGTCTGGTGGGCGGGCAAGGTGCGGGAAAGTCCACCTTTTTTCGGCTGCTGGCAGTCAAGGACGAGTGGTTCTCAGATGACCTGCGTCGGCTGGACGACGACAACGTGTACCGCAAGTTGCAAGGTCACTGGATCATTGAAATGTCGGAGATGATTGCCACCGCCAATGCCAAAAGCATCGAGGAAATCAAGAGTTTTCTCAGCAAACAGAAGGAAACCTATAAAGTCCCCTACGAAACCCATCCTGCCGACCGTCTGCGCCAGTGCGTCTTTGCTGGCACGACCAATCGACAGGATTTTTTGCCCCGTGACCGCACAGGCAACCGCCGCTTCATCCCTGTCCCGGTGGACGCGGAACTGGCCGAAGTCCACATTCTGGACAATGAAGCTGAATCCCGTGCCTATATCGACCAGCTTTGGGCAGAAGCCATGACCATCTACAACAGCGGCAACTACAAGCTGGCGTTCAGTCCCGCCATGCAGGAAACGCTGCAATCCCATCAGCAGGACTTCATGCAGGAGGATGCACAGGCGGGCATGATTTACGCCTTTCTGGAGGACTACACGGGTGACCGGGTGTGTTCCAAGCAGCTCTATGCGGAGGCACTGGGCAACACAAACATCCCGGCAGAGTGGGAGACCCGCGCTATCTGTGAGATCATGAACACGGGAATTTCGCGCGGCGATATACAAGGCTGGCAGGCGCACAAGACTGCCAAGCGTTACCCGGAGTATGGCGTTCAGAAAGGCTGGGAGCGCGTAACCAGCCCCGAAACCGGGGCTGAAAATTTCTCCGAAATAACGGATGCGGAAGCCAAGCAGCTGGGCTTTCCCTTCTGATGAACAGTGGTCACACGTCTGGTTACAGGTTCGGTTACGTTCTAGTTACGGCGAAAAAGCCGCACGACTGCTGCTTTTTCCGTTTTCTGTAACCATGTAACCTTAAAAAGGTAAGAAAAAGTATAAAGCCTACCGAATGCCCTGTGTGCAAAAAAGATAATTTTCCTGCCCGGTTACAGGCGTTCGGTTACAAGGAAACGGAGGTCTGCCTATGAATATGAATCGTCCTGACATGACCGAAGATGTGAAATCTAAAGATTATACGAATAAGTCCTTGCAAAAGGACTCGAACCCGGTTACAATGAAAGCGTCCAAATCCCCTGCCACAGAATCTTCTGACCAGACCAAAGCAGCCAAGCACGAACCGCTTGTTTACCGGGTGGAGGAAATCGCCCAACTTTTGGCGATTTCTCCCCGTGCGGCGTACAACCTGTGCAACACCACGAAGGATTTCCGGGTACTACGCATCGGCACCAGCATCCGGGTGAACAAGCAGAGCTTCGACAACTGGTTTGCAGCGGTCTGAGGGAGGTAATCTATGGCATCTATTATGAAGCGCGGAGATTCCTACTCCGTCCGTTACAAGTACAAAGACCATTCCGGCAAACCCTGCGAGGGATGGGAAAGTTTCAAGACTAGGAAGGAGGCGCAGGAGCGAAAGATCACGGTCGAAAAGGAATTGCTGGACGGCACATTCCTCGTCCCCGATACCATGACGGTAGAGGAAATGCTGTACAAGTGGATCCCGATCCAGTCCACCAAACACAAATGGTCTCCCAAGACCTACACGCAGTCGGTAGCGATGGTGCAGAACCTTATCGTGCCCTATATCGGCAATCGCAAGGTGCAGGAGCTGCGAACCTACGACATTGAGAAGTTCTATGCAACCCTTGCCAAGACCCCCTGCGGGCAGTATGTGCACGGCGTAAAGCAGAAGCTTTCCGAGAAGCAGAAAAAGCGGCTGCTGTCCAGCACCTCCATCCACGAAGTCCACACGCTGCTCAAGACCGCATTTTCCTATGCGGTGGAATGGGACTTGATCCACAAGATTCCCCTGCCCCGTGATGCCCCCAAGGTCAACATCGAAGAACGCACCATCTGGGACGAGAAAACCATGCTGGCAGCCTTGCAGACCATCGAGAACCCTGCCCTGCATCTGGCGGTGCACATGAGCATGATTCTTTCGCTCCGTGAGGGCGAAATTCTCGGCTTACAGCCGAGTGATTTGGATTTTGATGCCGCCGATGGTCGTGGTACCATCTCGGTCAGCAAAACCATGCAGCGAGCCAACAAGGACGCTCTGGAAAAGCTCGACCCCAATCAGGTGTATCACACCTTCCCGGACAGGCGTGAGGGAAGCAAATCCTCTCTCATCCTGAAAAAGCCTACGACCAAGAAGTCCAACCGTGTCCTGTATATGACAAAGCCCTTAAAGGAAGAACTGCTGGCATGGCTGGAAAAGCTGAAGCAGGACGAGAAGAACGCCTCGGAGAAGTACAGCAACTGCGGGCAACTGTTCCGGCTGCCGGACGGCTTGCCCATTGCACCGGAGCTGCTGACGAAATGGTACCGTCTGTGGAGAGCCGAGCACCCGGAGTTTGAGCAGATCGTGTTCCACGGTCTGCGGCACTCCAGTGCCACCTACCAGCTCTTGCAGTCGGATGGTGATTTTAAGTCGGTGCAAGGCAATACAGGTCATGCCACCGCATCTGTCCTGATGGACACCTACGCCCACACGCAGGACAAGCCCCGGCTGGAACTGACCGAGAAGATCGAAGCCAACTTCTATTCCCAAGACCTGGCCCCGGCAGCATCCCAGCCCCGGCAAAACGAAAAGCCGGCGGCAACAAAAATCTCCGGCAGGGAGATCCTTGAAGCCATCCGGCTGATGGATGCAGACGAACGCAGAGAATTGACGAGAGCCTTGTTCGCCTAAAATTTCTTCTTTTTATGCAAAGGAAAGCAGGCTGTGCAAACCTTGCGCAGAAAAGCCCCTGATTCAGGCAAATGTGCAAACGGTGTGCAGAAAGTGTGCAGCCGCTTTCTTACATAAAGAAAGAACGCCAAATCTTACGATTTGACGTTCAATATCTGGTGCACCTCCAGGGACTCGAACCCTGGGCCCACTGATTAAGAGTCAGTTGCTCTACCAACTGAGCTAGAGGTGCATATTATCAGAATGCGGTTTCTTCATTCTGATAACTCAAGTCGGCGACTACCTATTTTCACGCGCCGTTTCCAGCGAACTATCTTCGGCACAAGTGAGCTTAACTTCTGTGTTCGGAATGGGAACAGGTGGAACCTCACCGTCATCGACACCGACCGATCTGACTGGTTCAGTATACCATAACTGGTCTACTTTGTCCAGTGTTTCTTAGAAGGACGTGCCTTCAAAACTGAATAATCACTGCTTACATTTTTTCGTTGACTCTCAGAGTCTCAAGCGAATTGTGGTCAAGCCCTCGACCTATTAGTACACGCTTGCTGAATGGATCGCTCCACTTACACATCGTGCCTATCAACCTTGTAGTCTTCAAGGGGTCTTACTTGTTTGAAACAATGGGATATCTTATCTTTGGGTCGGCTTCACGCTTAGATGCTTTCAGCGTTTATCCGATCCGTACATAGTTGCCCAGCTATGCTCTTGGCAGAACAACTGGTGCGCCAGAGGTACGTCCGCTCCGGTCCTCTCGTACTAGGAACAGCTCCCATCAAATATCCTGCGCCCACGACAGATAGGGACCGAACTGTCTCACGACGTTCTGAACCCAGCTCGCGTACCGCTTTAATTGGCGAACAGCCAAACCCTTGGGACCGAATACAGCCCCAGGATGCGATGAGCCGACATCGAGGTGCCAAACCTCCCCGTCGATGTGGACTCTTGGGGGAGATCAGCCTGTTATCCCCAGGGTAACTTTTATCCGTTGAGCGATGGCATTTCCACTCACATACCACCGGATCACTAACTCCAACTTTCGTTACTGCTCGACCCGTCAGTCTCGCAGTTAGGCTCGCTTCTGCGTTTGCACTCTTTTGCTTGATTTCCGTTCAAGCTGAGCGAACCTTTGAACGCCTCCGTTACTCTTTAGGAGGCGACCGCCCCAGTCAAACTGCCCACCTAACAATGTCCCCCGCCTTGATTCAAAGGCGCAGGTTAGAATTCCAATATCGCAAGGATGGTATCCCAACGGCCACTCCACAAGCGCCAAAGCACCTGCTTCCCAGTGTCCCATCTATCCTGTGCATGCAACATCGAAACCCAATATTAGGCTACAGTAAAGCTCCATGGGGTCTTTCCGTCTTGTCGCGGGTAACCGGCATCTTCACCGGTACTACAATTTCGCCGGGCGGGCTGTTGAGACAGTGCCCAAATCATTACGCCTTTCATGCGGGTCAGAACTTACCTGACAAGGAATTTCGCTACCTTAGGACCGTTATAGTTACGGCCGCCGTTCACTGGGGCTTCGATTCAATGCTTGCACATCTCCTCTTAACCTTCCAGCACCGGGCAGGCGTCAGCTCGTATACGTCATCTTTCGATTTAGCACAAACCTGTGTTTTTGGTAAACAGTTGCTTGGGCCGATTCTCTGCGGCTGCATTGCTGCAGCACCCCTTCTCCCGAAGTTACGGGGTCAATTTGCCGAGTTCCTTAACAACCCTTCTCCCGTTGGCCTTAGAATCTTCTTCCTACCTACCTGTGTCGGTTTGCGGTACGGGCACCGCAGAAATACACACAGCTTTTCTCGCCATCTTCCATCCCGGACTTCGGTACTAACTTCCCTCGATCGCTACCGGAACCAACACCCGGCTCCGAGACTTCATATGTGTCCCTGTGCTTAACTCTTTTGGTGGTGACGGAATCTCTACCGTCTGTGCATCGGCTACGCCGTTAGGCCTCACCTTAGCTCCCGACTAACCTGGAGCGGACGAACCTTCCTCCAGAAACCTGAGGCTTTCGGCCATGCAGATTCTCACTGCATTCGCGCTACTCATTCCGGCATTCTCACTTCTATACACTCCACAGCCGCTTACGCTACTGTTTCACCGCGTATACAACGCTCCCCTACCCAATACATTGCTGTATTGCCTAAGCTTCGGTGTCAGGTTTAGCCCCGTTAAATTCTCCGCGCAAAGACGCTCGACCAGTGAGCTATTACGCACTCTTTGAATGAGTGGCTGCTTCTGAGCCAACATCCTGGTTGTCTGCGTATCTTCACATCGTTTTCCACTTAACCTGACTTTGGGACCTTAGCTGTAGATCTGGGCTGTTTCCCTTTTGACAATGACATTTATCTGACACTGTCTGACTCCCAAGCATCAATACTCTGGCATTCTGAGTTTGATAAGCTTCGCTAACCTCTCGGCCGCTAGGCTATTCAGTGCTTTACCTCCAGGTATCTAACTTGAGGCTAGTCCTAAAACTATTTCGGGGAGAACCAGCTATCTCCGGGTTCGATTGGAATTTCTCCGCTACCCACAGTTCATCCGCCGCCTTTTCAACGGAGGTCGGTTCGGTCCTCCATGGAATTTTACTTCCACTTCAACCTGACCATGGGTAGGTCACCCGGTTTCGGGCCCATTATATGCAACTTAACGCCCTTTTCAAACTCGCTTTCGCTTCGGCTCCAGACCTTAAGTCCTTAACCTTGCTGCATACAATCGCTCGCCGGACCGTTCTACAAAAAGTACCCTATCACGCTTTGACGCGCTCTAGGTGCTTGTAGGCACAGGGTTTCAGGTTCTTTTTCACTCCCCTCCCGGGGTGCTTTTCACCTTTCCTTCACAGTACTATACGCTATCGGTCACTGGGTAGTATTTAGGGTTGGAGGGTGGTCCCCCCGTATTCCGACCAGGTTTCACGTGTCTGGCCGTACTCTGGAATTCGCTCGGCTCTTGTCGTTTTCACCTACGTGGTTTTCACACTCTCTGACCGGCCTTCCCATGCCGTTCGGTTAACAACTTAAGTCCTAAATGCGCTCCGTACCCCGAAAGTATTTCTACTCTCGGTTTGCCCTCTTCCGCGTTCGCTCGCCACTACTTACGGAATCTCGTTTGATGTCTCTTCCTCGCCCTACTTAGATGTTTCAGTTCAGGCGGTTCCCTCGATATACCTATTTTGAAGTTCAGTATAACGTACCTGAGTATGAACCCAGGTGAGTTTCCTCATTCAGAAATCTCCGGATCAATGCTTATTTGCAGCTCCCCGAAGCTTATCGCAGCTTATCACGTCTTTCATCGGCTCCCAGTGCCAAGGCATTCGCCCTGCGCCCTTGTTCGCTTGACCTTTCAAACGTTCTCTTGGAACATTTGGTATCCTCTTGATTCTCTCTTGCCAACGAAGATTATTGTTACCCTTCCTTTTGAAATTGTAATATTTCTTAAAAAGAACTTACTATAATCTTTGTTTCGCAGTTATTATTCAGTTTTCAAGGTACGTCTTTGAAGGTTCTTTCAAGCTTTCGCTCTTCAGGGCCCTCAAAATCGAACAATATCTACTCTGCTTGTTTGTTACCTGTCCGAAAGATCGTCATCTTTGATGTCGCTCTTTCGCCTGACTCCTTAGAAAGGAGGTGATCCAGCCGCAGGTTCTCCTACGGCTACCTTGTTACGACTTCACCCCAATCACCAGTTTTACCTTCGGCGGCGTCCTCCTTGCGGTTAGACTACCGACTTCGGGTCCCCCCGGCTCTCATGGTGTGACGGGCGGTGTGTACAAGGCCCGGGAACGTATTCACCGTGGCATGCTGATCCACGATTACTAGCAATTCCGACTTCGTGCAGGCGAGTTGCAGCCTGCAGTCCGAACTGGGACGTTGTTTCTGAGTTTTGCTCCACCTCGCGGTCTTGCTTCTCTTTGTTTAACGCCATTGTAGTACGTGTGTAGCCCAAGTCATAAAGGGCATGATGATTTGACGTCATCCCCACCTTCCTCCGTTTTGTCAACGGCAGTCTGGCCAGAGTCCTCTTGCGTAGTAACTGACCATAAGGGTTGCGCTCGTTGCGGGACTTAACCCAACATCTCACGACACGAGCTGACGACAACCATGCACCACCTGTCTCCTTGCTCCGAAGAGAAATACTGTTTCCAGCATCGTCAAGGGATGTCAAGACTTGGTAAGGTTCTTCGCGTTGCGTCGAATTAAACCACATACTCCACTGCTTGTGCGGGCCCCCGTCAATTCCTTTGAGTTTCAACCTTGCGGTCGTACTCCCCAGGTGGATTACTTATTGTGTTAACTGCGGCACTGAAGGGGTCAATCCTCCAACACCTAGTAATCATCGTTTACGGTGTGGACTACCAGGGTATCTAATCCTGTTTGCTACCCACACTTTCGAGCCTCAGCGTCAGTTGGTGCCCAGTAGGCCGCCTTCGCCACTGGTGTTCCTCCCGATATCTACGCATTCCACCGCTACACCGGGAATTCCGCCTACCTCTGCACTACTCAAGAAAAACAGTTTTGAAAGCAGTTTATGGGTTGAGCCCATAGATTTCACTTCCAACTTGTCTTCCCGCCTGCGCTCCCTTTACACCCAGTAATTCCGGACAACGCTTGTGACCTACGTTTTACCGCGGCTGCTGGCACGTAGTTAGCCGTCACTTCCTTGTTGGGTACCGTCATTATCTTCCCCAACAACAGGAGTTTACAATCCGAAGACCTTCTTCCTCCACGCGGCGTCGCTGCATCAGGGTTTCCCCCATTGTGCAATATTCCCCACTGCTGCCTCCCGTAGGAGTCTGGGCCGTGTCTCAGTCCCAATGTGGCCGTTCAACCTCTCAGTCCGGCTACCGATCGTCGCCTTGGTGGGCCGTTACCTCACCAACTAGCTAATCGGACGCGAGGCCATCTCAAAGCGGATTACTCCTTTTCCCTCTGCTCGATGCCGAGCCGTGGGCTTATGCGGTATTAGCAGTCGTTTCCAACTGTTGTCCCCCTCTTTGAGGCAGGTTCCTCACGCGTTACTCACCCGTTCGCCACTCGCTCGAGAAAGCAAGCTCTCTCTCGCTCGTTCGACTTGCATGTGTTAGGCGCGCCGCCAGCGTTCGTCCTGAGCCAGGATCAAACTCTTTATAAATGATATTTATCACTTAAAAGTGTTAAATCTTGTTCGCTCAGCACGCAATCGCTTGCGTCCTGTGTGAATTACTTTTGGAATTGTTTTAAGTGTTTTTCCAAACACATAAAGGTTCCTTACAAGTTTTTCGATATTGTTCAATTTTCAAGGTCCTGTGCGCCTCAGCCTTGCGGCTGACGACCTGCTTATTGTACCACCGAAGTGGTTTTTTGTCAAGCCTTATTTTTTAGAAGCTTTTGAACTTTCTGAACTTGGAGCGCTTCAAACATCTCAGTGTCAGCTGGTATTTTCTGCGTCTATTGGTTCTTTTCAAGGGCTTCCTGCTAAGGCTTCGGAAGTCATTCTTTTGCCTCAGCGCTTGGCGCTCAAGTATAATACCACACCCCCGCCTCCTTGTCAACACTTTTTTACAGATTTTTTCCAATTTCTTCGCGATTTCTTTTGGAGGGGAGAAAGTCCCTCAATCGGAACGCCCCTCTCTGTCACCGCTGCACACACTTGCGTATCGGCGGCGGGTGCGCTATTATATATTATAATACATTATATTGTGCCGTGGAGGAGGGCTTTGTTTATGATACTCACCGTTAACATCGGCAACACCCATATCACTGTGGGCGGCTACGAACAGGACACGCTCCGGTTCTGTGGGCGGCTGCATTCTGATATGGATGCAACGGTGGATGAATACGCCATTCGTCTGGTGAATCTTCTCTCACTGCATGGTGCCGCCCCCGACCAGATCGAAGGCGGCATTCTGGGCAGCGTTGTCCCGGTGCTGAGCGGACGGGTGCTTTCGGCGCTGCACATCCTGTGCAAAGCCCGCATCCTGACGGTAGGGCCGGGCCTGAAAAGCGGCATCAAACTGCGGCTGGACAATCCCGCCCAGCTGGGTGCCGAACTTTTGTGCGGTGCCGTCGCCGCGCTGTCAGAGTGTTCCGGGCCGCTGGTAGTGATCTCTGCCGATACCGCCATTTCCATGATGGCTGTCAATGCAAAGCAGGAACTTGTGGGCGGGGTGATCCTGCCCGGGCCGCAGCTTTCGCTGAGCGCACTGGTAAAAAACACCGCTCAGCTGCCGCAGATCGACCTTGCCGCAAAGGCCCCTGCGTCCATTCTGGGCAAGAGCACCTCTTCCTGCCTGCAGAACGGCTTTGTACTGGGCACCGCCAGCCTTCTGGACGGTCTGGCTGAGCGTTTCTGTGCTGAGCTTGGCCCGCACACCGCCTTCTACGCCACCGGCAGCCTGCCCGCCGCCATCCGGGAAGCCTGCCGAACCCCCATTCTATACCGGGAGACCCTTATCACAGACGGGCTGTACCGCATCTGGATGAAAAACAAAAAGGGATAGCTTCATTTCGCCCGGATGAACGGCAGGCCTCTTGTTAGACATTCCTACGCGCTGGGCTGATTGCTTGCCCTGCTGCGCAGGGCCTGACGGGTTGCGTTTGCTGATTTTTCTGCAGTCCCTTGGCAGGGCTTTGAAAAATCAGAACGCGGCCCCAACAACTCCTCCCTGTTTCAGCCGCTGGCTGCGGTCGTCGTCGTTGCTGTTCGAATCCTCTCCGGTCGCACTGTAAATCGCAGCCTGTTGTTAGACATTCCTACAGGTTGGGAACCGCGGGCTATGCAAAGCCGCACTGTGGCTTTGCTTGCGGCGCTGTGCGCCGCCGCCCTGTTCGAATCCTCTCCGGTTGCACAAAAAGAATCCCCGGCACACGAAAGTGTGTCGGGGATTCTTGGTGCGACCGGGAGGATTCGAACCTCTGGCCTTCCGGGTCGGAGCCGAACGCTCTATCCAGCTGAGCTACGATCGCATACATTGACCTGTCGGTGTAATGTAGTATAGCACAGCCGCACAAAAAAATCAAACCTGAAATGTCGAAGCCATCTTGCAAAAGATGCACCGGTCCATATAATAGAGATGTGCCCCGGTGTGCGCGGGCACGGTTTTGTTTGGAACAAAGGATAAGAAAGAGAGTATGAGTTCGAATACCAAAACGCTGACCGAAGGGCCTCTGGCAAAGCAGATCCTTCTGGTCAGCCTGCCGCTGGCATTCTCCAACCTGCTGCAGGTTCTGTTCAACATGTCGGACGTGGCCGTGGTAGGCCGGTTTGCAGGCTCTACAGCGCTGGGCGCCGTGGGTTCCACCAGCATCCTTGTCAGCCTGTTCACCGGCTTTCTGATCGGCCTGAGCGGCGGCATCAACGTGCTGGTGGCCCGTTTTTACGGTGCGCGCCATGCCGGCGATGTGGAAAAGACGGTGCACTCGGCGGCCATCGTCAGCCTGATCGCGGGTGTGGTGCTGCTGTTCGTTGGCCTGCTGGGCTCCCCCTTCATGCTGCGGCTGCTGAACACCAAAGACGACCTGCTTCCCGGTGCCATTCTGTATCTGCGGGTGTACTTTCTGGGTATGCCTGCTCTGGCCCTGTACAACTTCGGCAACGCCGTGTTCAGTGCCATCGGCGATACCAAAAAGCCGCTGATCTACCTTTCCATCGCAGGTGCGCTGAACATCCTGCTGAACCTGTTTTTCGTCATCGTGTGCCAGCTGAGCGTGGTGGGCGTGGCGCTGGCCAGTGCCATCTCCCAGTGTGTTTCGGCCGGGCTCATCCTGCGCGCCCTGACCCGGGTGCAGGACTGCTACGTGCTGGACGTCCATAAGCTGCACCTTGACCCTGACCTGACCCGGAGCATTCTGGGGCTTGGCCTGCCTGCCGGGTTCCAGAACGCCATCTTTGCCATTGCGAACCTGTTCATTCAGGCAGGCGTCAATTCCTTCGACTCCCTCATGGTCAAGGGCAACAGCGCCGCCGCCAACGCGGACGCCATGATCTACGACTGCATGGCCGCGTTCTACATGGCCTGTGCAAGCTTTATGAGCCAGAACTACGGTGCTGGCAAGCCGGACCGCGTGAAAAAAAGCTTCTTCATCAGTCTGGCTTACTCCTTTGGTGTCGGCCTGATCCTGGGCGGGAGCCTGTTCCTCTTCGGGCGCAGCTTCCTTGCCCTGTTCACCACCGAGAGCGCCGTCATCGACGCAGGCATGAAGCGTGTGCGCGTGATGGGCCTTGCCTACTGCATCTCCGCCTTTATGGACTGCACCATTGCCGCGTCCCGCGGACTGGGCAAGACGATCGTGCCTACCATCATTGTTGTGATGGGCTCCTGCGTGTTCCGGGTCATCTGGGTCTACACCATCTTTGCCCACTTCCATACCATTCCCTCGCTGTATGCGCTGTACCCCTGCAGCTGGGCGCTGACCGCCGCCGCAGAGATCGTGTACTACGCGCACTGCTACCGGGAAGCCATGAAGATCTTCCAGCACCCCAAAGCGGAGCAGCTTCCAGATGCTCTGTAACACAAGAACCGGCAGCCCGCGGGCTGCCGGTTCTTGTTGTTTTATGAGGCTCTTTATTGATAATCGTGGTTGAGGAACATGGCCTTGATGACCACCACCTCGTCGTACTCCTCCTGTTCCACCTGCACATCTGCGTTCAGGGACTTCAGGCGGCTTTCCACGGCAGCAAGGGCTTCCGGCACCGTGACGGCGCGGCCCTCTTCAATGGCATCGCTCATCTGCTTGAGCACGATGGGATGGGCATACCGGCTGGGCACCGGGAACGCACCGCTGGGGTAGTGCTTCACGTACTCCGCCATGGCAGCTTCAGCCTTCTCGGCCCGCTTCATGATGGCGCTGTGGTTGTTGTGGGCGGTGGGCAGCATGTTGTAGCTGGAGAACAGGAAGATGGCTGCAAAGCCGAACAGCGCAAAGTAGATGCCATAGCCGCCGGTATGGGTGGTGACGGCATACAGGCCGTAGGCCGCAGAGACGATGCCCATGATAAAGATGGCCAGCGCCACATAGCGGTACACCGGCTTGCTCTGCAGCTGGGCGCGCTTGCGGCGCTCGGCTGCGCTGAGCTCATCGGAGAGGGCAGGCTTTGCTTCCAGATATTCCCTTGCCCTGCGCAGCACCGTGATGCTGTGGCGGGCTTCGTCGGTCAGCTCGCTTTCCGGCAGCTTGCGGGAGGCCTTTTCGGCTTCCTTCTTCTGCAGCATCTGCTCACCGGCTGCGCTGAGCAGATGGATCTGCGGCTGCTCTTTGGCCAGCACCTCCAGCAGCTTGTCCACGTCGCGCTCATCCTTGAAGTTGCACTGCTTCTGCTTGCCGCCGTCGTACTCTACCACAAGGTAGGCCATGGAGGCAAACATGCCCTTGCCGGTAAAGCCGCCGGAGCTCATAGCCACCCGCTTGAACACGCGGCTGATGCTGCCGTAGGGCAGATAATAGCGGCGGTCGATGTAAAAGCTGTTGAGGTACAGCGCCTTTTTGCCAACGCCGCAGGGGCCGATCTTTTTGCAGGACTTTTTGTCCTCCACCAGCTCCTGTTGATCAAGCTTTGCCATACCCAGCTGTGCAGGTTTGAAGATCATGGAAGTTCCCTTCTTTACTGTTAGTTTCCGGTCCGGCCGCAGATGCTGCAGCCATTCCAAATAAGATCACCGGTTCTATTTTCGCACCGCAGCCCTTAAAATGCAACCCCTCCGGCTGCTAAGATTTGCACAAAAGGTTTGTCTGTTATGTCAAAACACCCCCGTCACTGCAAGCACAGCGGCGGGGGTGTCAAAGTTTAAGGCTTATGCGGTGCGGCAGACGTCCTTATGCCTTCTGGGAAGCGGTGTGCTTCTTGGTAGCATGGATGAAGAGTGCCAGCATTGCGATTGCAAAGATGATGCCGATGGGGTATGCAACGGCGGTGTTGTAAGCGACCAGCTTGCCGTCTGCATAAGTATTGATCATCTTGCCCAGGCACTCAGGTGCCAGCACGAAGTAGGTGCAGGACACAGCGCTCATGAAGGTAGCGGGCACAGCGGTGATCCAGAAGTTCTTCTTCTCCTTGAACAGGTACATGGAAGCAGCCCACAGGACGATCATAGCCAGCGTCTGGTTGGTCCAGCTGAAGTAACGCCAGATGACGGTGTAGTTGATGAAGCCCAGTGCGTTGCCGATGCCCAGGAAAGCGCCGACACCCAGAACGGGGACACAGAGCTTCAGGCGGTTTGCGTAGCTGTCCTGATCGATCTTGAGCCAGTCGGACAGGGTCAGACGAGCGGAACGGAAGGCGGTATCACCAGAGGTGATGGGGCAGATAACGACACCGATCATAGCCAGTGCCACGCCAACCTTACCCATGGTCTTGAGGCAGACGTCGTAGATAGCGGCAGACTGACCGGCAGCCAGAGCCTCGGCCAGACCGACCATCTTGCCGTCGGTAATGGTGTACAGTGCGCAGCCAGCAGCAGCCCAGATCAGAGCGATGATGCCCTCGCTGACCATTGCACCGTAGAACACGAAGTGACCCTGCTTCTCACTCTTCATGCAACGAGCCATCAGAGGCGACTGGGTGGAGTGGAAACCGGAGATAGCACCACAGGCAACGGTGATGAACATGAAGCTCCAGATGGGGGTGTTAGAGGGATGCATATTGCTGAAGTTTGCCCAGATCTCGGGGATGGTGTAGGCGGGGTTGGTAAAGATGCCGAAGATAACGCCCACAGCCATGATGATCAGGCAGATGCCGAACAGGGGGTAGATCTTACCGATGATGGCATCGATGGAGATAAAGGTGGCGATGAAGTAGTACACCAGAATGATGATCAGCCAGAACAGGGTGGTGGTCACAACACCGGACATACCGCCGTTCTTGCACAGGGTAACGATCAGGCCTGCGGGGCCCACTGCGAACACGGTACCGACCATGATCAGCAGCACAACAGAGAACACACGCATGATGTTCTGCATGACAGGTCCGAGGTATCTGCCGGTGACCTCAGCGATGGATGCGCCATCGTTGCGCTCGCTCATCATACCGGAGAAGTAGTCATGCACACCACCTGCAAAGATGGTGCCGAAGGTGATCCACAGGAACACCACGGGACCCCACAGAGCACCCTGCAGTGCACCAAAGATGGGGCCCAGACCTGCAATGTTCAGCAGCTGGACGAGGAACAGCTTCCACTGGGGCATCACAACGTAGTCAACGCCGTCGTTGATGCGCACAGCAGGAGTTTCGCGGTCGTCCGGTCCGAACGTGTTGTCAACGATCTTGCCATAGACAAAGTAGCCGATGATCAAGAGCGCCAGACAGAGTAAGAAACTAATCATACCAGAAACCTCCTTTTTGATTCAAACCACAGCCAGCATTTTGCGTGCCCAGCTGCGGCTCTGACCAATCTCTGGCTTCATGTTAACACTTTTTTCATAAAGCAGTTAATATTTTTCTGGTATGGTTCCCATATCAAAAAGTATATGGCAAGATGCTTCCGCGGAATACCTGCAAAGAATTTTTATCGCATTTACGGCAATTTTTCTTAACTCTCCGGCAAAGACCTTTCCCGGAACCGGTCAAAACCGCTGCTGCCAAACTTTCCAGTCTGTTTTTGTGCAAGTTGCTCAATCGTTTTCGATTTTCTCCGCAAATCGTGATTTCTTTGCCTGAAACGCCGAAAAATACAAGGCACCCTCCGCCGAGCCGTTTCAGCGGAGGGTGCCTTATTCAGCAGATCATTTGTATATATGTTTGTATATATCGTGTCATGCCTTCTGGGCTGCCTTCTTCGTTGCGTGGAGGAAGACCGCCAGCATTGCAATGGCAAAGATGACACCGATGGGGTATGCCACTGCAGTGTTGTAAATGGTGGCGCCCTCTGCGGTCTTGCTGTTCAGCAGGCCGCCCAGGCATTCGGGAGCCAGAATGAAGTAGGTAGAAGAGACCGCACTCATGAAGGTGGCAGGCACAGCGGTGATCCAGTAGTTCTTCTTTTCCTTGAAGAGGTACATGGATGCAGCCCACAGAACGATCATGGCCAGCGTCTGGTTGGTCCAGCTGAAGTAGCGCCAGATCACAGTGTAGTTGATGAAGCCCAGCGCGTTGCCGATGCCCAGGAAAGCGCCCACGCCCAGAACCGGGACACAGAGCTTCAGGCGGTTTGCGTAGCTGTCCTGATCGATCTTGAGCCAGTCGGCCAGAGTCAGACGTGCGGAGCGGAATGCGGTATCGCCGGAGGTGATGGGGCACACCACAACGCCGACCATTGCCAGCGCGATGCCCACACCGCCCATGGTCTTGGAGCAGACATCATAAATGGCCTTGGATTGGCCCATGGCCAGCGCCTGTGCCAGACCGGTGTTCAATCCGCCGGTGACTTCGTACAGACTGCAGCCTGCAGCGGCCCAGATCAGAGCGATAACGCCCTCGCAGACCATTGCGCCGTAGAACACGAAGTGGCCCTGCTTCTCACTCTTCATGCAGCGGGCCATCAGAGGCGACTGGGTGGAGTGGAAGCCGGAGATCGCACCGCAGGCCACCGTGATGAACATGAAGCTCCAGATGGGGGTGCCCGATGGATGCATGCTGCCGAAGTGATCCCAGATCTCCGGGATGGTGTAGGCAGGGTTGGTGAAGATGCCGAAGATGACGCCGATGGCCATGATGATCAGGCAGATGCCAAAGATGGGGTAGATCTTGCCGATGACCGCGTCGATGGAGATAAAGGTGGCGATAAAGTAGTACACCAGAATGATGATGAGCCAGAACAGCAGCGAGGTGAGCACGCCGGAAGCACCGCTCTGGCTGCACAGCTCCACGATCAGGCCTGCGGGGCCTACTGCGAACACAGTGCCCACCATGATGAGCAGCACCACCGAGAACACGCGCATGACGTTCTGCATCACAGGGCCTAAGTATTTGCCGGTGATCTCAGCGATGGACGCGCCGTCGTTGCGCTCACTCATCATGCCGGAGAAGTAGTCGTGCACACCACCTGCAAAGATGGTACCGAAGGTGATCCACAAAAAGACCACCGGGCCCCACAATGCGCCCTGCATGGCACCAAAAATGGGGCCAAGGCCGGCGATGTTCAGCAGCTGAACGAGGAACAGCTTCCACTGGGGCATCACAACGTAGTCCACACCGTCATTGATGCGCACAGCAGGCGTTTCACGGTCGTCCGGGCCGAAGGTGTTGTCCACGATCTTACCATAGACAAAGTAGCCCACGATCAGGATCGCCAGACAGAGTAAGAAACTGATCATACCAGAAACCTCCTTTTTCTTTGTGCCGGAAGGATGGAAGCATTTTCCATATTTTCCATCCATCCCGGCCAGCTTTCTGGGTCTATGTTAACATATTTTTCATAAAAGTGATAATATGCTTCTGGTATGGGGGCATATCAAAGGCCATATACCAGCAAAGATTTTTAGCCGATGCTTCGTCTCTTTTTCGTGCGGTTTATCAACAAAAAGACAGCCGCGGCGCATAAAGCGCCGCGGCTGTCGGCCAAATTCCTTTGCTTTCCGGTTTTTCTGCATTCCGATGTTTTGCCAGTTCTTAACCGGTTTCGGCGGTCATTTCACGGTCAGCGCCGCCTGCTTGTGCAGCAGCTGCACAAAGGTCTGTTCCTCCGGGCGCAGGGTCCCCCTGTCCGGATAGACCAGAACATCCTTCATGCGCTGGCGCTGGGCCGGGCACTTCCTGAGCACCAGATGGTATTGTTCCAGCGCCCGCTTTGGCATGGGTGACGCCCACATATAGGCATTGGGCAGGTTCTGCAGGATGGAGAACTGGCTGCACCGCTCGTACACATGGATGCGGCGGTTCGGGTTCGTATGCCAGCGCAGGCCGCTGTCCTCGCCGCCGGGCAGTTGGAAATCACCGTGCAGGACTTCCATATAGCTGTTCAGCTGGGTGATATCGGTCACCTCGCACTTTGCCAGCGGGCCTTCGCGGTTGGTCAGCAGCCGGTATTCAAACTCCATTACCGGCTCCCGGTGCAGGCCGTGACGGTCGCAGTAGCGGCGGTAGTAATCCTCGTCCTCCTCCGCGTAGCGCAGCAGGGCCAGATGATAGCCCCGCCGCAGCACATGGTCCAGCGCTTCCATGGAGCCGGATTCCCGGATATGCACCCGCAGCTGCTGGCTTTCTGCCATCTGCTGCAAAAAATCCACCGTCGCGTAGGAAGCGTAGGTGGCGTGGGGCAGCACCACCCGCAGCTCCGCACAGCTGCTCTGCCGGCTGCGGGCGTCCAGATCCAGCCGGTCCACCTCGTCCAGCACCCGCTCTGCCTGCCGGATAAAATGCCGTCCCTGTTCGGTGGGGATCATGCCGGTGGACGAGCGCTCAAAGATACGGATGCCGTATTCCTCTTCCAGATTCTTGAGCGCCTTGCTCACATTGGGCTGGGCCGCATACAGCTGCTTTGCCGCCGCGCTCACCGAGCCCCACTTGCGGATGGCCACCAGATAACGCAGTTCCGTAATATTCATGTGACTGCCCCCTGTTCCAAAAATCATTCCTATTTTATCAAGCCGGGCGGCCGGCTGTCAAGCCAAATGCGGTTGACGCGCCCCGCGCAGAGCTTTATAATAAAAATGCTGTATTTACAAAAAGGAGTTTAGCTGCTATGGAGACTACCTACCGCGTTCTGCGCATTGACGAACAGCTGTACGGCTGTGAGGAGCTGCCCGCCGGTCAGCCGGTGCTGTGCGATGTCACGCTGGCCGACCCCGCCGGGGAGCGGCGCACCCTGCCCTACCCGGACAAAGAGCTCACCCGCCTTGGCATCGACGAGGGCAGCTCGGTCGTCCTGACCGCAGACGGAACGCTGAAAAAGGCATAAACACAGGAGGAACACATGAAAAAGATCAAAACCTCTGCCCTGATCGGTCTGGGTGCACTGGGCATCCTGTTCGGCCGCAAAATGCCCGGCGTGCAGGTCATCGCCGACGAGGACCGCATTGCCCGCTACTCTGCCGAACCGGTCGTCTGTAACGGCGAAGAATGCAAGTTCTCTTACGTCACCCCCGCCGAGGGCAGGCCGGTAGACCTGCTTCTGGTGGCCGTCAAGGCCACGGTGCTGGAGCAGGCCATTCAGGACATTGCAAAGTTCGTAGGGCCGGACACCGTCATCCTCAGCGTGCTGAACGGCATCACCAGCGAGGAGCACATTGACGCAGCCTATCCCGGCCACACCCTGTGGAGCGTTGCCATCGGCATGGACGCCACCCGCACCGGGCGCACGCTGGTGTTCAATCAGGCGGGCAAGATCCAGTTCGGCGAGCGCAGCGGCGAAATGACCGACCGTGTGCAGGCCGTGGCCGACTATCTGGACGAGTGCGGCATTGCCAACGAGCCCTGCGGGGATATCCTTTACAAACAGTGGAACAAGCTGATGGTGAACGACGGCCTGAATCAGGCCGCAGCCGCCTTTGACCAGCCTTACGGCGGCCTGCGCCAGCCCGGCGAGGCACAGGACATGATGCGCGCGGCCATGCAGGAGGTCATCCGGCTGGCGAACCTTGAGGGCGTGCCCCTGCCGCCGGACAACGATGTGAGATTCATCGACACCATGATGCCCACCTTCAACCCCGAAGGCATGCCCAGCATGCGGCAGGATGTGCTGGCAAAGCGCCCCACCGAGGTGGAGGAGTTTGCCGGTGTGGTGCGCCAGCGGGCCAAGAAGTACGGGATGCCCACCCCTGCCAACGACTTTTTCTACACCCGCATCCGCGAGATCGAGGCGGGATATGACCAGTAAGGAGCCGCCCATGCATACGCTTTATTTCACCCGCCACGGAGAGACCGTCTGGAACGTTGAGAACAAGATCTGCGGTATGACCGACAGCCCCCTCACCGAGCGGGGCCGCCAGCAGGCCCGGGAGCTGGGCGAAGCCGTCAAAGCCAGCGGGGTGCACATCGATGAGATCCTCTACTCTCCCCTGTCCCGCGCCGCCGACACCGCCATGGCCATTGCCGAGGCCACCGGCCTGCCCGCCCGGTGTGAGCCGCGCCTGCGGGAGCAGTGCTTTGGCAAATACGAGGGCACGCCCCGCAACGGCGGCGAGTTCCGCGTTTCCAAGACCCACTTCGCCGACCGCTACGACGGCGGCGAGAGCATGATGCAGCTGGCCCAGCGCATCTATAACCTGCTGGACGAGCTGAAGGCCGACACCGGCAAGACCTATCTGCTGGTGGCCCACAACGGCATCGCCCGGGTGGTGCAGTCCTATTTCTACGACATGACCAACGAGGAATACGCAGCTGCGGGCATCAGAAACTGCGAACTGGTGGAATATCATTTTGAATAAAGTTTCTTCAAAATCTTGCACGGCCTCGCCCTCTCCGTCACGCCTTGCGGCGTGCCACCTCTCCCAAAGTGAGAGGCTTTGGCATTACGGTCAACTTTCTGGTTCTGCCAAGGGCTCTCCCTTTGGGAGAGCTGTCGAACAAATGTGAGACTGAGAGGGCGAGCCCGTTAACAAAAAAGAATCTGCAACTGTCAGCCTGAACTTCGGGCATCACAATTGCAGATTCTTTCTTTTTATGTCTTATCCTTTATACAGCCCAAACAGCTTGAGCAGCTTCTGCCAGAAGGTCAGGGTCACAGCCGCCGGTTCCGGCTGGGCTGCCGGGGCCGGGGCTGTGATGGCGGTGGTCTGCAGCGCAAACTGCACCGCACTCACCTCAGTGTTCTCTGCCGAGGTGAAGCTCTGCACCTCCCCGCCGCCGGAAAGACTGTTCAGCAGGCTGTCCAGCTGGGCACCCATGTCGATGCTGGAAACGCTGCTGCGCAGCTCGCCGGTGCCGCCGGTCAGCTGAGATGCTCCCTCAGCCAGCTGCGCAACGCCCGCTTTCAGCTGGGCTACACCGTCGGTGTAGGCGTTCAGGCCGTCGTCCAGCTGGACGTACTGGGACGCCAGCTGGTTCACGCCGTCGGTGAGCACCGAGAGATTGCCCAGCATCCCGGTCAGCACACTGGCCAGCTGCCGCACCCCGGCGTCAAACTCGCCGTAGCTGCCGTTCAGGGTGCTGCTGCCCTCGTGCAGCTGGGCGATGCCGCCGTTCACGGTGTCCAGATAGGTCTGCATGGCGTCGATGTTGGCCGTAGACCCCTGCAAAAGCAGGATCACATCCTTGAGCTGGGGCATCATCCACACCATGCCCTGAAGCTGCTGGATGGCCTTGGCGTTGCCCTCCTTCACCACATCCAGATCAAGGCCGTTCTCCCGGAGGATGGCCTTGTAGGCTTCAAAGCTCACCTGCTGCTCCAGCTGTGCCGCGCCCTCATCCAGCCGGGCAATGCCGTCCCGGATCTGGGTGGAAGCATCCAGCAGGGTGTTCAGCTCGTCGGTGGAGGCCGAGATGCCATTCAGCGCGGTCTGCATCTGGGTGAGGGCGGCACGCACCCGGGCTGAGCCGCCGGTCAGAGCGGCAGAATTGCCGTTCAGGGTGTCGATGCCCGCCTGCACCTGCGCAATGCCGCCTGCCAGCGCGTTGGCACCATCGTCCAGCTGAACGGAACCGCTCTGCAGCTGTTCCAGCATCCCGGTCAGGTCCATATCCCCGAGGTCGAGGTTCAGGTTCAGCCGCACACCGTTCAGGGAAACGGCCTCCATGACAAAATCCGTCACATCGGCGGTGACGGTCACGTCGCTGTCCGCGCCCGGCAGCAGGATGTAGGAGAGCTGCTTTTTGCTGCCCACATTCGCCGCCGTAGCGCCCGGTGCGCTGATGTTCCGGGCAAGGCCGGTGTCCAGACTCATGGTCACCTGCAGCGCGTAGTCGTCAAAAAAGCTGCCGGTGCAGTCCGGGTTGCGGCTCACCTGCAGCCGGATGGAAAGCGCACCGCTTTTGCCGCCCAGCTCGTCGGGGCTGATCTCTGCCCCGTCCAGCGTATAGGTCAGCTTTACCACCCACGGCAGGGCCGTGGTGGCGTCCATAGTGCCCTCGTAATAGAGCTTGCCGTCCTCGGTCACATGCACCGTGACCGTATCGCCGCTCTGCTCCACGGCATCGCTCGTGGTCATGTTGCGCACGGCAGTGTAGCTGCCGTGGTCCGCAACGGTATCCCCCGCCTGCACGGAAAAGCTGTTCACGGCGTACACGCCGGTCACAGCACCGGAGGCCGTAAGGTTTGCATAAATGACCTCTTCCTTGGCAGCGGAGGCTGCTGCAAAAGCCGGCAGACTGCTGCCCGCCAGCAGGCAGCCTGCCAGTGCCAGCGCCGACACCCGGCGCACAAATCGATGTTTCATCTCGGTCAAGCCTCCTTCGGCTGTTTTTTCTTTTTTATAATGAGCGGGTCGGCCAGATACAAAAAGCCCGGCAGTGCCGAAAGCACGATGGCCAGCGACACCAGACTGCCCACGCCCAGAAAATTGCCCAGCTGGCCCAGCAGCTGGTTTGTGGAAATGGCTCCCATCAAAAAGCCCACCACCGCCATGGCGCTGCCGGTGGTACTGACCGAGGTGGTCACGGCAGACACCGTGGCCGCAACGGCTTCTTTGCGGCCCAGCGTCTCCCGGAACTCCTGATAGCGGTCGGAGAAGAGGATGGCGTAATCCACCGTAGCGCCCAGCTGCACCGAGCTGATGATGAGGTAGGCAATGTAGAACACGTACTGGCCCCGGAAGTACGGAATGGCCAGATTGATCCAGATGGCGGTCTCGATGCTGAGCACCAGAATGATGGGCAAAAGCAGCTGGCGCTTCATGAGGAGCAGGATCAGGAACACCGCGCCGATGGCCAGCAGGTTCACCTTGACCATGTCGGCCGTGATGGTGTCCATCAGGTCATAGGTGCTCACGCCCTGACCGGCCAGATAATAATTGTCCGGGTAATATTGCTGCACCGTGGCGCGCACCCGCTCCACCAGCGCAAAGGCCCCATCGCCCTCGGTGTCGGCGTCCACGGTCAGCACCATGCGGGTGTAGCCGCCGGAGACCAGCAGCCCCAGCGTGTCCCCGGGCACGAACTCCGGCGGGATGGACGCGCCTGCGTTGTCCACATAGGAAAGGATGCCGGTCACCTCCGGGATGGCGTGCAGTGCATCCGAAAGCTTTTGCTGCGTGGCGGTGTCGCCCTCCGGCACCAGTACAACGTAGGTGTCGCTGCGGCCAAAGGTCTCCTCGATGGCGGCGGTGTCCGCACCCAGACGGGTGTTCTCGCCAAACATGTGGGCGGCACCGTAGTAATACTGGTTCGAGTTGGAGGCCAGATAGCTGGGCACCAT
Source organism: Faecalibacterium sp. HTF-F (assembly GCF_023347535.1). Lineage (NCBI taxonomy): Bacteria > Bacillati > Bacillota > Clostridia > Eubacteriales > Oscillospiraceae > Faecalibacterium > Faecalibacterium wellingii. Next base: position 2,722,299 of record NZ_CP094473.1, read on the forward strand.
CAGGATGACCAGCACCAGTGCCATGGGCAGCATGATGCGGGCCACAAAGCGGCCGAACTTGTCAAAGCTGGGCAGCAGGGGCCTGTGGTGGGTCTTATCCATCCACTTGTAGCACGCCAGCGTCAGCGCGGGCATAAAGGTGAACACGGTGACAAGGCTCAGCACCACGCCCTTTGCCAGCGCAAGGCCCAGATCCGGGCCGATCTGGAACTGCATGAGCACCAGTGCCAGAAAGCCGATGACGGTGGTCAGGCCGCTGGACAGGATGGAGCCGGTGGATCTGCACAGGGCGTCCACCATGCACTCCTCCGGGCTGGCACCGGGGTTTTCGGCCCGGCACTCCGCAAAGCGGTGGATCAGGAACACCGAGTAGTCCAGCGAAACCGCCAGCTGCAGGATGCTGCCCGCCGCATTGGTGACAAAGGAGATGGTGCCGAAGATGAGGTTCGTGCCGTTGTTGAGCAGGATGGCCGCCCCCAGACCCGTCAGCACCAGCAGCGGCTCTGCCCAGGAATCGGTGGTCAGGATCAGGATGAACAGCACATACACCACCGCGATGGCGGCGATCTTTGCCACCTCGGTCACGGTGGAGTTGGTGGCAACGGCAGTGGAGACCGCCGCGCCCTCCAGCGCGTTGCCCTCCCCGATCAGATCCCGCACGGCAGCCACGGCTTCCAGACGCTTCTCGTCCTCCACCGTCACGGTGAACAGGGCGCAGCCATCCTTATAATAGCTCTCCACCGTGGCGGTGTCCTGCATCTGCAAAGGCACTGTCACATCCAGACTGTCGTCCAGCCATGCAACGGAGGACACTCCGTCGATGGCGGCAAGCTTTTCCTTGTACTCCAGCGCCTGCGGCACCGTCACATCCCGCACCATGACCCGCATGTTGGGGATGCCGCCGGTGAAAGCACCGTTCATCACCTCGATGGCGGTGGTGGAGGGGGATTCCGGCGGCAGATAGTCGTTGATATCATAATCCACCTGCACCCGGCTTGTGGCAGCCATGCTCAGCACAGCCGCCAGTGCAAACACCGCCAGCACCAGCCTGCGGCGGCGCACGATGGCGGTATAAAAACGTTTCATCAAAACAGGAGTTCTCCTTTCCGGATCTATGAAAAAACTTTTATCATTCTAACAGGTTTGATAAACGTTGGGAAGAGACAGTTTATGAATTTTGGCCCCGAATGCCGATTTTTTTGATTTTTCCGCCTTGACAACAAAAATAAATTCTGATATGCTCTTTTTTGGTTCATCGGAGGACCGTTTTCAACGTAATTTGAAACGGGCCGGATAAGATGCCGTGCAGACAGCGCCCCGCCGGAGGTTTCGTTGCCGTAGTGACGAAGCAGATCGAGGCAGGGCGTGCACTCGCGGACATTTATCCGGCCCGTTTTTGCACCTTGTGCAGAAAGGAGGACGCCATGTCCAAGCAGCGGATCCAGCTTTCCGATCACTTTACCTATTCCCGCCTTTTGCGGTTCGTGCTGCCCTGTATCGGCACCATGCTGTTCACCTCCATCTACGGCATCGTGGACGGCCTGTGTGTCTCCAACTTTGTGGGCAAGACGGCCTTTGCGGCGGTCAACCTCATCATGCCGCTGCCCATGCTGCTGGGCACCATCGGCTTTATGCTGGGCACCGGCGGCAGCGCCATCGTGGGCATCACGCTGGGCGAGGGCGACCAGAAAAAGGCCGACCGCTATTTCACCCTGTTCCTGCTGGCGGCTCTGGTCTCGGTCAGTGTGCTGGCAGTGCTGGGCATTGTGTTCCTGCGGCCCATTGCCGTGCTGCTGGGCGCAAAGGGAGAGCTTTTGGACTACGCGGTGCGCTATGGACGCATCCTGATGGTGTCCCTGCCCACCTTTGCGCTGCAGAATATGTTCCAGAGCTTTTTTGTCACCGCCGAAAAGCCGCACCTCGGCTTCTGGTTCACCGTGGGCGCAGGCTGCACCAACATGGTGCTGGATGTGCTGATGGTGGGCGTCTGGGGCTGGGGCGTGGAGGGCGCTGCCATTGCCACCTTTATCAGCCAGCTGGTGGGCGGCGTGCTGCCGGTGTTCTACTTCATCGACCGCAGCAACACCAGCCGCCTGCACCTGTGCCAGACGAAAGTTTATGGCGGCGTGCTGCGGGACGCCTGCATCAACGGCTCTTCCGAGCTGATGACCAACCTTTCCATGTCGCTGGTCAATATCCTGTACAACTTCCAGCTGCTGCGTCTGGCCGGTGAGAACGGCGTGGCCGCCTACGGCGTCATCATGTACGCGGCCTTCCTGTTCGTGGCGGTGTTCGTGGGCTATGCCGTGGGCAGTGCGCCCATCGTCAGCTTCCACTACGGTGCCCGCAACCACGCCGAGGTGCACAACCTCTACCGCAAGAGCCTGCGGCTCATCGCCGTGGTGGCTGTGACCCTGACGCTGGCTTCCATGTTCATCATCCCCTGTGTAGCGCGCGTTTTCGTGGGCTACGACGCGGAGCTGCTGGCCTTGACCAGCCGGGCCTTCCGGCTGTATGCGCTGAGCTTCCTCATCATGGGCTTCAACGTGTATGCGTCCTCCTTCTTCACGGCGCTGGGCGACGGCGTGACCAGCGCACTGATCTCCTTTTTGCGCACGCTGGCGTTTCAGGTGATCGCCATTCTCCTGCTGCCGATGCTGCTGGGCATCGATGGCATCTGGCTGGCCGTCACCGCCGCCGAGCTGGCGGCTCTGGCCGTGAGCGCCGCCATGCTCCTCACCAAGGACAAGGTGTTCCATTACCGAAAGGCCTGATAAAATCCCCTGCTTTCTGCGAAACGGCGAAAAGCAGGGGATTTTTTTGGTGATTCTGGCTCTGCCGCTGCAGGGCAAATCGTGTTAGAATGGACACAGCTTCTTATTCACTGTTTTACGAGGGATCATTATGACATTGTTTTTGACCAGCAGCCCCAGCGGCTGCCCCTTTGAGCCGGGGCCTGCAGTGCCGGTGCTGGACACCCGCAACCACTTTGTGGCGAACCTGCGGGCCGTCTGGCCGGACCACGCCGTGCTGGGCCTTGCCATTGCGGCAGACCCCCACGCCTACGAGCAGAACGACGAGATGTGCCGGGTGTTTGCCCAGAGCTTTGCGAATGCCCACCTGCCCCTGACGGCGCTCATTCCCTGCGACGCCCGCAACGCCGAGGAAATCGGTTCTCTTCTGTCCCAGAGCGGCTTTGTGATGCTGTGCGGCGGGCATGTGCCCACCCAGAACCACTTTTTTGCTCAGCTGGGCCTGCCGGGGCTTTTCCACAACTACCACGGCATCGTGCTGGGCGTGAGTGCCGGCAGCATGAACGCCGCCCACATCGTGTACGCCGCGCCCGAGGAACCGGGCGAAGCCGCCGACCCCCATTACTCCCGCTGGATGAACGGCCTTGGCCTGACCGAGACCCGCATCCTGCCCCACTACCAGTTCATCCGGGACCATCTGCTGGACGGACAGAAGGTGGAGGATATCGCCCTTGCCGACAGCAAAAAGCGGCATTTTCTCGCTTTGCCGGACGGCTCGTATATCCTGTGCGCCGACGGCAGCGAGGCACTGTACGGCAAAGGCTGGTACTTTGCGGACGGGATGATGGAAGAGATCAACGAAGATGAAGATGTGCTGCCCTTGCGGTAAAGCATGACAAAAAGAGAACACCCGCTGCATCCGCAGCGGGTGTTCTCTTTCTTGAGCAAGGGTGGGGTGACGCTTCCCACATCTCCTAACGCTGGGCGACGGCTGCCTGTTCCGTCCTCCGTTGCTCATATCTATATTACTCCAATTTGATAAACGGCGCGATGGCGTTGGCGTCGCCGTGGCGGACGATGGAGTAGGTGATGTCGCAGTAGGGCTGGATGGCGGTGCTCTTTTCCACGGTGGAGATGAGCAGCACCTGCAGCTGCAGGCGGCGGAACAGCTCCATCATGGGGCGGATGCGGTCGCTGGTCATCTTGCTGAAGGCTTCGTCCAGCAGCACAAGGCGGATGCTGTTCTCGCTCTTCTCATAAATTTGCAGCAGAGACGCGCAGATGGCCACATAGAAGGGGGCCTGATTCTCGCCGCCGGAGGAATCGCGGCTGACCCGGGACAGGTACGCCTGCTGGCCGGTGACCCGGTTGGTCACCTTGATGTCGTAGTCCAGATAGGTGCGGTAATCCACATAGTCCGAGAGGGTCACGCCGCCGGTGCGGCCCTCCTGCCGGGCGCGGGTGTTCTCGTCCACGTCCGCCATGATCTTTTCCATCAGCTCGTCCACCTGCCGCTCATAGGCCGGGTCGGCGGTGGCGGCAAGGTTGTCCAGCGAGTCGCCCTCGGTCATCTGCTGGTTGCCCTTGTCCACGATGACCTGATAGAAGGCCGCCAGTTGCGGGTCGCGGCTGGGCTCCAGCTCAAAGCGGTAGACCTCCTCGCCGTAGGTCAGCTGTTCCATCACCTTGTTCAGCTCCCGGAACTGCCGCCGTGCGTTGAAGATATCGTCCTTCATGCGGAACAGGATATCCTTGCGGAAGCGGTCCTTGCAGTCCCGCTGGGCCTGCTCCAGACGGGCGGCGTAGCGTTCCAGATCGATGCGCACAAGGCTCTCGTGCTGGGCGCGGTACTGGTCCAGCCCTGCAAGGCCCAGCGGATAATCGCACACATAGTGCTCGTTGTAGGCCTTCTGGGCCGGTTCCAGCGTACCGGTCAGATAGACGGCCAGCGCATCGTCCAGCTTGGCCTGCGCCTTTTCCGCAGCCTGTGCGGCGGCGCAGGGCTTATCTGCCGGGGCCAGCGCCAGCATCCGGGTGCGGGCCAGCGGCTCCACCAGCGGGTGCGCCGCAAAGAAGCTCCGGGCAGCATCGGCGCTCTGCTGTGCCGTCTCCCCTGCCTTTTTCTGCTCCGCTTCGCAGGAGGCGATCTGCTTTTCGCACACGCGGATGTCACCGCCCGCCTGCTCCACGGCGGCGCGGGCAGCCTCCCACGCGGCTTCGCGGGCTTCTTCCTCCTTGTAAAGTTGCTGCAGCAGCGGGTTCTCGCGGCACTCGGTGAGCTTTGCTTCCTGTTCGGTCACAGCATTCTGTGCAGCAGTCAGGGCGGCACGGGCGTCCCACAAAGCAGCCAGCTCATCCAGCGCTGTGCCCCGCAGCAGGGTCTGGTACTGGTTATAGGCGGCTTTCAGATTCTGTTCTGTCTGGGCGGCAGCACGGGCGCTTTCTCCCAGAGCTTCCAGCTCGGCCGACAGCGCACCGGCGCGGGCGCGGCGGGCGTCCAGACCGATGTACCGCTGGGGGGTGCGCAGCCGTTCCAGCCGGAAAGGATGGTGGCGCAGAAGGTCGCGGGTGGCGCTGTCAGGATGCTGTTCCAGCGTATCGGGGGTGTCGCAGCAGACGATGCGGCCCAGAATGGTCTGGGCATACTGTGCAGCCAGCGGATTTTCGCTGCTCACCTGCGCAGCAAGGCTGTCCGGGCCGTATTTGTCGGCGCGGCGGTTGGCCTTGCGGATGCCCGGGGTGTCCAGCAGGCTGATAGGCCCGACTTTATCCTTCAGGGCCACAAAGGCGCTCTTGGCGGCTTCGTAGTGGGTGGGCGGCACAAGGATATCAAAGCGGCGGTCCCCAAGGCAGGCTTCCACGCAGTCCTGCCAGCTCTCGTCCTCCACGTTCAACAGCTCGCAGAAAATTTTCGCGTCCGGCTGCATGCCCCGGCTCTTCAGTTCGGCGTTGACCGCATCCCGCACCCGGGTGGCGGCATCGTCGTGGGGGTAGACCCACTTGCCGCCGGACACGGCGTCCAGCTCCGCACGCTTGCCGGTCTGCTCCCGGTGCAGGGCGGCGGTGTTCTGGCGGGCGGCAAAATAGGCTTCTTCCAGCGGCTTTTCCTGCGCGGAGAGCCACGCCGTCAGCTGCGGCAGCTCCTCGGCGGTGAGCGTTTCGGCCCGGATGCCGGACGCAAAGCCGCTGCGGCGCAGCACTGCCAGCAGGCTCTGGGTGCGGGCAAGGGCGCTTTCTGCCTTTTCGGCTTTGCGTGCAGCGGCGTCCCGCGCCGTTTTGCGGCGGGAAAGCTCCTCGGTCAGGGCGTCCAGTGCCCGGCCCTCGCCGCTGGCGCTGGCGGCACCGTGGGCGGAAAGATAGGCCCGGCGGGCTTCCGCTTCGGCATTTTTGGCGTCCGCATAGCGGGCGTTCAGCTGTTCCAGCTGGCGGCGGCCTGCGTCCAGATGCTCCTGCCAGACCGTCTGTTCGCCGCCGTCGGCAGCGGCGCGGGCCAGCAGCGCCGCGCCCCGGTTCACAAGGGTCTGGGTCTGCTTTTCGGCAGCTTCGCGGCCAAAGTTCACGATCTCTTCCAGCGCGTCGGCGCGGGTCTGGGCCTCGGCCAGCACGGCGTGCAGATTTTCCAGCTCCAGCCGGTCGCCCTGCAGCGCGTCCAGATCCAGCTCCGGCTGGGGCAGGATGTACTGGTACAAAAACTCCCGGAAGTTGGGGATCTCGTCCATGCTGGTGCCCATCTGGAACACCTCGTTGAACTTTTTGCCCAGCGGGCTGGACGCCCGCCCGATGCCCAGCGCCCGGCAGATGCGGTCCCGCGCTTCGCTGGGGCTGCGGGTGTAGGAAAGGCGGCCTGTTTCGGGCTTGAAATCCTCCTTGGCGCTGGGTGCGCCGGTGCGCGGGTCGATGAAGGGCAGCTGTTCCAGCGTGATGCCGTCCTCGGAGAGGTACCAGGTCTGGTCGCCGGGGTGCAGCTCCTGCATGGGGCCTTCGGACTCCACCCGCACCGCGATGACAAAGGGGGTGCGCTTGACGCTGTCCCAGAACTCGGCCCCGATATAGGCCACGGTATGGCCCGGGCGGCGGTAGGCGTTCTCGCCGCGCTGCTTGGCGTGGACAGAGCCCTGCAGGGTGCGTCCGCTCTTTTTGTTGCCCAGCGCATTGAAATTGCGGTTGGTGGTCAGGCAGTAGCGGATGGCGTCCAGAATGGTGGTCTTGCCCACGGCGTTGACGCCGATCATATAGGTCAGGCGGGCGCAGTCAAAGGTGACGTTTTCAAAGTTGTGCCAGTTGATGAGTTTCAGCCGTTTGAGTTCGATCATTCTTCACCCTCCCCTGCTTCGTCTGCACGTTCGTATAAGCCAAGCTCTGTGCGGGTGCGGCCGCTCTCGGCGGCGGCATCCGCAAGGTCGGCGTCCGGCAGGGCCAGCAGCACAGTGGGAAATACTTCAATGCGGCTGTCCAGCCCGGAAAGCCGCCCCACAGGCCGCGCCAGATTGTACCGGCGCAGGGTGCGCATGAGGTTTTCCAGCGTTTTCTGGTCCAGACGGCGGGGCAGGTTCATCTTCTGCAGCTCGGTCTGCACCTCTTCCACCGTCACCAGTACTTCGTCTGCATTGACGGCAAGGCTCTCGCGCTTTTGCAGGTACAAGAGCCGCAGCACCAGCAGCAGGATGCTCTCGTATTTCAGCAGCCGGGCCTGACTGCCCTCGTGGCCGTTGACCAGAGCCGCCGCCTGCAGGGGTGCCGGGTACAGCAGCACCAAATAGCCCAGCGGCGCGAACACGGCGCGGACCTCGTCCAGATGGTCCTGCACGTAGAGATATTTTGCCCGCTGATCCTCCACGCTGCCCAGCAGAAAGCAGTGGTTCAGCAGGTAGTTTGCGGTTTCTTCCAGCATGTTAATGGTTGCCATTTTCTTCCTCCCTGCGGCGGGTGAGGACAAAGTCCTCAAAGCGGAAGCCGCCGCGCTCCACCCAATTGCCGGTGAGCTGAATGTCGTAGTCCCGGTGCGGCGACTGCGAGTAGGTGTGCAGGCCGATGATGCGGGCAAAATCGCCCGGGTATTCCTCTGCCAGCGACGATGCGTTCACCTGCGGGCGGGCGGCAAGGGCCTGCCGGGCCAGCAGGGCCACGTTCTCCTCGGTGACGGCAAGGCGGGCGTAGTCCAGCAGCAGCTGCTGTTCTCTGCGCAGCTGTTCCGGGTCAAAGGCTTCAGTGCGCACGGGGGCCAGCGGCTCAGCGGTGCGCTGGGCGGCGGGCGGATAGAGGAATTTCTCCCCGAACACTGCCGCCGGGTACAGGTGCAGCCGCTTTGCCACCGGGCCGTCGTCCGGCTCAAACAGCTGCTCCGGGGTGCGGATGTCCTCGGCGTAGCGGCGCAGCAGGGCGGTGACGCTGCCCTGCGACGAGCGGTCGCTCAGCAGCAGGAACTGTGCCCGCTGCACGGCCCGCTTGCGGTAGCGGATGTGGCTGGCATCGATCTGGCGCATGAGCAGGCTCATCTCTTCCAGCGCGTCCCGCTGCTTCTGCAGCAGGGCTTTCACCCGGGGCGTGGCCTCGTTCGGGGCGCAGCGCTCCACCCGGGCGTAGTCCAGCGCCAGCCGGGGCAGCTGGTTTTCCTCGCAGTCGTCCAGTTCTTCTTCCAGATAGGCGCGGTAGTTGAACAGGTTGTCGCTGGTCTTGAAGCGGTGGTAGGCCGCCGCCACCACCTTTTCCTCGTACTGGTCGAACAGTTCCAGCACCTCCTGCGGGGTGCGGTTGCGGGTGAGACGGTCAATGTAGTGGCCGATGGAGGCGTTGAGCGCCCGGAGAGAGCGGTTCAGGGCGTCAAGGTCGGAATCCACCTCCCGCAGAACGTTCTCATAGGGGCTTTTTTCCTGCCCGATGCCGCCCAGCAGCTGCCATGCCTTGTACAGCTTGCCGGTGTAGGTGACTACGCGGGGGTTCAGGATCTCTTCCAGCGCTTCCAGCAGCGGAGCCACCTCCGGCACAAAGGCAAGGGACGCTTCGCCCTCATAGCTGCCGGGGGTCTCTTCCAGCCAGCCGGTGCGGCGCAGCCGCAGCAGAAAGCCCACCGCCAGCGTGTGGGGGTCGCGGGTGGGCTGCTCGTCCTCATCGCCCGCACCGTCCGCGTCCAGCGCAAGGGGCTTTGCCAGCGCGGCAAAGTAATCTTCGGCACGGCTCACCGCCTCTGCCCGGGAGATGCTGTAGTCCGCCGTATGGCGGCATTCCTCCCAGAGCAGAAGCAGCAGCTCGGCATAAAACGCCCGGTTCGGCCCCGCCAGCGGGCGGAACAAGCGCGGGGACACCAGTTCAAACAGCTGCATGGAAACGTCCTTTCTGTCTTGGTTCGATACCCTTTTATTGTACCACAGCAGGCGGAGTTTGTCACAAAAAGGCGAAAAAAAGCCCCGGAGGGCGATTGCTCTCCGGGGCGGGTATGCAAGTTTTGAGAGGGTGCGCTTTATTCGCTGACCACGAAGAAAATCAGAGTGTAGTCCTTCTGCTCGGTAACGGTAACACCGAACTTGGTCGGTTTCTCAATGCCAGCCTTCATCAAAGCGTTCTGAATATCATTCATTTTCACCTGAACAACCTGGGCCAGAACCTCCTTGGTGAGTTCCGCTCCGTTCAATTCAAGCACCATATCCACCCGCGCAACCTTCGTTCCTACAGCAAAAACATCATCCAACTCATTCTGTGCGGCACCAAAAGCCTCCCAATCCTCAGCCATAATAGCATCCCGCCGCTTGACTTCGGTGGGCAGGTACTTAGCGCTCATCGCCATCAATTCATCATCAACGGTCAGCTCCAGATTTGCGTCCTTGCCCAGTTCCACAGTCCATTGGGCAACGTTCTTTCCCAGCGCTTCATCGCGCGTTACAGGAGTACCGTCGCAAGCGGTGAGCACTGCCAGTGCCATGATGCCGGCCAGAAGAACGGCCACAAGACGTTTCATCTTTTTCATGTTAGATTCCTCCATAATAAAATAAATTACAGGCCTTTCCAGCGCTCCAAACGCCCGGACGGCCTATGTTTATTTTACAACACACCCCCACCCCCGTGTCAATGTGCAGACTGCCTATATTTTCCAGTTATTTTCGGGCAGATAAGTCCGTTCCTTGGACACAAAAAGCCCCGGAGGGCGGGAGCTCTCCGGGGCGGGATGTGATTCAATTACTGTGCAGATCAACCTTCCACTCTAAAGCCGATAGCAACATAGGTCTTGCCGTTGATGGTCTTTGCGCCAACGCCCAGCGCGGTAAACTTGGCTGTATTACCAACTTGCCCTCTCTTCATCTGAGCAAGGTTCAAAAAGGCCTTAATGGTCGTCTCGTCCGGCGTGATCGTTTCTGCCTTACCCGCCTCATAGGAGGACTTCACATACGCTTTGCCGTTGCTCTGGCTCACATCGTAACAAATCATTACCCAATTCTGGGTCTTTTCAGTCAGTTTTTCTTCCGCCCAAAGTTCATCCATGCTCAGAGTTTCTTTGCTGGCCATTGCTTCAATATGCTTGACAGCCAAATTCTTAATGGCGTCATCGTTTTTGAACTCCTTACCAAAAGCATCATTCAGTTTTGCCATATAGACCTGCTCGGCCTTGGCTTCAAACTTCGCGGTGGCTGCATCGTTGCCGGTACCGCCGCACGCGGTGAGCATTGCCAGTGCCATGATGCCGGCCAGAAGCAGGGAGGTCAGTTTTGTAAGCTTCTTCATAGGGTACTTCCTTTCTTTGGCGCCGAATGCGCAACTGCTTTCTTATACTATAAGCATAACAGATATTTTTCCGGCGTGCAAGCGTTATTCACGCTGTTTTCAGGGGCATTCACGCAGAGCTGCCAAAGTTTTTTCGCCGTTTTTGTAAAGGGTGCACAAGGGTTGACCCTCTCCGTCATCGCTGCGCGATGCCACCTCCCCCGAAAGGGGGAGGTTTTACTCTGCTTACCGCCAGATAGCGAAAAGCTCCCCTTTCGGGGGAGCTGGCACGGCGTAAGCCGTGACTGAGAGGGTTCATGCAAAAAAGCCCCGGAGGGCGGGAGCTCTCCGGGGCGGGGCGTCAAATATTATCGGATACTTCTGTTTTTACTTCATCAGGTTCATATCCTTCGTCATGGCAATGGCAACATAGACTTTGTCGCCTTTCTTTACAGCACCAACGGCGAGACCGGTCGTGACCTTCTTGGTGGTTTGGTCAACATTAACAATCACTTTGTCCTTATTAGCCAGCTCCTCGCTGGTAATACCGTAGGGGACTTTTTTGTTTCCCTGCTGTGCAAGAATCGTGACAACTCTATAGACCGAGTTGCCGGCATCCTCGCTAAAGATCATTCCCTTGCCGTTCTTCAGGGTGCCATCCTCATTCAGGCTGTCATCCAGAACCTGCTTCGCCAGCTTTTCCAGATCTGCATCATTCTCATAATTGGTGCCCAGCGCAGTATTGAAAGCATCCATATACAAAGCTTCTGCCTTTTCCACGTCACTTGTCGGCGTAAACGAACCGCCGCCGCACGCGGTGAGCATTGCCAGTGCCATGATGCCGGCCAGAAGAACAGCCACAAGACGTTTCATCTTTTTCATGTTAGATTCCTCCATAATAAAATAAACTACAGGCCTTTTCCGCGTCCCAAACGCCCGGACGGCCTATGTTTATTTTACAACACACACACCCCCGTGTCAATATGCAGACTGCCTATATTTTCCAGTTATTTTCGGGCAGATAAGTCCGTCCCCTGGACACAAAAAGCCCCGGGGAGCGGGGTGCTCCTCGGGGCGGTATTTCAGATGTTATTGAATGATTTTTTCGTTACTGCAGCACACCCGAAAGGTCCATAGTCATAGCGACTGCAACATAGGTCTTATCGCCCTTCTTGACAGCGCCAACGGCCATCTTCGTTGTGCAATTCTTAATCATTGCCAGGCTGTTGCCAGTCTGAGCTTTGAGTTCTGCAATTGTAGCATCCTTTTGCGCCATTGCCTGAGTCAACTGCTCGCTGGTAAGACCAAGGGGGGTGGAACTGTTTGCGTCTGCAGGAAGAATCGTAATAGCGGTCTGAACAAAAATATTGTCAGACTCCTGAGTAACAGTCATTTTCTTACCGCTCTTCAAGGCGCCGTTATCATCCAGACTGTCTTCCAGAAGCTTTTTTGCCTCTGCCTTCAAGGTTGTATCGTTCTGATATTCGGCCTCCAGCATAGCATTGTAGACATCCATATAAAATGCTTCTGCTTTTTCTACATCGCTTCCCGGTACAATCGGGCTTCCGCTACCGCTGCCACCGCAAGCGGTGAGCATTGCCAGAGCCATCACGCCGACCAGAAGGGCGGCTGCGAAACGTTTGAACATTTTCATTGTAATGTTCCTCCTGCTTTCAAATTCTGACGGTTTGGGCGACCCCAAATCGCTTTACCCGTCTGAGTTTATTTTAGCCATACCCCCCCCCGCATGTCAACAGGCATATCGCCCAAATTCCGCAGTTCTTTTTGGCAATTGTCCCCAAACGCAAAAGCCCCGGGGAGCGGGGGTGCTCCACGGGGGATATGAAAGGTGCACTTTACTTGACAAACCAATCAAAAAACACTATACTACAAACAGAAAAGGTGCTGGCCGCATGGTCAGCTTCCTTCGGCTGAGATAATCAAAAAGAATGACCGCTCAGGGTTGGAAGTCTGGGGCGGTCATTTCTTTTTGCCGTTAGAAATTGTCCATGTAATCTGGAACGTGACATAAATTGCCCCGCCAATCAGCGAGAGCAGCAATACGACCTGTTCAAACGTCATGAATCATCCCCCCTTTCCGCTTTCGCGTCAAGGGGAAGCAAAAGAGATTTTCGTCCCCGCCGACGCGCAGCCGGAGGGAGCATGACCACCTGCACTTGCAGACAGCACCTTAACGCCGCCTTTGAAGGACGGCGTTTTTATTTTAACACACTCCGCTGAACATTACAACGCAAAAAAGCCCCGGAGGACGGCCATGCAGCCACGCTCCGGGGGAAAAAGGTGAGGAGTTTTTACTTGTTGGGGTTCTCGATCTGGAATGCCACTGCGATGTAGCTGTGAGTGCCGTCCGACCGGACAACAACGCCAAGCTTCGTCCAGCTGCCCTTGCCCTTCACATCAACTTTTGTGCCGGGGATTTCCTTGCCGACCTTTTCCTGGATCTCATTCAGGATCGTGTTCACAATATAGCCATACTCATAGTTGCCAGTCACCGTGATGGTCAAGTATTCCTGATCCTTGCCATCCACATGGACTTTGCCGACCAGCTTTGCGCCAAGGAAGTCAACTCTGGAGTTCAGGTCCTTCTGCAGATATCCATCCGCAACAGCCTGCAGGCTCTTATCGTTTTCTTTCACGCTACCTGCCTGTGCCATGCTCGTAAACTTGCCAAAGGCTTCATCTTCTTTATCCTGGTCTCTGTGACCAAAGCTGCTGCCGCCACCGCCGCTGCAGGCGGTGAACAGGAGCATGGTCAGCGCGCCTGCCAGAAGCAGGGCAACGATCTTGGAAAGCTTCTTCATAGGGTATCCCTCCAGTCTGATGATTTTGTGGATATGTTTCGCAGTTCAGAAGGCTGCGTCCCTTTCGGGGCGCTCCTCTTGCCTTGATTATATCCAACTGGAGTCGGAATTGTCAATGGGGAAGTTTCCCAAAAACAGGAAGGCTTCTTCGTGAAAAAGGCACGAAAACAGGTGCTATTTGTTGCGGTATTGTAATTGTTATACCGGACTTCGCAAAGAATCTTTGCCGTCTGCCATTTCCTGCCAGACGCCGGAGACGGAACCCTGTTTTTATGGCAGAGACCGCCCGCTTAAATTTGGACGGATGTTGTGGGCTGGGCGCTGCCGCCCCGGCTCCCCAGACGGTACTTGAAATCCCCGTAGCCAAAGTGCGCCAGACGCCGGAGCGTCCCATCCGCGCACAGCTGCCAGATGTCCGGCAGGGGCATCCCGTTGAAGGTGTTGTTCTTGCAGGTGGAATAGATGGCCATATCGCCGAAGATGAGCCGCTGCCCCTCGGTGAGGGGGGCAGCAAAGCTGTAATCGCCGATCACATCCCCCGCAAGGCAGGTGGGCCCGCCCAGACGGACGGTGCAGGGCTTCTCCCCCGGTTCGCCCGCGTCCAGCAGCGGCGGGCGGTAGGGCATCTCGATGACGTCCGGCGTGTGGCAGGCGGCAGACAGATCCAGAATGGCAAGGCTGGTGTCGCCGTTTTGCAAAGTGTCCAGCACCGTGGTGACGAGATAGCCCGCGTTCAGCGCCCATGCCTCGCCCGGTTCCAGATACACCTGCACGCCGTATTTTGCCTGCATCACGGTGATGCATTTTTCCAGCAGGGACAGGTCGTAATCCGGGCGGGTGATATGGTGCCCGCCGCCGAAATTGAGCCATTTCATGCGGGGCAGAAGGTCGCCGAAGGCGGCTTCCACCGCCGGGAGCGTCTCGGCCAGCGCATCTGCGTTCTGTTCACACAGGGTGTGGAAGTGCAGGCCGTCCAGCAGGGCGGGCAGCTCCGGGTGCTGCTGCACAGCGGCGTCCCACTGGGCGCGGGTGGTGCCAAGGCGGCTGCCCGGGGCGCAGGGGTCGTAGATCTCATGGCCGTCCTGCGTGGAGCGCTGCGGATTGATGCGCAGGCCCACGCTTTTGCCTGCCGCCTTTGCCGCCGGGCCGAACTTTGCCAGCTGGCTGGGCGAGTTGAACACGATGTGGTCGGCGTACTGCAGCAGCTCCGGGAACTCGTCTGTCCGGTAGGCCGCGCAGAACACATGGTTTTCCTTCTCCGGCAGCTCCTCCCGGCCAAGGCGGCTCTCGTACAGGCCGCTGGCTTCGGTGCCTGCCAGATAGGGCGCCAGCACCGGGTAGAGATCAAAGTTGGAAAATGCCTTCTGCGCCAGCAGGATGCGGCAGCCGGTGCGCTGCTGTACCCCCAGCAGAATTTCGCCGTTGCGGCGCAGCTGTGCTTCGTCCAGCAGATAGCAGGGCGTGGGCAGAGAGGCCAGTGCTTCGTCCGTCAGGTTCGCAAGGCCCGCAAAGGGCGGGCGGCTGTCGTGCACCTGCATCAGTCCACCAGAGCCGGGCTGTGGCTCTCGGAGCGGGGCAGGCCGTACTTGTCCAGAGCGTCCAGATACGGGTCCGGATCAAACTCTTCCACGGTGTGCACGCCCTTGGTGGTCCACTTGCCGGTGAGCAGCATCAGTGCGCCGCACATGGCAGGCACGCCGGTGGTGTAGCTGATGGCCTGACTGCCCACCTCCTTGTAGCACTCCTGATGGTCGCAGACGTTGTAGATGTAGTAGGTCTTTTCCTTGCCGTCCTTTTTGCCGGTGAAGATGCAGCCGATGTTGGTCTTGCCCTTGGTGCGGGGGCCGAGGCTGGCGGGGTCCGGCAGGAGCGCTTTCAGGAACTGGATGGGCACGATCTCCTGACCATTGAAGTTGACCGGGGTGGTGGACAGCATGCCCACATCCTCCAGACAGCGCATGTGGTCGAGGTAGCTCTGGCCGAAGGTCATGAAGAAGCGGATGCGCTTTGCCTCCGGGATGTTCTTGGCAAGGGACTCGATCTCCTCGTGGTGCAGCAGGTACATATCCTTGTCGCCCACCTGATCGAAGTTGTACTCCCGCTTGATGCTCATGGCCGGGATCTCCACCCAGTGGCCGTTCTCCCAGTAGCTGCCGGGAGCAGACACCTCGCGCAGATTGATCTCCGGGTTGAAGTTGGTGGCAAAGGCATAGCCGTGGTCGCCGCCGTTGCAGTCCAGAATGTCGATGGTGTCGATGGTATCGAACTCGTGCTTCTTTGCGTAGGCGCAGTAAGCCTGGGTCACGCCCGGGTCGAAGCCGCTGCCCAGCAGGGCAGTCAGGCCGGCTTCCTCGAACTTCTTGGCGTAGGCCCACTGCCAGCTGTAATCAAAGTAGGCAGAGAAACCTGCCTCCTTGCAGCGCTTCTCGTAGATGGCGCGCCACTGGGGGTCGTCGGTGTTCTCCGGCTCGTAGTTGGCGGTATCCATGTAGTTGACGCCGCAGGCAAGGCAGGCATCCATGATGGTCAGGTCCTGATAGGGCAGGGCGATGTTCATTACGAGGTCGGGCTGATACGCCTTGATGAGGGCAATGACCTCTTCCACCTTGTCGGCGTCCACCTGTGCGGTGGTGATCTTGGTGGCGGTCTTGGGAGCCAGCTCTGCAGCCAGCTTGTCGCACTTGGACTTGGTACGGCTGGCGATGCAGATCTCGGTGAACACCTCGGGCACCTGACAGCACTTGTGGATGGCAACGGAGGCCACGCCGCCGCAGCCGATGATCAGAACTTTGCTCATTGTGATATCTCCTTTACTGGTTTGGACCCTCTCAGTCATCGCTGCGCGATGCCAGCTCCCCCGAAAGGGGGGAGCTTTTACTTTTTGAGGGAGAAGTATTCTTCTATTGAACGATATTTTTTATCGAGATCGCTTTGAACCTGAGAGGTTTTTATTCCACTTCTTCCAGCATCTGTTCCAGAAATGCCGGCAGGTAAAATGCACCCACATGCAGCTTGGTGGTGTAGTAGCGGGTGCGCATGTTCAGGGCCTTCCATGCCGCCGCATCCAGATCATCGATGGGATGATACTTCTTGCTTGCAAAACCGAACAGCCAGTAGCCCGCGGCAAAGGTGGGGATGTGGGCCTGATACACCCGGCTGATGGGGAAGGTGCTGGCAATGCGCTTGTGGCTGCGCTGCATGGCGCTGGCGTCCTCGGCGTAGAAGGGGCTGCCCTGCTGGTTGACCATGATGCCGTCCTCTTTCAGGGCGTTGAAGCAGCTGCCGTAGAACTCGCGGGTGAACAGACCCTCGGAGGGGCCGAAGGGATCAGAGGAGTCCACGATGATAAGGTCGTACTCCTCCTCGCAGCGGCGGATGTACTTGAGGGCGTTCTCAAAGTAGATGTGCACCCGGCGGTCATCCATGCGGCAGGCATTGCCGGGCAGGTAGGCGCGGCAGGCTTCCACCACCTGCGGGTCCATCTCCACAAGGTCGATGCGCTCCACCCGGTCGTAGCGGGTCAGCTCCCGCACCACGCCGCCGTCGCCGGCACCGATGACAAGGATATCCTTGGCCTCCTTGTGCACCGCCATGGGCACGTGCACGATCATTTCATCGTAGATGAACTCGTCCCGCTCGGTCAGCATCACGTTGCCGTCCAGCGTGAGCACCCGGCCAAACTCCGGGGTCTCAAAGATGTCGATGCGCTGGTAATCGCTCTGCCGGGAATAGAGCTGTTTGTTCACCCGGATGCTGTGCTTTACGTCCGGGGTGTGAAACTCCGAAAACCAAAATTCCATCTGCGTTCCCTCCTTATGCCAGAACGTTCAGCCGCTCGATGTCCGGGTCCTCGGGGCCGGTCATGCTGCAGCCCTTGGCCTTGGCGTACTCGATGTAGTTCAGGATCTCCTTTGTGATGCGCTCGCCGGGGGCCAGAATGGGGATGCCCGGCGGGTAGCACATGACGAACTCGCTGCACACCATGCCCTCGGTCTCCCGGAGGGGCAGGCTCTTTTTGGGGGCATAGAAAGCCTCCTGCGGGCTGGCAGCCACAACGGGGTCGATGTATTCCTGACTCAGCAGGCCGGAGCCGTCGGTCTGGTAGCGGCGCTTGATCTCGGCCAGTGCGCTGACCAGACGCTCCACCTCCTGCGGGCGGTCGCCGATGGAAAGATAGGCAAGGATGTTGCCGATATCGCCGAACTCGATCTGGATATCGTACTCGTCCCGCAGAATGTCGTAGACCTCGATGCCCGCAAGGCCGATGTCCAGCGTGTGGACGCTGAGCTTGGTGGTGTCAAAGTCAAAGACGGAGTTGCCGTTGCACAGCTCCTTGCCAAAGGCGTAGTAGCCGCCCACGGCGTTGATCTCCTCACGGGCATACTCGGCCATGTCTGCCACCTGGTGGAACACCTGCCGACCCCGCAAAGCAAGGTTGCGGCGGGAGATATCCAGACTGGACATGAGCAGGTAGCTGCCGGAGGTGGTCTGGGTCAGGTTGATGATCTGCCGCACATAGCCCGGGTGCACGTTGGGGCCGATGAGCAGCAGGCTGGACTGGGTCAGGCTGCCGCCGCTCTTGTGCATGGAAACGGAGGCCATATCCGCGCCCGCCGCCATGGCAGACACCGGCAGGCCGCCGCCGAAGTAGAAGTGGGTGCCGTGGGCTTCGTCCGCAAGGCAGAGCATCCCGGCGTCGTGGGCCATCTTGACGATGGCGCGCAGGTCGGAGCAGATGCCGTAGTAGGTGGGGTTGTTCACCAGCACGGCCACCGCATTGGGGTGCTCCCGGATGGCCTTTTCCACCTGTTCCCGCTTCATGCCCAGCGAAATGCCAAGGCGCTTGTCCACCTCGGGGTTCACGTACACCGGCACCGCGCCGCACAGCACCAGCGCGTTCAGCACGCTGCGGTGCACGTTGCGGGGCAGAATGATCTCATCGCCCCGCTTGCAGGCGGTGAGCACCATGCTCTGCACGCTGCTGGTGGTACCGCCCACCATGAGGAACGCGTGGGCAGCGCCAAAGGCGTCTGCGGCCAGCTCCTCTGCTTCCCGGATGACCGATACCGGGTGGCAGAGATTATCCAGCGGCTTCATGCTGTTCACGTCCACACCCACGCACTGCTGGCCCAGAAAGGCCGTCAGCTCCGGGTTGCCGCGGCCCCGCTTGTGTCCGGGCACATCAAAGGGCACCACCCGCATCTTCCGGAACCGCTCCAGCGCCTCGTAAATGGGGGCGCGGTTCTGGTTGAGCTTTTGTTTTTTGTTCATCCATTCCACCTCTTTTTTACGACCCGGCACACAAAAAAACACGGGCCGGCTGAACAGCACAAAGACCGTTCTGCTGACCCGTGAAGGCAGTTCCCAATGTTCCCCTGCCCAAAGCGCGCCAAATTTCCCGGCGCATTGCGCGGGAAACAGAAGCAGGCTATTGCGGCAGGACATCGAGATGAAGTTTTGTCAGAGTCTATATAGCACTTACTACTTTTACTACTCTTATTGACCGTTTCACAAGTCAGCGCAGCGGGCGCTGTTCGGTTTGTAAGAAACCAACTTATAAAATTTGAGCTTTGAACTCAATCAATAATGGCAGCTTGCGCCGCCGGTCGGCAGTGAACCCGGCTGTCCGTATGGCCTTGACTCCCTGACGGAGTGGTTCGAGTGTAATGCTCCTGGAAAGACCCTGATAGCTCTTCATCTCTCCAAAATCGTGTTGATTTTAGCATACCCGGGGGCCTGTGTCAACAAAATTTTATCAACTGCCCTCGATTTTACAAAATTACGCCCAAAAACTTTGCTTGTTTACACATTTTTAACATTTTTGCGTGGTAAAATGAGGTCGTAAAAAGAAAAAGGATGTGGAACACATGCAACACTGTCCCGCCCGCGCGGCACAGCGGCTGGCGGCGGCAGTTCTGGCGCTGTGCCTTGTGCTGGCTCTGGCCATTCCCCATGCTCATGCAGCTGCCCTGCAGGAGACACACGGTATCCGGATGCTGGAGTTCAACACCAGCCATATCCTCTCCATCGGCAACCAGACCTCCGGCAAATGCAGCTGGTACGCACTGCGTTACGCACGCACCATTCTGGACGGAAAAACCTGCTCCGGCAGCGGCATGTGGTCGAACGGGGCGGTCTGGTCGGCAGGCGGGTACTACGGTTACTCCGGCAGCCTGTCCGAGTGCCTGCAGAAGCTCTACACCGAGCTTTCCGCCGGGCGTCCGGTGATCGTACATCTGAAAAACACTGCGGTGAGCGGCGTAAAACGGCACACGAACCGCACTTCTACTTATGAATATCACCTGACCGGCTCCGGCTGGAACGAGGTGAACTACCCCCATATCGCCACCAGCGCTGCGTATGGCCACTGGGTCTGCGTGGTGGGCATCCGTGCGGATGCAGACCCTGCAAACCTGAAGGAAAGCGATTTCTACGCGCTGGACCCGGCACGCGTCTCGGCAAACGGCACACTGGCTGTGACCCGACTGCTGGACGGCACCATCTGGACTGACAATTCTCCGCTGAAAACAGCAGGCTGACAAAATTAGAAAAGCAAAAAAGCTGACGCTTCTGCGTCAGCTTTTTTGTTTGTACAGGCCCGCTCGGTCTCGCATCAATATCCCCGTACCGAGAAGCCGCGCTCCCACGGGTCGGGCGGCAGATCCTTCTGGCGGATGCCGGTGATCCGGATGTAATCGCTTTTCTGGATCATGGCGAACAGCCGCATGAATTGATCCGGGTCGCCCTGCACTTCCAGCGTCACACTGCCATCGTCCTCGTTCTCCACCCAGCCGGTCAGCTCCAGTGTCTGGGCCGCATAGCGGGCACGGTAGCGGAAGCCCACCCCCTGCACCTGCCCTTCGATGGAATAGCGGCGGCGCACCGTTCCCTGCGGCAGAGCAGGCGGCGTGCGGTCTTTTTTGTTTAAAAAGTTAAACATAGCATTTAAACCTTTACCGGGCTCGCCCTCTCCGTCATTGCTCCGCAATGCCACCTCTCCCAGAGTGAGAGGCTTTGGCAGTCCATACAACGTTTGCGGTTTTGCCAAGGGCTCCCCCTTTGAGGAAAGACTTCCCCCGCTCCGGGGGAAGATGTCGCGCAGCGACAAAAGGGGGAATCTGGCGCGTTAGAGACTGAGAGGGCGAAGAAGCTTTCCTTTCCCTCAAAGCTCCTGATAGGCAGTCATCAGCGCCGGGATGAACTGCTTTTTGCGGCTCACCACACCGGGCAGCGTAAAGCTGCCGTCCTCGGCGGGCTGGGTCTCAAAGCCGTCGGCCAGCACCTCGGAGGCATAGCGGCCATCGCTGATGACCACGCTTTCTTCCTTGGGCACGTCGGTGAGCAGCATGTAGATGTCCTCCACGTTCTGCTTGTTGCGGGCTTCTTCCAGATAGGGCTGCAGCAGCGCTTCGGCGGCCTGCAGGTTCTTGCGGGTCATGTAGCTGCCCTGTGCCACGCCAAAGCGGATATCGCCGCACATGAACACCTTGAAATCCTGCAGGAACACTTCCTCGGCGGTCTTGCCGTCCAGCTTTTCGCCTGCCTCAAACATCTCGCTGGCAAACTCGTCGATCTCCACCCCGGCGATCTTTGCCAGACGCTTTGCAAGGGCCTCGTCCAGCGGCGTGCAGGTGGGGCTGCGGAACACCAGCGTATCCGACAAAATCGCCGCCAGCAGAAGACCTGCGATCTGCGGCGGGATCTCCACGCCGTTCTCGTCGTACATCTGGGTGATGATGGTGGCAGTGCAGCCCACCGGCTGGTTGCGGAAGTACACCGGGCCGCTGGTCTCCAGACTGCCGATGCGGTGGTGATCGATGATCTCCAGGATCTCGGCCTGATCGAAGCCCTCCACGGCCTGCGTGGCTTCGTTGTGGTCCACCAGAATAATGCGGCGCTTGCGCAGCGCAATGATGTTGCGGCGGCTGACCATGCCGCAGTATTTGCCGTCCTCGTCCAGAATGGGGAAATAGCGGTGGCGCACCTTGGCCATCACACGGGTAACATCGGCCACCGGCGTGACGAGGGTGAACTTCATGATGTCGCTGCGGGTCATATAGTAGGAAATGGGTGCGCACTGGCTGATGAGCTTACCGGCAGCATAGGTATCCACCGGGGTGGTCATGATGGCAACGCCGGTCTCCTCGGCAATGCGCTGGATGGTGCGGCCCACCTTGGCGTTGTTGCACAGGATGAGCAGAGAGGCTTCCTTCTCAATGGCGCACAGCTGGCTCTCGTAGCGGTTGGTCAGGATGACGATATCGCCCTTTTCCATGCTGTTTTCCAGCATTTCCGGGGTGGCGGTGCCAATGCGGATGTGCCCGGTGGTGCACACCGCGTCCTCGCTGCCCACCGCCATGGTGGCCCCCAGTGTTTCCAGAATGTTCTTGTAGCTGGTGCGGCTCTTGGCAAGGATACCGGTATCGAACAGGTCCATGTTGGCGGTGGCGATGTCCTTCACCGTGATCAGACCTTCCAGCTCGTTGTCCGCTGCCGTCACCGGCAGGGTGTCGATCTTGCGGTCGCGCATGATCTCCCACGCCTTGCGCAGGCTGGTGGAGCCGGGGATGCCGGGCATTTCGCGGTAGTCCACATCCCGGATCTTGGGGTTGACGTCCGTGCACATGCGCGGGGGCCTGACCCCGAATTTTTTGAGCACGAACTCGGTCTCCTGATTCATTTTGCCTGCACGGCGGGGTTCGCAGACCAGATCACTGGTCTTGTTTTTCAGTTCTGCATAGGCAATGGCCGAGCAGATGGAGTCGGTGTCCGGATTGCGATGTCCGATGACAACGACCTTATGGGCTGTTTTGGGCATATTGTTCCCCCTTTGGGTCCTGGTTTACCTTCTATGTTGATCTCATTTACCATGGTGCACTCCCCGCTCCTGCACAGCGCGGTGCACCTCAGATTTATTTTAGCACAATTGCCTGCACGGGTAAAGCGGAACAAACACGCTGCGGTGCGGCTTTCGGCTCCCGGACAAGGCGGTGTTCCATGCTTATAAAAACAGCTTCTCCGATTTGTTGTATCCATCTCTTGTAATTCTGCGCGTTCTGCTGTATGATATAGGTCATGTATCCAAGTGCATCTCGTTACCGTTACGGAGGAACCTATGACAGCAACCAAAACGCCCTCGTTCCATAAGCCGCCGCTGTTCACCCGGCAGCAGCTCATTGCCCTGCTGCTGCCGCTGATCGCAGAGCAGGCGCTCAGCGTGACCATCGGTCTGGCGGACACCCTGATGGTGTCCTCGGTGGGAGAAGCCGCCGTGTCGGGCGTGAGCCTTGTGGACAGCTTCAACACCCTGATGATCCAGATCATGAGCGCACTGGCCACCGGCGGCGCGGTGGTCACCAGCCAGTACATCGGCCGGCAGGAACCCCGTGACGCCCGGAACGCCGCCGCGCAGATCCTGTTCATCCTGTCCAGCTTCAGCCTGCTGGTGGCCGCCGTTGTGGTGGCGGGCCGCCATGCCATCCTGCAGGGCATCTTCGGCTCCATCGACGCGGACGTGATGCGCTATGCCGAGACCTACTTTCTGCTCTCGGCCCTGAGCTACCCCTTCATCGGCCTGTACAACGCCGGTGCGGCCCTGTTCCGGGCGCAGGGCAACAGCAAGATCAGCATGCTGTCCAGTCTGGTGATGAACGTGGTGAACATCGGCGGCAACGCCGTGCTGATCTACGGCTTCAGAATGGGCGTCATGGGCGCAGCGCTGGCAAGCCTTGTATCCCGCGCCATTGCCTGCTTTGCCGTGCTGTACCTGCTGCAGAAGCCCGACTGCCCGCTGCGCGTGGACGGCCTGCGTGCACTGGCCCCCAAAGCACGGCTCATCCGGCAGATCCTGCGGGTGGGCATCCCGGCCGGCATCGAGAACGGCATGTTCCAGATCGGCAAGCTGTCCGTTTCCAGCCTGACCTCCACGTTGGGCACCGCCGCCATTGCGGCCAACGCCGTGGCAAACACCACCACCACCTTTTTGAACATCCCGGCCAACGCCGTGGGCATGGCCGCGCTGACCGTGGTGGGCCAGTGCCTTGGCGCAGGCGAAAAGGATCAGGCCGTGTATTACTCCCGCCGCCTGATGCTGTTTGCCTACTGCGGCGCATGGTTCATGAACCTTTCGGCCTTCCTGTTTGCCAACAAATTCGCACTGGGCCTGTTCAGCCTCTCGCCCGAGGCCTACGCCATGGCGCTGGAAGTGATGGTGTGGTTCAACATCGTTTCGCTGTTCATCTGGCCTTCCAGCTTTACCATGCCCAACATCCTGCGTGCGGCAGGCGACGCCCGCTTTACCATGACCGTGAGCATCGTGTCCATGTGGGCCTTCCGGGTGGGCTTCTGCTACCTGTGTGTGCTGGCCTTCCACGGCGGCCTGCTGGCCATCTGGATGGGCATGTATCTGGACTGGGCGTTCCGCTCCCTGTGCTTCTTTGTGCGCTTCGTGCGCGGCAAGTGGCTGGAACAGAATGTGATCTGAAATTTCTCAAAAGGCTGTCAGCATGACAGTCTTTTTTAGTTTTTGGCTGTTATCTGTCTTTCAATTATGCTATAATTTAAGCAAAGTTTTTCACGCATAGGAGTTTATTGTGAAAGATACCAAAAAATCTATTTCTTTATTTTCCGGTGCCATGGGTTTAGATATTGGCCTACAGCAAGCTGGAATCGATATTCAAATCGGGCAGGATTTTAACAAAGCCTGTGTCAACACTATGTTTCAAAATGGGCATAAGGCTATTTTAGGTGATATTTGCAGAATCGAGCCAGAAGAATTACTTTCTGCTGCAGGGCTAACGTTCGGGGAACCGTTCCTTATCTGTGGTGGTCCACCTTGTCAGCCTTTTTCGACCGCCGGAAAGCGTCTTGGCATCAATGATCCACGTGGAAGCCTTTTTCGCGAATATGTACGAATGATCGATGTTATCCGGCCTCGCTTCTTCGTAATGGAGAATGTAAAAGGTTTAATGAGTTCTCCTCTAAAAGATGCTGATGGTAAAAACACAGCTGGTAAGGTTATCGACATTATCCTAGAAGAGTTTGCAAAACTAAACTATAAAACAGTATATGGTGTTTTAGATTCTGTAAATTATGGTGTTCCCCAATTTCGCGAACGTTTTGTTATGATTGGCAGTCGGGATAATGAAGATATATTTTTACCTATTCCTACCCATTTTCAAATGCATCAAAACGCGGCATACCGTTGGAGTACCCTTGGCGATTGTATACGTGATTTAGAAAACACTCCTGGTGAGTGCGCAGATTTCACTCCTCTTCGTCTAAAGTATTTGAAAATGGTTCCCGAAGGAGGAAATTGGAAAAATCTTCCTCCCGACATTTTAAAGGAAGCCATGGGTGGAGCTTATTCGTCCGGCGGTGGAAAGGTTGGTTTTTATCGACGACTTTCTTATTCTCAGCCTTCACCTACTGTTGTCACAAGCCCTATTCAAAAGGCAACTATGATGTGTCACCCTACGAAAGATCGGCCTTTAAGTGTTGCTGAATATGCTCGTATCCAGCAATTTCCAAATGATTGGAAGTTTACCGGAACACTTGTAGATAAATATAGACAAATTGGAAACGCTGTTCCTGTTGGGCTAGCCAAAGCTATCGGCGAAGCCATTGTTGCCACAGCCGATAATACTGCAACTGTTAAAGTAAAACGTATCCGTGGAACCGGCATTCACGAAAAGATTCAGGAAGCTATTCGATTGGGAGGTATAAATCATGCTGACGATTGAACCATTAAATTCTTCTTACGATGAAAAGCAGGTTCTAGCTGCCATTTCTGTTGCACTGAATGATTTTTATTCTTCTCTCACCGAAAACCTCAACAATATCAATCTTAATAAAATTCTAAAACGTAAAAATCCGTATTTATATCGAGCAAAAGGAATCAACAACGCTACTCAAGTCGTGGATAACATTCTTTCTGCCTATGTTTCTTCAAGTGAAGAAACCATTTTCGGCAATACATTCTTTGAACCAATTGCTATTGTTGTTTCTGGCGGACAAAAGGCTGTTACAGAAGGTGTTGATATTACAGTGGATAAAAACAACACAATTTATAGCATCGCTGTAAAGAGTGGTACATCTGTTTTTAACGCCGACAGTCGAAAGCGTCAGGAACAAAATTTTCAATCCGCACAGAAGCGCGCCCAACAAGCTCATCGTGCATTTATGCCCGTTGTCGGATATGGTTATGGAAAGAAAAAAGTTTCATCAAAAAACGAAAAATTTTACAAAGAGCTTGCCGGAAAAGATTTTTGGGAATGGTTAACCGGTGATTCTAGTTTTTATACCAAGATCATCGATTACATGGGGCAGAAACCCGAACAATTTGCAGCCTCTTTTGAAGATGCGTATAATAAAGCCCAAAATCGCATGGTGCGAGATTTTACTCTTACATATTGTAAGGAAGATGGTTCCATCGATTGGGAAAAACTCATCCAATACAATAGCGGTGATTAAACGCTTTCAAGTGCCTGCCTTCGTGGCGGGCACTTTTTTCAATTCTGTGCAGTATTTCGGTGTTCTGATCCGTATTGTAACCAAAGGCCCGTCGGGTTCCGTTTTAATCCCCGTCGTGTCTGTCTGTGGTGCAGCAGGAACATTGGGTCGGGGAACCGCCCGCGGTTGCGCTGCGGATTTACCCCATTTTTTACGCAATACGCACAAATAATTCATTTGTTTTTCAGCAATGTTGTCCGCTTTCCTTCTTGTTTTTGTCACATTCCCGGCGTATAATTTCTCAATGCTAAGAGATTTTGCTTCTGCAAAAAGGAGGCTTTTTCAATGAAGCGCAGTTGGTTTTCGCGCCATCCCATCTGTTTCATGGCGCTTTATCTGTTATTTTATCTTTCCGCATTCAATTTTCTGGAGACGCGGATCTCCATGCCCCATCTGGTGCTGGTGCACTGCCGGCTGGACGACCTGATCCCCTTCTGCAAATATGCCGTCATCCCCTATTTTGCATGGTTTGTGTGGATCCCGTTCACACTGTTCTATCTGCTGTGGCGTGCCCCGCGGGAGGACTTCTGGCGGCTGTGCCTGCCGCTGTTTGCCGGCATGACCATCGCACTGGCCTGCTATGTCATTCTTCCCACCGGCCTTGCCCTGCGGCCCTATTATGTGCCGGGCAACGACTTTTTTGCCCGCACCGTGCGGACGCTGTACCGCACCGATACCCCCACCAACGTGTGCCCGTCCATCCATGTGTTCAACTCGGTAACGCTGCTGCTGGCGTACTACCGCTGCCGTATTTTTGAGCAGCCGCGCCGCCGCTGGATGCGTCCGGCCGCTGCCGTGCTGTGCATTTCCATCGTGTGCTCCACCGTGCTGCTCAAGCAGCACAGCTGCATCGATGTGGCGCTGGGCGCCTTGCTGGCACTGGCACTGGATGCCCTGTTTACCCGCTCCGAGGAGCGCAGCGAAGTGCCGCAGATGCGGTGGAACTGATACGCAAAAAGAGAGCGCCGTCCAACGACGGCGCTCTCTTTTTGCTTTAAAACAGCCCTTCCGGCAGGCAGACATCCTGCTTTGGCACCTTTGCCCAGGAAAACTCTCCGATCAGGCTTTCCGGCGTGCGGGGCGCAGGTTCCGGCTGCAGACCGTAGGCGTAGGCAAGCTTGCCCACGATCTCCTGCGCGGTGTATTTTGTGCGCAGGTTTTCCAGGCTCTGGTCGCCGTCCCGCTTGGACAGCCGCCGCCCATCCGGGGCCAGCAGCAGCGGGCAGTGGGCAAACCCCGGTGCCTGCAGGCCCAGCAGGCGGTACAGGTACAGCTGCCGTGCCGTGGAGGACAGCAGGTCTGACCCGCGCACCACTTCGGTGACGCCCATGCGGGCATCGTCCACCACCACGGCCAGCTGATAGGCAAACACGCCGTCTGCCCGGCGCAGGTAGAAATCGCCGCAGTCCCGCAGCAGGTTCTCGGTGTGCAGGCCCATGCAGCCGTCCACGAATGTGATCTCTTCATCCGGCACCATCAAGCGGTAGGCCGGGGCTTTCTTTTTGCGTTTTTCTGCAATTTCGGCGGCGGTCAGGCCCCGGCAGGTGCCGGGGTAAATGACATTGCCGTCTGAGGTATGGGGCGCACTGGCCGCGTGCAGCTGGGCGCGGGAGCAAAAGCACGGGTACACCAGCCCCCTGTCCTCCAGCTTCCGGAAGCTGGAGGCGTAGATCTCCGCGCACTCGCTCTGGTAATAGGGGCCGTTCGGCCCGCCGGTGCTGCCGCCCTCGTCCCAGACAAGGCCCAGCCAGTCGAGGTCCTGCTCCAGCAGGTCGGCGTAGACTCGCGGGCAGCGCTCGGCGTCCAGATCCTCAATGCGCAGTACGATGCGTCCACCCCGGCTTCTGGCACTGAGCCACGCCAGCAGGCTGCAGGCCAGATTGCCCAGATGCAGCCGACCGCTGGGGCTGGGGGCAAAGCGGCCGGTTGGCGGTACAGGCTCTGTTTTTTGCGTAAAAACTGCTTGTTCTTGCATGTGTATCCTTTCAGCCGCCGGACGATTTAAAATTGCCGACGCGTCCGCTTTGGCAATATCAGCGGAAATATTATTTTATATATTCGCGTTTGTCGCGCTCTGCGGAGCGCTCCAAACGCATTTTCACGGGAAGGGGTCGTAACGGGAAACGGCATATGCTGACGCTGGCTCCCTGCGGGAGCATTCGCGTCAGCATGAAAACATGCTGTTGCCCTTACGTTTCGTCACGCAGCGACTTAAAACCGGCGGAACACAAAAAATCCTTTCGCTCTGCGCGGGAAGCCGCTTTTTCCCTATTATAGTTGCCCGTCCGCCAAAGGTCAACAGACCACCCTGTCCAGCCGCTGCTCCACCGCCTGCCGGACCTGTGGCGCACGGATGCCGAAAACGATCTGCACATTGCAGCCGTTTTGCACCACCCCGCTGCAGGGCAGCTCCCTCAGCGCCTGCTCCCGGACAAAGGCCGCATCCTGCACCGTGACCCGCAGGCGGGTAAAGCAGTTGTCCACCGTGCAGATGTTCTCCCGCCCGCCGAGGGCGGCGATGAGCTTTTCCACCCCGGCATCGTCCAGCGGTGCCGCTTCCGGCCGGACAGGCTCCTCCGGGCGTCGGCCCGGCGTGGGCAGGTCCAGCGCTTTGATAAGCGCCGTGAAGACCACAAAGTACACTGCGATCTGGGCAAGGCCCAGCAGATAGAGCACCGGATAATGGGTGCGGGCCACACCGGCAGAGAGGTTCATTGCCAGCGAACCCAGAAGGTTGGAGGTAAAGGCGGTCACATGGCACAGGTGCAGCAGCACGATGAACGCACCGGAAATGGCCGCGTGAGCCAGCCACAGCACCGGTGCCGAAAAGCAGAACAGAAAATCCATCGGCTCGGTGATCGAGGCCAGCGATGCCGTGAAGGCCAGCGGCAGCAGCTGGGCCGCCGTTTTGCGGCGGCTGCCGCGCCGGGCACAGAAGATGAATGCCGCCGCAATGCCAAAGTAACCAAACGTCTTGGTAAAGCCGGTGTACATCCACACGATGCCATCGGAGAAGGGCAGGTTCAGATTGTACTCGGTCATCATGACCACATAGGCACCGGTATAGGTGACGCTGCCCACCGTGAGCTGACCGCCCAGCTGCGAGAACTGGAAGGGCATATACACCAGATGGTGCAGGCCTGTGGGGATGAGCAGCCGCTCCAGAAAGCCGTACAGGAACAGACCGATATTGCCGGACGCCGCAAGGAAGCCGGTAAGGGCAGCAATGGCCTTTTGCACCGGAGGCCAGACAAAACAGGCCCCAAAGCCCAGCACCGCCGCCAGCGCTGCCATGCAGGTAAAGGACCACCGCTCCCCGGAAAACACGCCGCCCAGGATCCCCCTGTGGGCCTTTTTACAGGTGTGGTCATACACATGGGCCGTCAGCAGGCCCAGCAGCACGCCGCCGAATACGCCGGTATCCACGGTCTGGATGCCCAGCACACTGGTCTGGCCTGCACCGTACAGGCCGGTCAGGCCGTCCGGCTGCGCCAGCAGGCCCAGCTCGGCAAGGGTGACATTGCCGGCGGTGAGATAGATGAAGTAGCTCATCAGCGCAATGAACGCCGCCTGATGCTTTTCCTGCTTTGCCAGCGACGCCGCAAGCCCGGTGCAGAACAGCACGCTGAGGTTGGAGATGACCGCCGACAGGCATTTGTAAAGGATCCTGCCCATCAGCCGCACCGGCCCCCACTGCAGCAGCGGCAGCGCCCCGGACAGCGCGGTGCTGGTGAGCAGGGCCCCTGCTGCCAGCAGCAGGCCCGCCGCCGAAAGATAGGTCAGCGGGGCCAGCATCGCGCGGGAAAACCGCTCCAGTGCGGCCGTGAACCGGTGTTTCATGGCGTTTCCTTCCTTTCCGGCCGCCGATGCGGCAAAGTCCTATCTGTAGTCAACCGATTTTTGCGGAAAATGTCAAGAATGCAAAGCTCCTAAAAATGCCGCCGTTCTTTGTGCAGGGTGCCGATTCCCCCACTTGAAATTCGTTCTGCCCCGTCCGATTGACAACCGCTGCCGCAGAACGTATACTTAGGGTGTATCGTTTTGAGGTGCTGCGGCCTCTGCGCCAAGGCACTGCTCATGGAGGACACTGCTATGAAATCAAGATATACCCGCATCCTCTCTGTTCTGCTGTGCGCCGCACTGGCCTGCAGCATTCTGGCCGGCTGCAGCACTGCTGCCAGCAGCTCCGAAGTGCCCAGCTCTGCCAGCAGTTCTGCAAGCTCCGCTGCTTCCGGCGAAGTGCTGCCCGATTCCACCACCCGGGCCGACACCTCCGGGCTGAACCCCGGTGATTTTGACGAGAACTCCATCTTCTCCATCACCGGCACCTCTGCCGCCTTCGAGCCCTGCCTCGGCTGGGGCCCGGGCGTGTCCGGCTGCTCGCTGAAATCGGTGATCGCAGCGGCATCCCTGCTGCAGTGGGCGGAAGACGCCCGTCTTGCCTCCCGCACGCCGGATGCTGTGCAGGAAGCCTTCTACAACTGGTACGACACCCTGGACGCCGACGAGCAGGAGAGCTTTGCCGAGGCCTGGACGATGATCGAGCCGGACGCGCTGAGCCTGCTGAGCGACAAGGAGAGCATGACCGGCCGCATCGAGGACGCCGGCCTTGACCCGGACGCTTTGCCCGGCTGCACCCTGAAGAACTGGCAGGCCCTGCAGACCGTGCTGGACGACTGCGTGCCCGCAGTGGGCCAGTGAACCCAACATAAAAAGAAGCTGACCGGACTGGTCAGCTTCTTTTTGTTTTTGCGAAAAGGCCGGGGCCGCCTGCGGCATCAGACCTTCTTCAGCACATACTGGCGGGTGCCCATGCCGATCTTTTCGGCCTGCTCCAGCGTGGCCTTCCACTCAATATTGGGGTTGGAATCCTTGAAGTTGTCATGGTGGCAGTTCCAGCCGGGCTTTGCAAGGTTCTGGCCCAGCTGGCTGTTCGGCAGCGGCTGTGCATTCAGGCAGGCGTCCGCGCAGGCCTGATCCAGCGCCACCGGGTCAAAGGACGCAAAGATGCCGATATCCGGCAGGATGGGAGCATCGTTCTCGCAGTGGCAGTCGCAGTTGGGGCTGATGTCCTGCACCAGAGAAATATGGAAGCAGGGACGACCGGCGCACACGGCAGCCGCATACTCGGCCATCTTGCGGTCCAGCATCTCATTGGCGCTGTCGCACTGGGAATAGATGGCGTCAAAGTTGCAGGCACCGATGCAGCGGCCGCAGCCCTTGCACTTGGTCTGGTCAATGACGGCCTTGTTGTTGGCATCGTAGGTGATGGCATCGGAGCCGCACTCCTTGGCGCAGCGGTGGCAGCCGCGGCACAGGCTCTGCTGCACCTCCGGGTGTCCGGCGGCGTGCTGTATCATCTTGCCCGCGCGGGAGCCGCAGCCCATGCCGATGTTCTTGAGAGTACCGCCGAAGCCGGTGGATTCGTGGCCCTTGAAATGGGTCAGGCTGATAAAGATATCCGCATCCATGATGGCGCGGCCGATCTTTGCCGTCTTGCAGTATTCGCCGTTCGGCACCGGCACCTCTGCCTCATCGGTGCCGCGCAGGCCGTCCGCAATGATGACCTGACAGCCGGTGGTCATGGGCCAGAAGCCGTTCAGCTGGGCACAGGTGAGGTGCTCCAGTGCGTTCTTGCGGCTGCCCGGGTACAGGGTGTTGCAGTCGGTCAGGAACGGCAGACCGCCCTGCTCCTTGCACAGGTCAGCCACCACCTTGGCGTAGTTGGGGCGCAGGAATGCCAGATTGCCCAGCTCACCGAAATGCATCTTGATGGCAACGAATTTGCCATCCATATCAATGTCCTTGATGCCGGCAGCAATGCACACGCGGCGCAGCTTGTCCAGCAGGCTGGTGCCCACGGGACAGCGGAAATCTGTATAATAAACTTTGGATGCTTCCATAGCAGTTTCCTCCATTTTGCTTTGTACGGCACGCTGCCGCATACTCTCTCTTTTACCAGTATAGCACAAAGTTTTTCAAAGAAAAAGAGCGGGATAAAGGCGGCGGGCACCCCTCTGTGTCCCACGATCAGAATGGCCTCCGCTGATCGCTCTGGCCATATTTAGCGGAACTATTATTTCATAAGGAAAGAAAGCCGGAAATCTGCGGATTTCCGGCTTTCTTTTTTCACGGGAAAGAGCCGTGGCGGGCAGCGGCATCTTGCAAAAGGCATGAAACCTTAAACACGCGACTACGCTCTGTGCGGGAAGCATTCCAAATCAGAAGATTGCCGTCACAGCCGCCACTGCCAGCACGATAATGCCCAGCACAATGCGGTAGACGCCAAAGAACTTGAAATCGTGGCGCTTCACATAGTCCATCAGGAAGCGGATGGCGGCAAGGCTGACGCCAAAGGCCACCACACAGCCCACTGCCAGCACGGCCACCTCGGTGCCGGTCATCACGGAGCCGCTGACGGCGAACTTGACCACCTTGAGCAGGGATGCGCCCGCCATGACCGGGATGGCCAGATAGAAGGTGAACTCTGCCACGCAGGCGCGGGACAGGCCCAGCAGCAGGCCGCCCACGATGGTGGCACCGGAGCGGGAGGTGCCCGGGATGATGGCCAGACACTGCCACAGGCCGATGATGAGGGCATCGCGGTAGGTGATCTGCTCCAGCTTTGTCACATGGGGCGTGATGCGGCGGTTTTCCACCACGAAGAACAGGATGCCGTACAGGATCAGCATGGCCGCAACGGTGATGTAATTGTAAAAGTGATCTTCCATCCAGTTGTCCAGCGGGCTGATGACAAGCACCGGCAGGGTGGCGGCCACCACCTTGAACCACAGGCTCCAGACGCTGGGCTTGGAAATGACGCGGCCCCGCTTCATGCCAAAGGGCCACAGCTTGCCCCAGAACAGCACCACCACCGCCATGATGGCACCCAGCTGGATGACCACCCGGAACATGGACATGAACTCTTCACTTGCATTGAATTTGATGACCTGCTCCAGCAGGATCATATGACCGGTGGACGAGATGGGGAGCCATTCGGTAATGCCCTCCACAATGCCCATCAGGATCGCTTTGATGATCTCGAAAAACGTAAAGACCCCTCCTTGTGCCAAAGCACAGCGCTTATTTTGTACCAGTATACCATACTATGCCTTTCTGCGCACGCCGAATGCGAAAATTTTACCGGAAGGCCCTCTGCCGCTCTGCGGGCTGTAACTGCGCCCCAAAATGTGATATACTGATGCAAAGACCCTTTGTCTCCGGTTTTATCCGCAGAACCGAGCAGAAAGCAAGCACTGCTCGTATTTTTATCAGGTTATTTTACAATGAGGTGAACTGCATGAACATTCTGGTGATCGGCTGCGATCAGGTGGGCGCTTCTCTGGTCCGTGATCTGGAGCACATCGGACACGATATCTCCCTGATCGAAAAAGACCCCGAGCAGCTCAAACGGCTGGATGCTTTCGACGACTACCGCTTCCGTGGCACGGCACTGGTGGGCGACCCCACCGACCCGGATACCCTGCGGCAGGGCGGCATCGACAACTGCGATGCCGTGGCCGCTGTGAGCGAGGACGACTCGGTGAACCTGATGGCGGCACAGATCGCAAAAAGCATCTTCCGCCGGGAAAAGGTCATCTGCCGCGTGTCCGACCCGCATCTGCAGGTGTTGTACCACAAGGCCTACGAGATCGACACCATCTGCCCCACCGTGCTCACCGAGCAATCGGTGTTCCGCGCACTGGCAAAGTAAAAGCGAGGGAAGCATATGAAAGTTTGTATTGCAGGCGGCGGCAAAGTGGGCATGTATCTGGCCCAGAGCCTGCTGGCCCACCACCACAAAGTGACCATCATCGAGCCGCAGGAGATGCTCTGCCGCACGCTGGCGGATTCGCTGGATATCCCGGTGATCTGCGGCGATGCCATCAGCTTTGACACCATGCGCACGGCCGACGTAGCCAGCTGCGACGCCTTTGTGGCCGTGACCGGTGCGGACGAGAACAACCTTGTTGCCTGCCAGATCGCAAAGCGGGAGTTTGGCGTGAACCGCACCGTGGCCCGGGCCTCCAACCCCAAGAACCGGGAGCTGCTGCACACGCTGGGCGTGGATACCGTGGTGTGCGGCACCGACAACCTGAGCCACATCCTCGAGCGCGAGATCGAGACCGACACCATCCGTCAGCTGCTGTCGCTGGGCGGCGGCACGGCCAGCCTGAACGAGATCCTGCTGCCGGAGAACTTCCAGTTTGCAGGGCAGGCGGTCAAGGACATCCCCATGCCGGGCGACGTCATTCTGGTGTGCATCACCCGCGATGCGGAGTTTATCATCCCCCACGGCAACACCACCCTGCTGCCATGGGACCGCATCCTCTGCCTGACCCAGGATGACACCCTGCACCTGCTGATGGACGCATGGGGCCTTTCCGGCAAATGACCGAGGGGGATCTGCTGCGCACCGCGCTGATCATCCCGCCCAGGGGCCGGGCCGTTGTGTGCAGCTGGGCCAGTGTGCCCGGTGTGTTCTGCGCGCCCTTCGTGTTCTGGCAGAGCCGCTTTGCCGGATGTATTTTCTGCGCCCTGTGGGCGGGCCTGGTCTTCGCTGTGTGGGCACGGGCCTGCAGCTTTGCAGCACTGCTCACGGCACAGGATCTGGCTGTGCAGGCAGGCATCGCCTTTGCCGTCACGCGGCAGCTGCCCCGCCGGGCCGTGACCGGCGTGTGGGCCCTGCGCACGCCGCTTCTGTGGCTGGCGGGGTGCAGCGTGCTGGTGGTGCGGGGCCCGGGCGTACAGCTGTTCCTGCCGGGCGTGGACGCCCTGCAGGCGCAGGCCCTTGCCGCTGTGCTGATGGAGGACACGCCATGACCGAACGCAGCTTTCACCCGTTTGCGGTGCTGCATTTTCTGCGCAAGACCATCCTGCTCTATCTGCTGCCGCTTTTGCAGGTGCTGTTTGCCCGCAACTGGGCGGCGCTGCGCACGGCTCTGGTGCAGGGCGCGGCACTGCTGGCGGTGATTGCTGCCGTGAGTGCTGCCGTGCTCCATACAAGCCGCTGGCAGGTGGATGAACACGGGACCCTGCGGGTGTGCTGGCGGCTGGGTGTGCGGCTGGACCGCTGCCTGAAGGCCGGGCAGCTGGCAGCGGTCACGCTGGAACGGCCCCTGCTTTACCGGCTGGCCGGTGCAAGCCGGGTGGTGCTGTACCCTGCCGGGCAAAAGCGCACCCTGACCCTGCTTTTGAACGCACAGGACGCACAGCTTCTGGCCGACTGCATGATGCCGCGCCGGGACGCCGTGGCCCACACCCCGCGCGGCGGCGAAAAGCTGGCCTTTGCGGTGCTGGGTGCCAACGGCCTTTCCACCCTTGCCCTTCTGGCGCTGGCCGTCAGGCAGAGCAGGCCCTATGTGCCGGACGCACAGACGGCCGCCTTTGCCCACCTGAACCAGCTGGCAGCGTGGGCGGCACGCTGGCTGCCCATGGGCACGGCATGGCTGCTGGTGCTGGGCGGCGTGCTGTTCTGCGCAAGCCTTGCGCGCAGCGCGGCCCATGCAGCCCACTACACCGTGTGGCGCACCGAGAGCCATCTTGGCAGCCGGGGCGGCTTTGTGCACCGGTACGAAATGCGCCTTGCGCTGGAGCACCTGAGCTATGCAGACCTGCGCCGCTCGCCTGCCACCCGGGCGCTGGGCTGCTGTCCGGTGTTCGTCACGGCAGGCAGCTGCCGACCCGAGATCCCGCTTCTGGTCTGGCGGGAGGACAGTCCCTTTCTGCAGGAGCTGCTGCCCGGCTTTGCCCTGCCGCCCAAAGCGCCGGTGGACACAGCAGGCCGCAGCATCCCGGCGTATTTTCTGCCTGCCGGCATCCCCTGCGGGCTGTGTCTGCTGCTGACGGCGGTATCCCGCTACACCCTGCCCGCCCTCACGGTGCCGCTGCTGGTGGTCACCGCCGTGTTTGCGGCCCTGCTTGCAGGTGCGGCTGTCGGCTACCGCAGGGAGGGCATCTGGCTGCAGGACGGGCATCTGACCCTGCGCCGGCAGCGCGGCTTTCACCTGCACGAGATCTGTGTGCTGTGCCCTGCACCGGCCCTGACGGCCCTGCGCTCCCCCTGGGCAGCGGCGGTGGGGCGCACCGATCTTACCCTCACCTTTCCGGGCGGGGTGAAGTGCAAGGTGCGCAGCGTGAAGTGCAGTGAATTGCCTTTTTTGCTTTTCTGAAACTGTAAGGAGTCTTTTTCTGTGATAAAAACTGTATTATTCGATCTGGACGGCACCCTTCTGAACACCATCGACGACCTTTCCGATGCGGGAAACTGGGTATGTGAACAGCACGGCTGGCCCACCTTTACGGTGGAACAGTTCAAGCACATGGTGGGCAACGGCATCCCGAAGCTGGTGGAGCGCTTCTCGCCGGAGAATGCCCGCACGCCGGAGCAGCTGGCGGCCACGCTGGCTGAGTTCACCGCCCGGTACGACGCCCACAAGGAGGACAAGACGGCCCCCTATCCCGGCATCCCGGAGCTGCTGGACGCGCTGCGGGCAAAAGGCATCCAGTGCGCAGTGTTCTCCAACAAGGCCGACCCTCTGTGCGGCAAGATCATCGCCCACTATTTCGGCACCGGCCGCTTTGATGCTGTGCGCGGCAGCAGGCCCGGCGTGCCCACCAAGCCGGACCCCGCCGGGCTCTATGCGCTGATGGACGAGATCGGTGCGGACCGCTCTGCCACCCTGTTCGTGGGCGACAGCGATGTGGACATCCTCACCGGGCACAATGCCGGACTGCCCGCCATGGGCGCGCTGTGGGGCTTCCGGGGCCGTGCAGAGCTGACCGCTGCCGGTGCGGATGCACTGGCGGCAGTGCCGGAGGATATTTTTACCTATATCCAGAAGAGTTGACGATTTAAAATTGTCTCCGCTTCGCTCTGACAATATCAGCGGAAAAATCATTTTTGATATTGCAAATCCGGAATGACTGCGGTCATTCCGGATTTGCTTTTTCACGGGAAGGGGTCGTGGCGGGAAGCGGCATCTGCTGCTGTCGGCCTGTTTCCGCCGCTGGCGGCGGTCAGCTCAGCTGCAATTCCCGTATGGGTTGCATGAAACAGCAACCACATTAGACATTCCTAGCCGTTGGGACCCGCGGGCTAACCAAAGCCCCACCGGGGCTTTGGTTGCGGTGCTGCGCACCGCCGCCCTGTTCGATTCCCGTATGGGTCAAATTAAAAACGCCCTTGCGCAATGCGCAAAGGCGTTTTTATGACCCGTACGGGAATCGAACCCATGTTACAGCCGTGAAAGGGCCGTGTCTTAACCGCTTGACCAACGGGCCTTAGAAATACAGAGCTTCGCTAAAACCTCCGACATCCATCGCCCACTACTGCGGACGACCGTCCCCCTAACCTTAGCGAAACTCTGTAAAAGTGGTAGCGGTAACTGGATTTGAACCGGTGACACTTCGGGTATGAACCGAATGCTCTAGCCAACTGAGCTATACCGCCACATATTGTTTGTGCACTTGAACAGTGCTCTATTATTATATCCATAGATAGGCCTTTTGTCAACACATATTTTCAAAAAATTTTGCGTTTTTTCAATATCTCGATTTTATTCACGCAGCTTCGTTGAAATATTGCATTTTCCTTCATTTTTGCAGAGGTTTGCGGCAAAAAACGATTTGAAATGGCCTCCGCTGTGCTCTGGCCATAATCAGCGGAAAGATTATTTTTATTTGTAGTTCCGAAACACCTGCGGGCGTTTCGGAACTACTTTTTCACGGGAGGGGCCGTAAAGGAAAACGGCATTTGCAGCGCCGCTTTCTGCGAAAGCGCGGCGCTGCGGTCAGCATCCTCGCCCTCTCCGTCACCTGCGGTGACACCTCTCCCTTTGGGAGAGCTGCCGAGCAAAGCAAGGCTGAGAGGGCAAGCACCCTTCCCACGCAAAAAAGCACCGCTTTCCGTGAGGAAAGCGGTGCTTTTTTCAACCCTTTTCTGTCCGGATGTGGAAAACCCGGTGCAGTTTTAGTTCTTCTTGTGGGTGGGGACCATGACCTTCAGGCCGCCCATATACGGCTGCAGCACTTCGGGAATGGTCACGGTGCCGTCGGCCTGCAGGTGGTTCTCCAGGAAGGCGATCAGCATACGCGGAGGTGCCACGCAGGTGTTGTTCAGGGTGTGGGCCAGATAGGTCTTGCCGTCCTTGCCCTTCACGCGGATGTGCAGGCGGCGTGCCTGTGCATCGCCCAAATTGGAGCAGGAGCAGACCTCGAAGTACTTCTGCTGGCGGGGGCTCCAAGCCTCGATATCGCAGCTCTTCACCTTCAGGTCGGCCAGGTCGCCGGAGCAGCAGTTCAGCTGACGCACCGGGATCTCCATGCTGCGGAACAGTTCCACAGAGTTCTTCCACAGCTTCTCGTACCAGTCAGCGCTCTCGTCGGGGCGGCAGACCACGATCATTTCCTGCTTCTCGAACTGGTGGATGCGGTAAATGCCGCGCTCCTCGATGCCGTGAGCGCCCTTTTCCTTGCGGAAGCAGGGGCTGTAGGAGGTCAGGGTCAGGGGCAGAGTGGCCTCGTCCAGAGTCTGGTCGATGAAGCGGCCGATCATGGTGTGCTCGCTGGTGCCGATCAGGTACAGGTCCTCACCCTCGATCTTATACATCATGGCATCCATTTCCGGGAAGGACATGACGCCCTGCACCACGTTGCCGTGCATCATGAAGGGAGGGATCACGTAGGTGAAGCCCTTATCGATCATAAAGTCGCGGGCATAGGCCAGCACAGCCTCGTGCAGGCGGGCGATGTTGCCCAGCAGATAGTAGAAACCGTTGCCGGCCACGCGGCCTGCGGCGTCCATATCGATGCCGTCGAAGCTCTCCATGATCTCGGTGTGGTACGGGATGGGGAAATCGGGGACCACAGGCTCACCAAAGCGCTGTGCTTCCACGTTGTAGGTATCATCCGGGCCGATGGGCACGCTGGGATCGATCATCTGCGGGATGGTGTACATGATCTCCTGAATGCGTGCGGACAGGGTCTCTTCTTCCTTTTCCAGCTCAGCCATCTTGTCGGCGTCGGCCTTGACGGCGGCATTGTTGGCATCGATCTGAGCCTGCAGCTCAGCCTTCTGTGCCTCATCCGTGCACTTCTTCAGCTGGCCGAACAGGGGGCCGTTGGCCTTGCTCAGCTTGTTGCGGGCAGCCTTGAGGGCTTCCACTTCCTTCAGGCATGCGCGGTACTTGGCATCCTTCTCGATGACCTCGTCCACCAGCGGGAGCTTTGCATCCTGAAACTTCTTCTTGATGTTTTCCTTGACAGCGTCCGGATTTTCACGGACAAATTTGATATCAAGCATGATTGACTCTCCTTGCTCTATTTCGGTTCGCGCAGAGGATCCCCTCCCCTGCGCCGTTCAAAGACGGTCGCCCGCCTTGGATCGCTTTATTCTTCGTTCTGGTACTGTCCCAGCAGGTTGGCAAAGGCCCGCAGCTGCTCGTCTGAATAGAAATGCACGGTCAGCTTGCCCTTGCCGTCGTGGTAGGCCACGTTCACCTCGCTGCCCAGCACCTGCTTGAGGCTTTCTTCCACCTCCACCGGCAGAGTGCCGCGCGGCTGGGGCTCTCTGGGCTCCTTTGCGGGCTTTGCCAGCTTTTTGCACAGTGCCTCGGCCTGACGCACGTTCAGCTGGTTGTCCGCGATGATCTGCGCCGCCTGCTCCTGCAGCTCCGGCGTGGGCAGGCTCAGGATCACCTTTGCATGGCCGATATTGATGAAGCCGCTTTTCAGCAGTTCCAGCACGTTTTCCGGCAGGTTCAGCAGGCGCAGGCTGTTGGCCAGTGCGCTGCGGCTCTTGCCCAGCTTCTGTGCCGCCTGCTCCTGCGTCAGGCCGCAGCGGGTCATCAGCTCCCGGATGCCGGCCGCTTCTTCCACCGGGTCCAGATCCTCGCGCTGCAGGTTTTCCACCAGAGCCAGCTCCATGGCCTGCTCGTCGCTGACCTCCTTGATGACCACCGGCACATCGTTCAGCCCTGCCATACGGCAGGCACGCCAGCGGCGCTCACCCGCCACGATGCTGTAGCCGCCCCGCGGACGTGGACGCACCGCGATGGGCTGCAGCAGGCCGTGCTCTGCAATGCTTGCGGCCAGCTCGCCCAGCGTTTCCTCGTCAAAGG
Source organism: Faecalibacterium sp. HTF-F (assembly GCF_023347535.1). NCBI lineage: Bacteria > Bacillati > Bacillota > Clostridia > Eubacteriales > Oscillospiraceae > Faecalibacterium > Faecalibacterium wellingii. The sequence goes on from NZ_CP094473.1 coordinate 2,762,196, forward strand.
TCTTGCGCGGCTGTTCCGGGTCCGGTTCGATCTCACGCAGGGGCAAGGTATCTACCTTTGCGCCGGACTCAAAAACCGGGGCGGCATCTTCAAACAGACTGTCCAGCCCGCGGCCAAGCCCTCCTTTTCCTCTTGCCATTCATGTTCCCCCTGAGGTTTAATCTTCCAGAGCATTTTTCGTCTGCTCTGCGACGGGTGCACTTTTGCTGCGGGCCTTTTTGGGCTCGTGCGGGCGGTTGTTCTTGACAAATTCGATTGCCAGATCCATGTACGCTTCGCTGCCCTTGCCCTTGGGCTCATAGAAATTGATGGGCTGGCCGTAGCTGGGCGCCTCCGAAATGCGGATGGAGCGCGGGATGGTGGTCTTGTACACCTTGGAGCCGAAATACTTCTGCACCTGCTCCACCACCTGCACGGTCAGGTTATACCGCAGCGAGAACATGGTGAACACCACGCCCTCGATATCCAGATACGGATTGTACTTTTTGCGGATGGTCTTTAAGGTGCTGATCAGCTCCGAAAGGCCCTCCAGCGCGTAATACTCACACTGCACCGGAATGAGAACGCTGTCGCAGGCACTCAGGCCGTTCAGGGTGAGCAGGTCCAGACTGGGCGGACAATCGATAAAGATGAAGTCATAGTCCTTCTGCACCTCGGCCAGCGCCTTGCGCAGGCGGCTCTCGCGAGCGGGCAGGTCGATCATTTCCAGACTGGCACCGGCCAGACGGGTGTTGGAGCCGATGACATCGGTGCGGTACTCGGTCTTACGGATGGCCTCGGAGGCCCGTGCCTCACCGATCAGGATCTCGTAGGTCCCCTTTTCCACGCTGCGCTTCGGGATGCCGTAGCCGGTGGTGGTATTGCCCTGCGGATCAAGGTCTACGATGAGCACCCGCTTGCCCAGCGCCGCAACGCAGGACGACAGGTTGACGGCGGTGGTGGTTTTGCCAACGCCGCCCTTCTGGTTCGCAATTGCTACAATTTTTGCCACGCACAATTCTTCCTTCCGGGAAAATTTAATTGTTCCATGTGGAACATTCGCAGTCATGCCTGCCGGTTTCCCGTCCATACAGGCACCTTAACACCTAGTATAGCACATCCAAATCGGTTTTTGAACCATCTGAAGCGTTTTTCCGCTGGATTTTTAACTTTTAGAGGTGGGAAAATCAAAAAACGCATGGTTTTGGGAGCCGAATCAACGATTTGGAATGCGCGGCGGGAAGCTGGCTAGCCCTCTCAGTCACGGCTTACGCCGTGAGAAACTCCCCCAGTCATCTCGCTTTGCTCGATGCCAGCCCTCTCTGGGATGGGGCCCTTGACATGGCGGCAAAGCTACCGGGTAAACTGCAAAGTTAGCCGTACCGGAAAGGACGGTTACCCTCTCAGTCACGGCTTACGCCGTGCCAGCTCCCCCGAAAGGGGGAGCTTTTGGACATCTTCCGGTCAGCGCGAATAAAGCTCCCCCTTCGGGGGAGCTGGCTGCGACCAGCGGGAGCAGACTGAGAGGGTCGGCTCCCTCTCCGGGGGAGCTGGCAAACCCGCAGGGTTTGACTGAGAGGGTCAAACCACTGCCGTTTTTCCAGTCCCTCCGCCCCTGTTCCACATGGAACAATTTTACCGTTCGGCGGCCGCAGTGGGAATGCGCACCGTATACTCGATATACCCGTCCTTCTCTTCCCGATGAGCGGTAGCGGGCACGCCGTTGTCGGTCATCAAGCGGATGGCATGGTCGATGGTGTTCACAAAAATGCGCACATCCTTGACCATGGAAACACGGTGCCTGCCTTTTGCAGGGGTGTTGAGCAGCTGTTCAATGTAGAGGTCGGTCTGCCGGGCGTTCATGCGGCGCTTGGCAATGTTGATCAAGGCTTCGCTGCGGCGGTTCTCCGGCAGACGCAGCACCGCCCGGGCATGGCGCTCGGTGAGGTTGTTGTCCAGCACGAACTGCCGCTGATCGGCGTTCAGCTGCAAGAGCCGCAGCTTGTTGGCAAGGGTGGGCTGCGCCATGCCCAGACGTTTGGCGGCCTCGGCCTGGGTGCAGTCCCACAGCACCATCACATCCTTCATGCCCTGTGCCTGTTCAAAGGGGTTCAGGTCGGCCCGCTGGATGTTTTCCAGCAGGCCCAGCGCCGCGGTCTGCTCGTCGCCGTAATTGCAGAGGATGGCCGGGATGGTGGTCATCTTTGCCAGCCTGCAGGCACGGAGCCGCCGCTCCCCTGCCACCAGCTCATAGCCGCCATCCGACAGCTTCCGCACCGTGACCGGCTGCAGCAGGCCGTTCTCCCGGATGCTCTGCGCCAGTGCCGCAAGCTCCTGCTCGCTGAATTCCCGCCGTGCCTGAAATGGCGACGGTCTGATCTGGTCGATGGGCAGGAAATAAATTTTGCCCGCCTGCTTTTTGCGTTCAAACATGAATGTACTCCCCCTTTGCAGTTTTGCCGGGTCTGTTTTCCACATTTTCCCGGGAAAGCGTGGAAAATCTCAGGCTTCAGCCACAGTGTACCACACAAAGAAAGACCCTGCCAGACAAATCGTTCGGCAGGGTCTTTCAGAATACGTTCATTGCTGCGTTATTTCAGCGGACTTTTCGCGATTTTACCGCCGTTTCTGGGGTAAGCTGTCGGAGTCTGCGAAATCTTTTTGCACAGGATCAGGGTGCGGGTATCGCCGCCCGGCAGGTGCAGGGTGCGGGTCTCCCTGTACTCACCGCCCAGCTTTTTGATGGCACCGCGCGCTGCGGTCAGTTCTTCCTCACCGGAGGAGCCCTTCATGGCAAGGAAGTTCCCCCCTACCTTTACCAGCGGCAGGCAGTATTCGGCCAGCATGGGCAGCGCAGCCACAGCCCGGGCAGATGCCAGATCGAACTGCTCACGCCACGCCTTGCGGGCGGCTTCCTCGGCGCGCTCCTTGGCAAACTCCACGCCGACAAGGCCCAGCTGGGCGCAGGCGTACTTCAAAAACTCCACCCGCTTGCCAGTGGGCTCCATCAGGGTCAGCTGCAGCTCCGGCTTGAAAATTTTGGTCACGATGCCCGGGAAGCCTGCGCCTGCGCCCACATCCACCATGCGGCCTGCCACTTCCGGCTGGCTGGCAAAAAGCAGGCTGTCGAGGAAGTGCTTATCCTCAATCCCCTCGGGGTCGGTGATGGCGGTCAGGTTGACCTTCTGGTTGTAATCCACCAGAATTTCGGCAAAGGCATCCAGCTGGTCCAGCTGGGTGCCGGTGAGGGTGATGTTCCATGTGGAACATTTTGCTTCCAGACGCTGTTTGTCGATCATGGGTGTTGTCCTTTCTTTCATTCACCGGTCAGCTGGACGAAAATGGGCTCGTGGTGGACGGCAGGCAGGAAAATTTCCAGCACATCTGCCGTGCGCAGCTTGAGCGAAGAGGTGTTGATGCAGGGGTGGCAGCCAAGGTACTCCCCCTTCTTCACATCCTCGTCCATCAGCAGCTGCACCTTGTTTTCGGTGTCGTTGGCAAGCCCCATGATGGAGGAGGAGCCGGGCGTGCAGTCCAGATACTGCTCCATATCCTCGGGCGAAGCAAAGCTCAGGCGGGCAATGCCCAGCTGATGGGAGAGCTCTTTGGTCTTGAAGGGCTTGTTCCCGGGCATCATGAGCAGATAAAAGTTCGTCTTCTGCCGGTTGCACAGGAACAGGTTCTTGCAGACGGTGGCATTCAGACAGGCATCGATCACATGGCAGTCCTCCATGGTGTCGGCCTTCATCCAGCCGTGGTCGGTGCGCCAGAATTGGATGCCCAGCTTGTCCAGCAGGTCATAGGTGCGGATCTCTTTTTCCAGCCGCCCGGTGCAGTCGGCGGGACGGCCCTCGTAAAGCTTCAGTTCTTCCATTGGTTGCAGCTTCTTTCTATGGGTACGATTTTAAATTGCATTTATAGAGAAACCCTCTCAGGCCGCTTCGCGTCCAGCTCCCCCGAAGGGGGAGCTTTTTGCATCTGGGGGAACGCTCATAAAGCTCCCCCCCTTGGGGGAGCTGGCAAAGCCGGCAGGCTTTGACTGAGAGGATTCAGCAAAGTCATTTCCTCGCTGCCAGCGCAATGCTCAGCTGCGCCACATCGGAGGGCGATACGCCCGGGATGCGGCCCGCCTGACCGAGGTTCTTCGGCCGGATGCGGGCCAGCTTTTCGCGGGCTTCCAGCGTCAGGCCAGCCAGATCCGCATATTCAAAGTCGTCCGGGATCAGGGTCTTTTCATGCCGGGCCACGTCCCGGATCATCCGGTCCTGCCGGGCAATGTAGCCCGCATACTTGATCTCGGTCTCCAGCCGCTCGGCCAGCATGGGGGTGATCTGTTCGCCCCAGCCGATGACACCGGCCAGCAGCGGATAGCTGATCTCCGGGCGGCGCAGCAGCTCTTCCGCAATGCCGCCCTCGGCAGCAGGGGCAAGACCGGCCGCTTCCATGGCGGTGCGCAGGTCGGCGGTGCGCAGATGCGTCTCGTGCAGGCGGCGGCGCTCCGCTTCCAGAATGCTCTGGGTGTGCTGGTACTTGGCCCAGCGGTCATCCTGCACAAGGCCGTATTCCCTGCCGATGGGGGTCAGCCGCTGGTCGGCGTTGTCCTGACGCAGGGTCAGGCGGTACTCGCTGCGGCTGGTCATCATGCGGTAGGGGTCCATGACTCCTTTGGTGACCAGATCGTCCACCAGCGTGCCCAGATAGCTGGTGTGGCGCGGCAGGATGAGCTGCTCTTTGCCCAGCGCATTGCGGGCGGCGTTCAGTCCAGCCAGCAGGCCCTGGGCGGCGGCTTCCTCGTAGCCGGAGGTGCCGTTGAACTGACCCGCACCGTACAGGCCCCGCACCACCTTGCTTTCCAGCGTGGCTTCCAGACTGGTGGGGTCCACGCAGTCGTACTCGATGGCGTAGGCCGGGCGCATGATCTCGATGTTCTCAAACCCTTTGATACTGCGGTAGAAGGCGTTCTGCACATCCTCCGGCAGGCTGCTGGAGGCTCCCTGCAGATACATCTCCTCGGTGTTCTCCCCGCAGGGCTCCACAAAAATGGGGTGGCGATCCTTGCCCGCAAAGCGCACCACCTTGTCCTCGATGGAGGGGCAGTAGCGCGGGCCAACGCCCTCGATCATGCCGCCGTAGAGCGGGCTGCGCTGGATGTTGTCCAGAATGATCCTGTGGGTCTCGGGGTTGGTATAGGCGATCCAGCACTCCACCTTGTTGTGCATGGGGGCGTCGGTCAGGAAGCTGAAGGGCTGCAGCTCGCTGTCCGGGTCGCCGGGCTGGCATTCCAGCTGGCTGAAATCAATGCTGCGGCGGTGCACCCGGGCAGGGGTGCCGGTCTTGAACCGGCGCAGCGGCAGACCGGCGGCCTTCAGGCTGTCGGTCAGGGCGTTGGCGGCGTGCATCCCGTCCGGGCCGGAAGCGTACCATGCATCACCCACAAAAATTTTGCCGCCCAGATTCGTGCCGGTGGCAATGACCACGCACTTGGCGCTGTATTCGCCGTTCAGCTGGGTCACGACGCCCTTCACACGGCCGTTCTCGGTCTCAATGCCCACGACCTCTGCCTGATGGATGGCAAGGCCGGGCGTCAGCTCAAGGGCGTGCTTCATATATTCGTGGTAGCGCTTGCGGTCGGTCTGCACACGCAGGGCGTGGACAGCCGGGCCCTTGCCCCGGTTGAGCATCCGGCTCTGCAGATAGGTGGCATCCGCAGCAAGGCCCATCACGCCGCCCAGTGCATCCAATTCACGTACCAGCGTGCCTTTTGCAGTACCGCCAATGCTGGGGTTACAGGGCATGTTGCCAATGGCATCCAGACTCATGGTAAACACGGCCGTTTTTGCGCCCAGTGTCGCGGCGGCGTGGGCGGCTTCGATGCCGGCATGGCCGGCACCGATGACGATAACGTCATAATCTCCTAAGTGGTTCATATACTTTCGGGTTTCCTCTAACAAATGATTTGAAATGCAAATTTTACCTTGGGCTTAACCCTCTCAGTCACGGCTTCCGCCGTGCCAGCTCCCCCGAAGGGGGAGCTTTATTCGTGCTGACCGGAAGATGCCCAAAAGCTCCCCCTTCGGGGGAGCTGGCTGCGACCATCGGGAGCAGACTGAGAGGGTTCGCTCCCCCGGGAGGAGCTGTCGAGTGGATGCAAGGCTGAATGGATCACTTTCCCACGCAGAAACGTTCAAACACCTGTTCGATCACGGCTTCCGAGGCGTTCTCGCCGGTCAGGTCGCACAGGGCGGCCAGTGCATCGTCCACACAGACAGACACCGCGTCCAGTCCAAAGCCGCCTGCGGCAGCATCCAGTGCACCGGCCACGGCATCCCGCGCACGCAGTGCGGCGGAAAGCTGACGCTGGCCGGACAGGCTGGCGGCATGGGCGTCGATCTGGCTGGTGCCCAGCAGCCGGGCCACCGCAGCGGAGATCACCCTGCGGCTCCCCTCCTCCTGACAGCACACCGGCAGCACCATGGCAAAGAAGGGTGCGATCAACTCTGCGTCAAATTGCGTTGGTTTATCCTCTTTGTTGATAAGTGCAATGGCCGGACGGCCCTCACAACGCTGTGCAAGCGCCAGATCTTCCCTTGTGGGCGGCTCGGAGCCATCGAACACGGCAAGGATCAGGCCCGCTTCCTCCAGCTTCTTCCAGCTGCGGCGGATGCCCTCCGCTTCAATGGCGTCCTCCGTCTCCCGCAGGCCGGCGGTATCGAACAGGTTCAGCCGGACATCCCCCAGCTGCACCGCCTGCTCCACCACGTCGCGGGTGGTGCCAGCCACCGGCGTCACAATGGCCCGGTCGAACCCGGCCAGCAGATTGAGCAGCGTAGACTTGCCTGCGTTGGGCCGGCCCACGATGGCGCAGTCCACGCCCTCGCGCAGGATGGTGTCTGCCTGATAGTTCCGGATCAGACCGTCCAGCTCTGCCTTTACCCCGCTCAGTACCCGGTGCAGGTGGTCATCGTCCAGCTCCGGCACATCCTCCTCGGGAAAATCCACCCATGCGGCAAGGTGTGCCTGAATGGCGGTGAGCTCCTGCTTTTGAGCATCGATTTTTTTGGCCAGCGCACCGCCCAGCGCCGCATTGGCCAGTGCGGCCCCCTGCCGCCCGTCTGCCGAGATCAGGTCCATGACGGCTTCGGCCTGAGTCAGGCCCAGCTTGCCGTTCAGGAAGGCGCGGCGGGTGTACTCGCCGGGAGCGGCAGGCTGCGCACCGGCAGCAAGGCAGGCTTCCACCAGACGGCGGGCCACCGCATTCCCGCCATGGCAGGAAAGCTCCACCACATCCTCGCCGGTATAGCTGTGGGGCGCACGGAAAAACAGGGCCACCCCCTCGTCAAAGGTCTCATTTCCTTCCCGGAAGGTCCCGTACATGGCCGTATAGCCTTTGGCCTGTTCCACTTTTTTTGCGGCGTTGGCCGGGCAGAACACCCGGGCCGCCACCTGATAGCTCTCCGCACCGGAGAGCCGCACCACGGCAATGCCGCCTGCGCCCGGTGCTGTTGCAATTGCTGCAATGGTCGCTTCCTGCATGGTTTTTTCTGGCTTCCTTTCCGCGCCCGCTCTGGCCGCTTGCTCCCATCTGCCCACAGCAGCGAGACCAATACAGTTTCATTGTACCACGAAATGCGGCGGAATGGTACTGTTTTTTCAACCAATTCCCGGGAAACGGTTGAAAATCCGCCCGTTTCTCACGCAAAAAAGGGGCTTTCCGTCCCAACACGGAAAGCCCCTTTTTACAGGAAACTGATTTTTAGAACTTGGCGATCTCTGCCGTGGTGATGGCCTTGCCGGGCAGCGTGCGTGCATCGGCATTCTCATTCAGGGCCAGCTTGCCCTCGCGCAGCAGCTGCACAGCCTTCTGGTGATCGGCGGCCTTCCAGTTGTTGCCCACGATCTTCCAGTTGTTGTTCACGTGCGGCTCGATGGTGCCGCCCTTCACGGTGCGGATGTACTCGCCCAGCAGCTCGCGGACGCCGCCCACATCGCCGCGCACATCGATCTCCAGCAGCTTGGGCAGATCCTCACCGGGCAGGAAGATGTCCGCAGCCGTCAGCAGCTGGGTGGTGGCGCGGTAGTTGTTCACTGCCACAACAAAGATGTCGGTGTCCTTCACGGCCTTGCCGTTCGGCCACTTGAGGTTCTTGATGCGGTGGCCCGGCTCCTTGGAGATGTCCAGCTCATAGTTGACGCCCTCAAAAGCATCGTACAGGTAGTAGCGCACCGAGGGGTCAAAGGCAATGGTCACTTCATCCGGCTTCCATGTCTTGAAGAAGGCTGCGGACCACTCCATAAAGCGGCGCAGCTGCTCGCCGGTCATCTGCAGCTTGTACAGGGTGTTCTGGTAGGTGTAGATGCTGGCCATATCGCACTTGCGGATGGTGCCCGCGCGCATCTGGGAGGTCATGGAGGTCAGGGCCGTTGCGGAGACCTGTGCACCGGTGTAGTACATCTGCACTTCGTTGATGAAGTCCAGCAGCGCGGTGTCCTGCACCATGGCCTGCGGCAGGCAGTCGATCTCGTTTTCGGGGGCCAGATCGCCGCCCTTCAGCTCGCCGATGGGGGTGACAGCGTCTTCCTTGGCGCGGGTGTCGTAAGAAGCCAGCAGAGCGGTCAGCTCCGGATCGGGCTCGTACTCCTTGATCTGCAGGTTCTCCGAGGTGCGGTTCACGACCTTCCACTTGCCGTCCAGCTGGCGCTCCAGATAGACGTGGATCTCGGACAGGGTGGCACCGGCGTTCTTGTTCTCCACCACCAGCACGTTGTTGATCATCATGTTGGGGATGCTCCTGTGGCCGTGGCCGCCCACGATGACGTCGAACTCAGGGCAGGCATTGGCCAGATCGGTGACGCCGGAGCCATAGACACCGTACTCGTTCTCGGTATCCATGTGCATGACGCCGATCAGAACGTCCACCTGATCCTTGATCTTATCGATGATCCTGCGGCTCTCGTCCACAGGGTTGGTGACCTTCCAGCCCTCCAGATTCTTGGCATCCCAGCGGATGATGTTGGGGGTGACCATGCCAATGACGCCGATCTTGACGGTGCCCTTTTTGATGATGGTGTAGCCGTCGGCCAGCGGGGTGCCGTCCGGTGCGTAAACGTTGCCGGTGAGCACCTTGGCCTTCTGCTGTCCCATGACCTTTTTCAGCACATCCATGCCGTAGTTGTACTCATGGTTGCCGGTGGTCCAGATATCATAGCCGATGGCATTCATGGCAGCGATCATGGGATGCAGGTCATCGTTCAGGAACAGCTCTGCGGAGTTGGCCTGAATGGTATCGCCTGCATCCACCACCAGCGTGTTCCGGGTGCGGCACTGCTTGATGGCGGTCGCCTGCTGGGCCACACTGCCGGAAGCATCTGCCTTGTTGGCGGCGTAATCCCAGGGATCGAACTTGCCGTGGGTGTCGCTGGTGGCAAGGATCTGCAGATCCATGCTCCACAGGGACTTGATGTCACAGGCGGCTGCAGAGGGTGCCATGCAGCTGGCGGCTGCGATGGTGGCGGATGCCCCTGCACCACGCAGGAAGCTGCGGCGGGAGATCTTGTTCTGAGCCATAGTTGATTACCTCTCTTTTCATCATTCTGTCTGTTCTTCACGAACAGAGCGCTCTTGACTACAGTATAAATCCTTGACCAATTGTTTTACAATTGCCATTTGAGAGAAAGATTTCGGCAAAAAACAGGCAGTTTCTCCAAATTTTGAGAAGAATGACTTTTGGCAGGCTCCGTATACCGCAACGGCTGCCCGACCCAAAACCACCTTGGCGTCAGTTTTGGGTAAAATCCTTTTTTGCGTGAAAAAAGGTCTCCGGAAAATCCGCAGATTTTCCGGAGACCCTGATTTCAAAAGTAATTCCGTATTACAGCTCGATCTTGCCAAAGCTGAAATCGGCAAAATCATCCACCCGCTCGGTGCGCTTGGGTGCTACCGGTGCGGCATTCTCGGCATCGCGGGGTGCATAGGTGCGCTCCGGCACGCCGGAGGGACGGGGGCCGCGGGGTGCACCACTGCGGCTGCCGCGGTAGCCGCCACGGCTGCCATTGCGGTCGCCGTGATCGGAACGGTTTCCGCCGCGATAACCGCCGCTGCGCGGACCGCCGGGACGACGGCCATTGCCGCGTCCGCCGCGGGGACGGCGCTCGCCGTAGGTGTTCTCGGTCTGTGCATCGGGTGCGGTGGAGTAGATGACCACACGGCGGTCACGGCCTTCGCCCTTGCTCTCGCTGCGCACGCCCTCCATCTTGCTGATGGCAGAGTGGATGATGCGGCGCTCGTAGGGGTTCATGGGCTCCATGGCAAAGCTGCGGCCGGTCTTGCGCACCTTGGCACCAATGCGCTGTGCCAGTGCGGTCAGGTCGCTCTCGCGCTTGTCGCGGTAGCCGGCAACGTCCAGACCCAGCTTGATGTAATCGCCCTCCAGACGGTTTGCCACAAGGCTTGCCAGATAGGACAGGCTCTCCATGGTCTCGCCGCGGCGGCCGATGAGGGCGCCCAGCTTTTCACCGTCCAGACGGATGATGGTGGCCTCGCCCTTCTGCACGGCGCTGAAGGAGACGTTCTCCACGCCCATCAGGGCAATGACCTCACGCAGGTAGTCCACTGCGGCCTTGACCTTGGCGTTTTCCTCAATGTTGATGGGCTCCTCGGTCTCCTCTTCCTCGGCAGCAGGCTGCTGCACTGCGGCAGCTTCCACAGCGGGCGCAGCAGGCTCCTCGGCCTTGGCTTCCGGCTCTGCCGGTGCAGCGGGTGCTTCCACTGCAGGAGCAGGCGCGGCCTTCTCCTGAACAGGAGCCTTCTTTTCCTCAACGGCGGGTGCTGCCGGAGCGTCCGGCTCCTCCACGCTCACGCACACCTTGGCGGGGGTGAGCTTCAGGCCCAGAAAACCAGTCTTCTGGGGCATTTCCAGCACTTCGCAGCTGACATTCAGATCATCGGCCTGCACGCCCAGCAGGGCACAGGCTTTTGCGCGGGCTTCATCGACCGTTTTGCCGGTCGCTTCCTGCTTACGGATCATAACCGTTCTCCTCCTTCTTATTCTTTATCCTGCTTGTTCAGCTCGCTCAGCGGCACGGTGCGCTCGTCCTTGTAGCGCTCCTCGTCCAGCTTGCGGGCATACTCCAGCCGGCGCTTGTTCATCTCGCTGGCGGAAAGGTTCTTTTCCGTGGTCTCGCCGGTCTTGGGATCGGTGACCTTGACGGTGGTGTTCTTCACACCGCGCTTTTCCTGCTTTTTCTTTTCTGCGATCTGCGCTTCGATCTCCTTGCGCATCTTATCGGGGTCGTACACCTTGCGCATGACCTGGGTCTGCGCGGTCATCACGATGTTGGAAATGACGTAGTACAGAGAGAATGCCAGAGGATAGGTGAAGCAGAAGAACAGGTACATCAGCGGCATCATATACATGGTCACCTTCATGCTGCCCTGCATCTGCTGGCCGCTGGCCTTCATGCTGATGTGGGTGGACAGGAGCATGGTGATGACCGACAGCAGCGGCAGCACGATGTCCAGCGACAGGCCCAGCTTGGGCACGCGGGTCAGGTCGATGCCGAGGAAGGTCATATGACGGCTGAACTCGGTGACAGTCGCGATCTGCTCCGGGGTAAAGCAGGCAGCCAGACTGCTGTTGCCTGCCACCAGCTGAGAAATAATGGTGGTATCGCGGGTGATGGCGGTAAAGGCGACACCGGAGGCAGTCAGGGCCTCACCGGCAGCGGTCAGGGCAGCAGCGCTGATGTGGAAGATGCGCTCCAGCGGATTGTACACGACGCCGATAACGCCAAACATGACCAGGAAGTTCAGCAGCATGGGCACACAGCCTGCGGTGGGGTTATAGCCGTAGTTCTGCTGCAGCTTGAGCATTTCTTCCTGCTGCTTTTCAGGCTTGTCCTTGTACTTGTTCTGGATCTCCATCATCATGGGCTGGAAGGCCGACATTTTAGCCATGCTCTTCTGCTGGCTCAGCTGCAGAGGGATCTTGACGATGTTGATGAGCAGCGTGAAGATGATGATGTCCCAGCCATAGCTCGGGAGCAGCTTGTAGATCCACTCCATGACATAGCCGAGAGGACCGCTCAGGATGTAAAAGAAGTTCATACCTTTGTCCATTCTGCCCCGTCTGTGGCACGGGACTTGTTATTTTTTATCGTAGGACACGCTGCCCACAGTGCACCGCGTCACAAGAAGCTTTATGATCTAAAATGCCCTCCGCGTTGCTCTGGGCATATTCAGCGGAAAAATTATTTTATATTTGCGTTTGTCGCGGCCTGTGGGCCGCTCCAAACGCATTTTCACGGGAAAGGTCGTAACGAAAAACAGCATTTGCTGCCGCTGGCTCCCTGCGGGAGCATTCACGTCAGCATGAAAACATGCTGTTGCCCTTACGTTTCGTCGCGCAGCGACTTAAAACCGGCGGAACACAAAAAATCCTCTAGCGCAGCGGCTTGGATTTTTTGTATGGAGCCCAACAGCTTTGGGGTTACTAGGGGCGAGCAGCCCCTAGTTCGTGCCTCCCGCGCCTCGAAAGTAGCGGGTGCTTTTCTGGTTCTCTTTTGGCACGCAAAAGAGAACATACCCGGCGGTGCTGCATTTTGCAAAAACCATGAAACTTTAAACACGCGACTACGCTCTGCGCAGGAAGTCTCTATTTTTCCACCTTTTGCCTGTGCCGTGTGGAAAACAGCTTTGCGGGCTGCAGGCGGCGGGCAGGGTTCTGCCAGCGGCCCGGCTCCGGCACCGGGTCGTAGCCCCATTTGCCGAGGGGATTGCACCGGGCGATGCGCCATGTCCCCAGCAGGATGCCTTTGATGCACCCATGGGTCATGATGGCCTGCATGGTGTAGTTGCTGCAGCTGGGCGTAAAACGGCAGCTACGGCCGATCCACGGGCTCAGGGTGTACTGATACACCCGGATCAGCCCGCACAGCGCCTTCCTGCAGGCGTTTTGCAGCCCTGTCATGCGGTGGGCTCCGCCTTTTCCGCCTTTGCCCTGCGTGCCGGGGGCACTGTGGCGGGCGGCGGTGCATCCGGACGCTTGGCCTTATCGGGCAAACCGGCCTGTGCGAACAGCTTTGCCACTACGCTGCTCAGCTGCCAGCTCTTCAGCCGCGGGGTCATGCCCCGGGCCACGAAGACCAGATCATAGCCGCCGATGTTGTAATCCAGATGTTCGTCGATGGCCGCCTTCATTACGCGGCGGGCCCGGTTGCGCTGCACGGCGTGGCCGATCTTTTTGGTGGCGGTCAGGCCCACGCGGGTCTTTTTGCCGCGGGTCTTCAGCACGTACATCACAAGGGCCGGGTTCACGTAGGACTTGCCGCGGGCATACACTCTGCCAAACTCGCTGTTGCGGCGGATGGGACGATAGCGCATGATTCCGCGCCTCCTTTCCGTGACTGGGAACGCACCCGGAAGGTGCATTCTTCAGCCAGTATATCAAAAATTTTTCTACTTTGAAAGCCCATGCGGGCATTTTTACAAAAATTCTTTCAAGAATCCGGCAGTTTTCCGTTTCTCAAAAAAAAAATAAGACCGCCAATCCAGTATCAGCGGTCTTTTGTGCGCATATTCATTTCTGCGCCGGATCCCGTCATAAAGGCAGAGATCAGACAGTCAGGCTCTTGCGGCCCTTTGCACGGCGAGCATTGATGACCTTGCGGCCGTTCTTGGTGCTCATGCGGGTCAGAAAGCCATGAACTTCCTTGCGCTGACGCTTCTTGGGCTGAAAAGTTCTCTTCATGGTTGTATCCTCCGTAAAAACTTATCCCCGGTATGGGGTCTGATGCGGTCCCAGATTTGGGGACAGGCTTGCAATTCAACAGTATATCGCATAGTATGGCGTTCTGTCAAGCATTTTTTTCGCTTTTCCGCAAACTTTTTGCGGATTTTTCTGTGAAAAGATTTTCAACTTTTTCACCATTTTGCCGTGGAAAACTCTATTGCCACAAGATATTGTGGCCCGGTTTTGCCCCGGACACAACGGCCCTGCAGGGGCTTTTCTTATGTATTATAAATTACATTATAGAAATATGGACGCACAGCCATTTTTGTGGTATACTAACCTGGTATCAGCAGCATTGTTGAAAACTTTAACGGAGTGGATGTTTT